>CBFHUI010000010.1:0-50590 GCA_965658725.1 Alphaproteobacteria bacterium | reverse complement strand
ACTTCCGCAACGTCCAAACGGATGTTCTTAGCTCCGAGCGCCTTGACGACGGCAGCCTTGCCCTGCAGTTGAAGAGCGGCGAACTGCTGACGGCACAAGCGGGCGATTACGCCTTTAACGCGGGCGATGTTTGGCTTGCCGCTGATGTTGCTGGCGATCTCGGGATGAGCACACAGTCAACGTCCATTCTCTCGCGTGTCTATGGAGTCGGTGGCGGCTGGGGTCTTCCCATTGCAGCTGGTGTTCTCGGCATGGGCGCGCTCGGCCTAGGCGCTGCAGCAGCCACCGGCAATCTCGGTAACCCCTTCGCCAACGAAGACGATGGCGACGCAGACGGAACCGGCGACGGTGACAGCGACGGATCCGAAGACGGCGAAGGTGACGGCGAAAACGCTGGCGAAGACGGCGATGGCTCTGGTGAAGACGGCGACGGCGATGGCAGCGGCGGCGATGACGAGGAAATCGACGACGGCACCGATCCTGAATTCCCCATCACCAACACTGACCCGGAAAACAAAGGCCCGACGTCAGTTACCTTCAGTCAGTTCAGCAACACCTCTGGCAGCTTCGATCTGGTCGAGGCGGACGCCATTGTCGGCACTCTCTCCGCGACCGACCCGGAAAATGATGAGCTGAGCTACCGGATCGACTCCCAGCACTTAGGCTCGACGATCACCAACATTTTCGAGATCAACGAGAACAATGAGCTCGTGATCAACGAACGTCTGGACTACAGCCAGCCCGGCAACGACGCCGACGGCACGCTGTTCGACCACAACACGGCGACGGTTGTGATCGAGGTCTCCGATGGCTCAGCCATGACAGCATTCCGGACCTTTGAATTCACCATCAGCAACTCCGAAGACGACGACGGCCCACTGCAGTATGTTCGCGAAGCTGGTATCACCCGTCTGAAGTTCAATGGCATGAACAGCACGTCCTCCGGCGCTGCGGACAGTACCGATTGGCTGCCGTTCATGGATGAAGCCGAGTACGAGTACAACATCGATGGTGGACAGCACATGATCGCGTCCTTCCACTCGGATTCGATCTCTGACTTCCAGGTTCACGAGCTGAACGGCACCGGCGGCTTTGCCGGAACAAAGACCTATGCCGTCGATGGCATTGAGGATGAAGAATACCGCATCCACGAACTGCGTGCGCTCGACATGGACGACATCGATGGTGACGGTTACCTCGACATCGTCGTCGCGGGGAGCGGCGGAACGAACGGGACGGACTCCGTCGTACAGATCTGGGAAGTCGGCAAGTCCGGTGAATTCTCATTCAAAGCGGCAGACAAGGACTCCGAGCCGGCGCAGGTTGAAGACGTGGTCATCGGCCACTTCAACTCCAACAACGCGTCCAAGGAAACCTCATCGACCAACATGAAAAAAATCATGGTGATCGGTGGCGGCACCAACAAAGTCGCGGCTGAAGACGCGCTTTACTCCGTCTACTACGACGATCTGGAGTACGCCTTTAACTCCGAGCAGCTTCAGGGCAATTGGAACTTCGACGAAGTCGAGAGCATGATCCTGAACGACACGGAGTATTCCGTAGGTCTGCACGGCGGTAACGGCGGTGACGGCATCGGTATGGTCTTCCTCGAAGGCAGCCCAGGCGACGGTGTTGTCAGCGCAGGAAGTGGGATCAGCCACAACGACGTCGCGGTTATCGGCAACGTTGTCTATACGGCTACGGACAAGGGCATCTACTTCAGCAAAGCCTTCCATAGCGGCCTAGACACGCCGGAAGCGCTCACCCTCACCAATGATGACTTGCACGTCTCGGACATCAAGGCGAGCCAGATTGAAGCGGGCAACTTTGACGGTGATGATGATCTCGAACTGGCCGTTCTCGACGTGCTCGACCAGACCCCGATCATCCGCTTCTTTGACATCGACCCAACCACGCCGCAGATCGCGACCCAGCTCTACACGACTGAGCCGGTTCCGGGGGCTGTTGAGTTGCTGGTTATTCCGGGTTCGATTGAAGAGGCAGAACGGGCCGAGGGCAACATTGGCGCGGACGAGTTGCTCGTCGGCATCAGCGAAGCCGGAACGGCGACCTACTTCGTCAACGATGAAGAGGTGACCCAGACCTGGAACGGGTCGATCATGTTCTACGACGACACGTCGCTCTAAGCGGCGCGCGGCAACGCAACCGGATGGGCTGCTAGACTTTGTAGCCCATCCACTTCTTGACCCCGCGCAGGATCAGCTTTGATTCGATGTTGCTCACGCTAGGCATGTGAGCGATCTGGCGGTGCACTTCTTCATAGTGCGCCGTATCGCGGGCCGATACGCGCAAAGAATAATCGGCTTGCCCGGCCATCAGGTAGCACTCCAACACCGACGGATTGTCACTTGCCGCACGCTCGAAGGCCTCGAGCACCTCTTCTGCTTGCGAATTCAACGAGACATCAACGATGAAGTGCAGGTCCAGACCGAGTGATTTTGCGTTAAGGCGTGCCGCGTAGCCCTCGATCACCCCAGCCGTCTGCAACTGCAACACCCGGCGGTGACAGGCCGAAGACGAAAGCCCAACTTTCTCTCCCAGCTCGGCCATAGAAAGCCGACTGTCCCGCTGCAAAGTCGTTAAAATTGCGCGGTCAATCTGATCAAGTTCGGCTGACATCCTAAAATCCCCCTCGTCTGGCGCAGACTTTCGCAGATTTTCCTGCATCCGCGCAAGGGCTCAACCGGCAAAGACTTTCCAAAAAGCCCGTAAAGAAACGAGGATCAGGAATGCGCTGAACAACTTCTTGGTTAGCGCACCGGGCAGACGGTGGGTCAAGCGAGCGCCGATGGGGGCCATGATGATGGTAAAGGGGATCATAAAGGCGAGCGCGAGCAGGTTCACGTAACCGATGGACAGGGGCGGCAGACTGCCCTGCCCCAGACCGATTACTGCAAACCCCAGCGCCGCCGGTATCGAGATCAGGACTCCAACCCCGGCAGAAGTCGCAATCGCACGCTTGATGTCCGCGCCACTGAGCGACATGAACAGGTTGTTCACCACACCGCCACCGATGCCCATGAGCGTGGAAGACGTCCCAATGAACAGCCCCGCGCCCTGCGCTATAGGCGTTCCCGGGACCTGCTTGGCGAGCTGCAGGCTGGGGGAGGCAACGAGCTGGTAAGCGCCGACGGTGAAGGCGATCACACCAAACACCAAGCCGAGCGCGCTCGCGTCCATGTAACGGGCCAGTACCAGCCCGAGCAAAACGCCCAGCGGCACAAAGATCAGGTATTTCCGCAGCAGATCCATGTCCATTTTACCCGACGCAAAGTGCGTTCGGGCCGAGCGTATGGAGGTTGGAATGATGATCGCCAGCGAGGTACCAACGGCCAGATGTTGCGCGTGAGAGGGATCAGAGCCTCCCAAACCCAGACCGAACAACTCGGTGAGAATAGGCACCATGACCACCCCACCACCGACCCCGAACAACCCCGCGATAAAGCCCGCAATGATTGCCCCGACGGCCATAACGCTGGCAAAGGCGATGAAATCCGCAAGGGAAATACCAAAAATCACAAACTCAATCCCTCAAGTGTTGGTCAAAAAAGCCGAGCAGCGCGGTGCGGTATTCGGTTGGTCGGTCCCACAGCGTGGCGACGTGACCTAAGCCTTCAGGCAGGTAAAACGTCTTGTTTGAACCGCCTTCAACAACTTCCATCGCCCAGTGCGCGTGGTGAATACCTGTCGTTTCGTCTGCTGTTCCGTGGACCCAGTAAATCGGCTGATCCGCATGCTGCACCAGCCCCTTTATGGGACTGGCAGCCTTGAAATCATGCCCACGCAGCAACTGGACCGACGGGACAATCAGGTCGATGGACCAGGGCGGCACGCTGGCGCGGTCTGCGTTGTCCTTGAGCACGGTGGTGATGTCAGCATAGGGCGCATCGAGGAAGAGCGGCCCGAGGTCCTCGCGGATGTTGGCGATCAGGGCAGTTGAACCGCCCATGCTCTCCCCCCAAAGCCCAATCTTTGCCCACGGCTGGCCGAGCGTCCCTTTTGCATAGTCATAGGCACCAAGAACGTCGCTGAACTCGTCACTGCCGAAGGCGGCTACGCCGTCCACGACGGTGGACTCCCCATGCTCACGCAAGTCGATGGCCAGAACGCCGTAACCCTCGCTCCCCAGAATACCAAGAACGCTCAGGCCGTGTTTGTGGTGCTTGCAGCCGGTAAAACCGTGCACCGCGATGATCAGCGGCGCGCCTTCGGGTCCAGGAAGGTGGAGCCCCGCGACGATGACCCCGCCATCACGCGCAGGGAAGTCCACGCGCTCTACACGCTCATAGACGCCGGGATCAATGCGATGGGCGAGCGGGTTGCTGGCAACTGTCAGCTTGGCGGCGTCGGCGCTGAAAATAGGGTAATCGTGACAGTTCGGGTCAACCTGAACGTTGGCACCGTAAATCGCGTTCCCCGCGAACACGCCCCCGCCCAACAGGCCAGCCAGCAGAACAAGTCCCACGCCCAAAACAATCCGCATGCCGCGCCGCCTTCTTGCTATCAGCGATTGAAAGGGTGGTTATAGCCCCCCGTGCAGAGAGGGTCTAGCGAACCCGGCGCGGGCGGAACAGGCGGCGGACGATCGACTGCCGCCGCTCGCCTTCGCGGTACAGGACGAACAAACCGGAGAACAGAATGATGGAGATCCCGATGATCGTCAGGGCGTCCGGGTACTGCTTGAAGAACAGGATGCCCCAAAGCAGGCTGTACCCCATCAGGCAGTATTCAAAGGGCGCAGCAAAGGACGGCTCAAGGTTACGGTATGCCGCCGTCAGCATGATGAACCCCAGCGCCGACCCCAAGCCGATGAAGACCATAATCAGCACATCATTCCGCGTCGGCCAGCTCCACGCCTTAAGCAGGACTTCAAGGCCTTCAGGCGCATGCGCGACCGCCCAACCGTCGCCGAACACAGCCCAGAACACCGCACCGAACATCAGGTTCATGATGACGAAGGTAATCGACTGCACCGTTGTGGATTCTGTCCGGCCCAGCCAGTTGGTCATCAGCGCAGAGAGGGAATAAAAGAACGCCGACGCCACAGCCATCAGCGCGGGCAGCAGCGGGATCTCGCCCGCGCCCGGCTGTACGATGAACAGCACGCCGATAAAGCCAATCACCACGCCCGTGAGCCGTCGCCAACCAATCGGCACGCGCGTCGTGACCCAGCTTAAAAAGGTGATGAATAGCGGCGCGGTAAAGTACAGCGCCGTGGCCTGCGCAAAATCGAGCCCCGCCAGCGCGAGATAGTAGCAGGTGTAGGACAGCGACAGCAGGCCCCCACGCAGGAACAGAAACCAGAACTTTGTGACCTGCATGTTCTTGCCTTGGTCGAACGCAAAGCTGAGCAGGATCAACGGCCAGATGTTGACCAGCGAGCGCACAAAAACGACCTGATGCACCGGGTAGCGCTTCGTCAGGTCCGAGATCAGCACATCCTGAACCGAAAAGAAAAACAGCCCAGCCAACAGCATCAACAAAGGGATGGTTGGCCGGTTGGTGTTCACCGTGCTTGTCATGACGACAACTCCCGCGAGACGCCCAACGTGGTGGTGGGGATTTGGACGTCAGATGAGAACCGCGAACCGCGTCCCGTGAAGCTGAAATAGCAGGAGCGTTCCGTTCCCCGCGCATGGGCCTTTTGAGGGGGCCTAGCTTGTGCAAACGCGACGGCTCACCCCTAGAAGCGTCACCCCCTAAAGGCGGGCTGCACCTGATGCCGGAAAAGCGCGATACTCGCAGCGTGCGCGAGGGCACAGGCGGCAGTTTGTACCAATTGAGGCGGCGGGCGCATCTCGCAAGGCGTCGGCATAGACCACATGCTCGGCGTGCTCGAAGGAGCAGCCCAGCACCACCGTCAGCCGCCGCTGAGGTCGCCCAGCGAGCGGCAGGCCCTTTCGGATCGATTTGGCCAGCGAGAGAAAGGTTCCCCCTTCGGGCAACTGCACTTTGTCGATGCCAAGATTGCCAGGATGTTGAGGGGCATTGACGATCGACCAGGCCGGGCAGGCCCCGCCATAGCGCGAGATCGAGAACCCGCCAGCGCTGAATCGTTTGGAAACATTCCCTGCCGCGTCCATGCGCAGCAAAAAGAAGGGCAAAGCGCGGGTTCCCGGCCGTTGCAGGGTGGTCAGCCGGTGCGCAACCTGTTCAAAGCTGGCCCCAAAGCGTGCTTGCAGAATATCGATGTCGTGCCGGGTTTCGAGCGCAGCTTCGGTAAAGCGCGCGTACGGCATCATCAGGGCACCGGCAAAGTAACTGGTCAGTGTGGCGCGAAGCATGGCTTCGCTTGCCGGTTCCCGCAGGTTGGTGGCGGCGATGATGTCGTTGATCTCGTCCCTCAGCTGCAGCTCCGCAACAGTTACGCCCAAGGCAAAAACGCGCGTCTCTAACGGGGCCAACTCATTGAACAGCACGCGCTTGCCATGAAAGTCGTGGCGGTAGGCGGTGGTTTCCATCACCCTTGAGGGCATGGAACGAACGACGTGGCCGTGCGCTTCAGCAAGGTGACGGGTCAGCCCCGACTCAAGCGCGCTCTGGCGCAAACCGGCTTCATCGGACAGAGCTTCCGCCGCGGCCTCTAGCGCCGGAAAGTGGTTCTGCCTCGCTTCCAAAACGTCGAGGAGTTCATCGACCTCCGCCGGTCGCCCGAGCAGTGCATCGCCTGCTGGACGCGCGTCGGTTCCGCTGCCCTGCTGATAACGGCTATAAACAAGTTGAAGCGCCTCTGCGATCAGCGGTACGCGCTCGACCGCGTCGCGCAGATCCTGTCGGGACAGATCGAGACTGGCGAACAAAGGATCGGCCAGCACCTCCTGCAAACGGCTGGATTGAACATCGCTATCATCAATGGCGAATTCTTGAATGTTGACGCCAAAGGCATCACCCAGCCGCAGCAGGACATTGACCGTGATGGGCCGCTGATTGTGTTCGATGAGGTTCAGATAAGCGGCGGAGATACCCAGATCGTGCGCCATCTGGGCTTGGGTCACGCCTTCCTCCCGCCGGAGCCGTCGGAGTTTGTGACCGAGAAAAAGTTTTCGTTCCACTGCCATCCCAAACGTATAACACAGTAAATTATTAACATGCAAACTGCGAAAAAGTTTGTAAATCTTATCAAGTGAACTCAACCACGTCTGACAGGCTTCGGCGGGTGCGGCAAGCTGTCTCTCATCTCTCCTCCACCCACATGACTTGGGAACGAAAACGATGACGAAGACACGCAAGGATCAAATCGCCGAACTCCAGCAGGACTGGGCCACCAACCCACGCTGGGCCAACGTCAAGCGCGGCTACACCGCGGAAGACGTGGTGCGTCTCCGCGGCTCCAAGACGCGGGCGAACACGCTTGCGCTGGATGGCGCGCGGAAGCTGTGGGCGCTGGTAAACCGTGAAGGCGACGACAAGGCGGTTCGCTCACTCGGTGCGCTGACGGGCGGTCAAGCGGTGCAGCAGGCCAAAGCAGGGATCGAGGCGATTTACCTCTCCGGCTGGCAAGTCGCAGCAGACGCGAACACTGCGCCCACCATGTACCCGGATCAGTCGCTCTACCCCGTGAACTCAGTTCCGGCCGTGGTGGAACGGATCAATAACGCCTTCATCCGCGCGGATGAAATCCAGTGGGCCAAGGGGACAGAAGCGGGCGAGGAAGCCTTCATCGACTACTTCCTGCCAATTGTAGCTGACGCCGAAGCGGGTTTTGGCGGCGTTCTGAACGCCTTCGAACTCGCCAAAGGTCTCATCGGTGCCGGTGCTGCTGGGGTTCACTTCGAAGATCAGCTCGCATCGGTAAAGAAGTGCGGACACATGGGCGGCAAGGTGCTCGTTCCGACACAGGACGCGGTGCAAAAGCTGATTTCTGCGCGCCTCGCGGCCGACGTTATGGGCACGGAAACCATCATCCTCGCCCGAACCGATGCCAACGCTGCGAACCTCGTGACGTCCGACGTTGACCCTTACGATGCGCCGTTCATCACCGGCGAGCGCACCGCGGAAGGTTTCTTCGAGACCCGCGCCGGGCTGGATCAGGCCATTTCCCGTGGCCTCGCCTACGCACCCTATGCCGACCTGGTGTGGTGTGAGACGGCGAAGCCGGACCTGGATGAAGCGCGTCGGTTTGCTGAGGCGATCAAGAAGGAATACCCGGACCAGCTGCTGTCCTACAACTGCTCACCGTCCTTCAACTGGAAGCGCAACCTCGACGACGCGACCATTGCCAAGTTCCAGACCGAGCTAGCGGCCATGGGCTACCGCTACCAGTTCATCACGCTCGCGGGCATCCACTCAATGTGGAACTCCATGTTCCGCCTCGCCAACGACTACGCTCAGCGCGGGATGTCGGCTTACGTGGAACTGCAGGAGCAGGAGTTTGCCGATGCGGAGAAGGGTTACACCTTCGTTTCGCACCAGCAGGAAGTGGGCGCAGGTTATTTCGACGACGTGACCACGACGATCCAGGGCGGAACCTCATCGGTCACCGCGCTGACCGGCTCGACGGAAGAAGAACAGTTCGACGTCAAAGCCGCTGCGTTCTAGGCGCTCCGATCATAATCGGAGCCACCGCTTAAAGGGCTCCGAGAAGAGGGGGGCCACCGGCCCCTCTATTTGACTCATCAACCCCTCATCAACCGAGCTGTACCCTCCCCGGATCAGCTCACCAACCCACAGCTATGGAGAACGAACCATGCCAGCTACAGCCACTGCGCCAACCGCAGCCACCCAGCCCGCAACGGCACCCGAAGCCCGTCCCGCGACGACGTTCTTCTACGTGATCGGCGGTGAGTTTACGGACACGTCGTTTGAGTCTGTCCTGACCCGCTCAAACCAGATCCATGGGCCGTTCAAGACCCACGAAGAAGCCCTGAGCAAGTGGCGGTCCCTTTCGTTTCAGGAAACCGGCAACGCGCAAGTTCGCTACGAAATTGCTGAGGTGGCCCATCGCATGGATCGCCGGACGATCCTGCTGGGCTAGTCACCCGCACGATCGAAAGCATTCCCGTGCCCTCAGCAAGGCCGGTGGAGCCTTCGCCGCTTTTCCCCTTCTGGCGAAGGCTTTACCGGCTGTCTTCATGAATCGCCAAGATTAGGACTCGTTGCCGGTCACTGACGTGCGTTCGAGAGCTTCGATAAAGGTATCGGTCGCCGCGTCCCAAGAAAACTTTTCTGCGTAGGTCCGTGCATCATCCGCCTTGAGATCTAGTGAAGTCATGCAGGCTTCATGCAGGTCTTCGCGCAGGGTTCCTGCGCGTGGGTCGGTGATAACATCCTTGGGCCCTGTCACCGGGAAAGCCGCAACCGGGGTGCCGGATGCGCAGGCCTCGAGCAGGACCAGACCAAAGGTGTCGGTCTTCGAAGGGAACACAAACACATCCGAGTCCGCGTAGGCCGCTGCCAACTCGTCGCCGTGCAGCGGACCGGTGAAGACTGCGTCCGGGTAGTTTGTCTTGAGCGATTCCAGCGAAGGGCCGGAACCGACGACCATTTTGGTTCCGGGCAAATCAAGCTTGAGGAATGATTCGATGTTCTTCTCCACCGCCACGCGACCAACGTAGGCAAAGACGGGCCGCGCCAGATCGGCGACGTGGGTGGAAGGTTTCTTTGACGGGTGGAACTGCTCCAGATCCACACCGCGCGGCCACAGATGCGTGTGCTTGATGCCGAATTCAGCGAGCTCGTCGGCCATGCCCTGGTTGGTCACCAACACACGCTGCGCGGGGCGGTGAAACCACTCCAGCCAGCGCCACAGCCATTCTGCTGGGACGCCTGTTCGCTCGTTGATGTACTCGGCGAGCTTGGTGTGAAAGGACGTGGTAAAGGGGATCTTGTTGCGCTGGCAGAAGGACCGCGCCGCCATGCCCAGCGGGCCTTCGGTTGCGACGTGGATCGCGTCAATGGCGCCGCGCTCTTCGATGATCTTCTTGATCCGCCGGCTCACTTCGCCAGGCCAGAACAGCGCAAGCCCGATTTCTTGATACATGGGCATGGGCATATTGACGTCGAACAGGTCCGGGGTGATCCGGCTGAAGGTATGGCCCTTGCCTTCTACGATCTTGCGCGTGGTATCGAGCGTGCGAACCACACCATTGATCTGCGGATACCAAGCGTCACTCACCAGTAGGATATGCATCAGCGGACAAACTCCTTTCGATCGACCAACCCTGCGTCTGACCAGTACAGCAGACTGAGGCGGCCCGTGTCGTCTTCTACCAAGGCCGTACAAGATTCTACCCAGTCCCCGCAATTGGCATAGGTGAAACCGTCCTTCGTGTTCAGCGCAGGGCGGTGGATGTGACCAGCGATAGCACCAACGGCGTTGAGCGCCTCGGCCTCCCCTCGCAAGCCGCGCTCAAAGGCGCCCTGAGGCTGAAAAATACGCTTTGATAGGCTCTTGACCTGCGCTGGCATATTGGCGGCCCAGCCTAGACCCGGCGCTCGCGCCACCTGCCGCATGATCGCGGTGTAGCCCTCATAGAGCACGTGTCCAAACTTCGACAGCCAGACCATGTTGTTGGTCACGGTGTCGAACTGATCGCCGTGGGAAACGTAGAAGCGGCGACCATCTGCGAGGGTGTAGGTGTCGTTCAAGCGCAGCTCCATTCCCCGGAAGCGCTCAACCCACAGCACCTCACGCACCATATCGTCGTGGTTGCCGGGGATGTAGACCACCCGCGTCCCTTGCGCGGCCAATCGCTCGACGGCGGCAAGGATGGCGTCGTCTGTCGCGCTCCACTGCCAATGCCGCTGCAGCGCCCAGCCGTCGATCAGATCGCCGACCAGATACAGGGTCTGGCAGGACAGCCCATCAAGAAATGACAGCAGCGTCGCATTGCGAACGCCGCTCATTCCCAGATGCGTGTCCGACAAGAACACAGTGCGAAAGGCGGTTGGGGCGGTCATGCCGGGGCGTGGTCTCGCGTAACGAAAAAGTCCCCCTTTTTACGAGCCTGCCCGGTCAAGGCATAGGGATAAAAAGGCATGCCGCCCCGTCATCTTGGATCGACACGGGCAAAGAAGCGGCTAGAGTTTGCGGCGAGTGGCTTGGACAAGGAGGAGGAACACCATGCGCCCGAACAAAATCCGCGAACTCTGGAAGCAGGGCGGCGTCGCTGCGAACGGCTGGCTGGCAACACCCGCAGCGTTTACCGCGGAAGTGATGGCGCATTGCGGCTGGGATAGTGTCACCGTGGACATGCAGCACGGTCTGATCGATTACCAGACCGCTGTGTCGCAATTCCAGGCGATTTCGACCACAGACGTGGTGCCCTTTGTCCGCGTGCCGTGGCTTGATGCTGGGCTGATCATGAAGGTGCTCGACGCGGGCGCCTACGGGGTGATCTGCCCGATGATCAACAACGGCGAAGACGCCCGCGCATTGGTGCACTATGCCTCCTACCCGCCCATGGGTACACGCTCCTTCGGGCCGGTGCGCGCGTCGATTTATGGCGGTGCGGACTATACTGATAAGGCCAACGACGAGATCATCCGCATGGCGATGGTCGAGACCAAAGAGGGGCTCGAAAAGGTTGAGGAGATCGTCAATACAGACGGCATCGACGCCATCTACGTGGGTCCTAACGACCTCGCGAACGCGCTGGGTCAGCGACCTACGCTGGACACGGAAAACGAAGTGGTGCTGCGCGCGTTTGAGACCATCATCAAAGCCTGCCGCGACGCTGGGAAGCCGGTTGGCCTGCACAACGGCAGCGCGGGCTATGCTGTGCGAATGATCGACATGGGGTTCCAGTTTGTAACCGTGCAATCAGACGCTGGCATCCTGAAGAACGCCGCCACGGCCATTGTTGCAGAGATCAAAGGCGGCGCCGCCAAGCTGGACACCTCGTCCTACTAGGGCCAGCCCGCGCGGTTACATCCAGTCCATGACCACCGGCACCAGCGGTTCGTCCGCTGGTGGCATGGCGAGGTTGCGGAGTTCTGCCTTCGACACCCACTTGAGCGCCTGCCCCTCCTGCCCCGTCGGCGTGCCTTTCCACTTCCGCGCGGCGTAGAGCGGCATCATCAGGTGAAACGTCGGATACGGGAAACTGGCGAAAGTCAGCGGCGCGAGGCAACCGACGCCGACGTCGATCCCCAGTTCCTCCCGCAGCTCCCGGATCAGCGCGGCCTCCGGGCCTTCATTGGGCTCCATCTTGCCGCCGGGAAACTCCCACAGCCCCGCCATCGCCTTACCCTCTGGCCGTTGCGCGACCAGCACCTGATCCTGCTCGTTGTAGAGCGCTGCAGCGACCACCCACACCACGGGCACCTCGCGATCCAGTTGAGGCACCAGGGAACAGCCGCCGGAGAAGACAAAGGCCCTGAAGTCCTCTGCACTCATCTGCGTTGCCAGATGGGGCTTACGCTGGCTGTGCGCCGTATCGATTTCGCCTTCAACCCAGCCTTCAAACCCGACCTTTTCGAGCACCCGCTTCGAGGCATGATTGGTGTGCAGAACACCGCTGGAGACGCAAGCGACCTCCATAAAATCAAAGGCAAAGGCGAGCACGTGAAAAGCCGCTTCGCTGGCAATACCGCGGCCCCAAGCGTCGGGCGCGTACCAATAGCCCAGCTCCCACGCGCCCTCGACTTCGCCTTCATAGCGCAGGCCAATGATGCCGTGCAGGTTGCCGTTTTGCCGGTCCGACACCACCCACGTCAGCTGGTTTCCCGCTTCGAAACCGGACCGGGTATGCTGAAGAAAGTCGGCGGCGCCGCCGTCTGGGTACGGATGCGGCACCCGCGAAAGCCACTGTGCGACCTCCCACCGAGCAACTTCCCGCTGCACGAAATCCACATGCTCTTCTGAAAACAAATCCAGCTGCAGGGTAGGCGTCTTGAAGCTGGCCAGCGCAGGGGTTTCCGGGAACCAGCGGCAGGCGTGGGCGCTCATGAGCGATAGTCTCCGTTGATGGTGATGTAGCCATGGGTCAGGTCGCACGTGCGCACCCGCGCCCGCCCACTGCCCAGACCCAGCGCGACCCGAATACCAATATCATCGCCGGTCATGTACGCCGAGACAGCGTCCTCGCTGTAAGCCGGGTCGCGCAGGCCGTCGGTTGCCACGCGGTGCGGCCCGAACCAGATCGACAGCCGATCGCGGTCCGCCGGTTCCCCGGCTTTGCCGACCGCCATGACCACCCGTCCCCAGTTGGCGTCTTGGCCGGCTACAGCGGTTTTGACCAATGGAGAGTTCGCAATCGACAGGCCGATGGTCTTGGCTGAGGCGTCACTTTCCGCACCTTCAACATCGATAGTGATGAGCTTGGACGCGCCTTCACCATCACGAGCAAGCATTTCGGCGAGCTGATCGCAAACCGAAAAAATCGCCCCGCGCACGGCATCCAGATCGCCCGGCACAGCGCCTTCGCCGCCCAGTGCAAACGCAAGCACGGTGTCACTGGTCGATGTATCGCTATCAACAGTCACGCTGTTAAAGGTCTGCTCAGCGACCTCAGACAGCGTAGCCTGCAACCAGTCCGAGGGCAGAGGCGCATCGATGAAGATGTACCCCAGCATGGTCGCCATATCAGGCGCGATCATGCCCGAGCCCTTGCAGATCCCGGTCACCTGCACCCCGTCAGCTTCAGCTACGGCCCACTTAGCAAAGGTATCCGTCGTCATGATGGCTTGCGCAGCGGGTTCAAGCGAGACTTCGGCAGCGACCTCCGCCAGTGCGGTCGCGGCGACGGCGATGGCTTGCGCCTCAAGCGGCTCCCCGATGACGCCGGTCGAGGACAGCATAACCTCCTCCGCCCGACAGCCCACAGCCGCCGCAACCGCTTCTGCTGTCACGCGGCACGCCTCGACGCCCTTCACGCCGGTAAAGGCGTTGGCGTTCCCGGCGTTGACCAACAAGGCTCGCGCAGTAGCCCCAGCGCCAAGCGCCGCGCGGCACCAGTCCACCGGCGCGCTCGGACAACGCGATTTGGTGAATACGCCTGCAACGCTCGTACCCTCCGGGAACAGCGCCAGCGTGACGTCATCGCGGCCCACATATCGGGTGCTGGAATTGCCCGTTGCGACCCGCAAGCCGCGCACGGAACCGAGCGCCGCCATGGTCACAGGCTTGAGAGGGGAGACAGGAAGTTGGTCCATCGGTCACAATCCATTTACATCGAACCCGCACCCTTGAGCTTGGGTTCATCCTGTGGTTTCTCGCAGCAAAACACGGAATGTCAGGCAGGAGAACTGCGAGATGCAGACACGACCCTTGTTAAGCCGTCTTGGCGCCCTTGGCCTGCTGGTTTTTGGCGCGGCGGCGTGGCTGCTGCTGCAGGGTGAGGCGCAGGCCCTTGACCTGACAGCCTACAAGCAGCGTGAAGCATCGGCTCAGGTCTGCGGTCACGACCTCGACCTCGATGGTCCGGAGGTTGAAACGCTGGTGGCCTTTGGCGAGGAGCAGGGGCTGCGCTTTCCCTATGCCTTTTCTCAGGTCACGGCTTATCTGTGGCTGATCGGTGAACTGCCTGAATGTTACATGACCAAGAGCGTCGCGCGCGGCAAGGGGTGGAAGAACGCCGGGACCACCGTGGATGATATCGACATCAGCGGCGCGATCGGCGGCGATACCTTTGGCAACCGCGAAGGTCGCCTGCCCCAACGCCCCCGCAACCGCTACGTCGAAGCCGATCTGGACTACGTGCGCGGCAATCGCGGTGCAGCGCGGCTGGTGTTTGACCGCGAATTAACCGAGCGCGGCTTTATCTGGGTCACGGTTGACCATTACGACAGCTTTAAGCGGATCCCTGAACTATGAACCAGACCCCCATCCCCCGCCGCGCCACCATCCTGGGCGCTGGCGCAGACGATAAAACGACCCAGCTTTCCCGGCTGTATGAACAGCTGGGGGTACAGGCGGGAAAGAACCTCGACGCGCTCGCTGACATCCTCGGCGACCCGAACTGGGTGCCGGGCCCAACGGTGATTTGTTGGCTGGCATGTCCAAAGCGCCGCGACGACTGGCAGGCAAAGCTCTATGACACCATCAGCGAGGCCGCACAGCAGCGCGACGATTTGACTTTCGTGGTGCGCTAGGCCTGACTTTTTGGTGCGACAACCCAACTGAGTGGCTATGAGAACCATCTTTCTGATCCTGACGTTCGTCTTCCTCGCAGGAACACTCGTCACCATGCTGCTCGGCGCCTTTTCCATGGGCCGTGGCGGAGACTTCAACGCAAAATACGGAAACATCCTGATGCGGCTTCGGACCGTGTGTCAGGGCGGGACCGTCGTGTGCCTGCTGCTCATGTTTCTCAGTGGTTCAGCAGGGACTTAACGATGGTTGAACTTTCCCGGATTTACACAAAAGGCGGCGATCGCGGCAAAACCAGCCTGTCCACCGGAACGCGCGTGGCGAAGTACGACTTGCGCGTCGATGCTTACGGCACCGTGGACGAGGCCAATGCCGTCCTCGGACTTGTGCGGCTTCACCTTAGCGAGATGCAGGACCTCGACCGGATTCTGGCAAGGGTGCAGAACGACATGTTCGACCTTGGGGCCGATCTGGCAACGCCGCTGGATGCTGAACTGTCTTATGAGCCGCTGCGCGTCACCGAGGGGCAGGTTGAAAAGCTCGAGCGGGATATCGACACCTACAACGACCGACTTGAGCCGCTGAAGTCCTTCATTCTGCCCGGCGGCAGCGCGGCGGCGACATACTTCCACTTGGCGCGCACCGTTGTGCGGCGGGCGGAGCGTTTGACGGTAGAGCTGGGGGACAAAGTCGACATCAACCCGGAATCAATCCGCTACCTGAACCGTCTTTCTGATTTGATGTTCGTGCTCGCGCGAATCTGCAACAACGACGGGCGCGAAGATGTGCTCTGGGTACCGGGCGCGTCGCGAGACGACTGAAGGGCGCTCTAGGCCGCGATCGGTGCCTTAGCTTCGCGGTAAGCGAGGCTTTGCATTTCCATCAGGCGGCTCTGAGTCCGCAGGAAGGGCTGCATTTCGTGCTCTTCAAGGACGACCAACTCACCAATTGGCGCAGCGGCACGGGCATAGACGCAGGTTCCTGCCTCATAGAGGACGTCGATCATCACCCGGAACCGCTCCCCGCTGTCGCGTGTGCTGTAGCGGATGAAAGGCACGCCATCGATGAAGACACGGTCAAAGGACTGCGCAATCAGCTGATAATCGTCACGGCCCAGC
Source organism: Alphaproteobacteria bacterium (assembly GCA_965658725.1). GTDB lineage: Bacteria > Pseudomonadota > Alphaproteobacteria > UBA7985 > UBA7985 > UBA7985. The sequence continues at coordinate 34,420 of CBFHUI010000010.1, read as the reverse complement.
GGTTTTTCACACAAATCAGCATAAGTGAAGCGAGCGGTCTTCCCTGCCGCTTCGGGGACCGTGATGCTGTGACCCAGCACTGACAACTGCGCCGGCTCACCTCGCCCCACTTTCGCTTCTCGCTCGAACAGCGACTGGAACTGCTGTGCGGTGGCGGCGGTAAAGGGTGACAGCCACGCTTCTGCAGAGCCCGCACGGCTGGTTCGGTAATCCTGAGCGTGATCGAGGTTCACAACGTCAAAGGCCCGCTCGATCAACTCAATCGTCGGCAAGAACAACTCGCGCTTGAGTCCGCCAGTGTAAAGGTCGCCCGGCGCTTCGTTCGACGTGGTGACAACCGTCACGCCCTCCTCCAACAGGACCGACAGCACACGGCCCAGCAAAGTTGCGTCGGCGATGTTGTTGACGAAGAACTCGTCGAAACACAGCACCTTTGCCTTGCGGGCCTGAGCACGAGCAAAGCGAGCGGCCGTATCACCGCGCGCATCGCCTTTCTGGCGGCGCGCATGGATGTCGGCGTGAAGTTCGCTCATGAATTCGTGGAAGTGTCGGCGCTGCGCCTTTTGCGGGCCAAGGGCGTCGGCGAAGAAGTCCATGGCCGTGGTCTTGCCGCGACCCACGGGGCCAAAGAGGTACAGACTGCGCCGCGTCGGCTGTTCCTCGCCTGCATCCGCGCGCGCGCCACCGCCAAACAAGCGACCCAGAAAGCCCAGAATTCCGGTGCGCTGCCCCTTGGCCTGAGCCGCCGCCCGCGCACGACGTCTGCGCAGCGTCGCCGGCGGTAGGATCAATTCCTGATAGAGCGTGTCCAGCGCCTCCACCGCCCGGCGCTGCGCAGGTTGAGGTCGCAGCGCGCCGGAGGTCAGCGCCTGTTCATAAAGCTCAAGAGGGGAAGCTGTCGTGGTGGCCATGGCTGTTTTGTTAGCCTGAAAACAAAAAAGGGGGAAGCCACCTTCCCCCTTTGATCCGCGCCTAGAAGCCCAGCGGTATGGGGAACCCATTCACGTTCGCGGGCGCGCCTTCTGGCACATCGATGACGAATTGCAGCGAGCCATCCTCGGCAGGCATGCCGAACCCAGCCGCCATGGTCGTCACGCCAACCAACTGTTGCAGCACGCCCACCAGTTCCGCACCTGCCGCGGACTCGTCTGCGCCAGCCTCTGTCATCAGGGCCATCACCTCTGCCTGTGCTTCCCGAAGGCCGGTTACACTGACGATGTAGGAGCCAACCGAGAAGTTAGGCTGCATCATCGGGTTGATCTGGACACTGCCGTCGATGGTCACCCCAATCTTACCACCACTGATCATTGCGCCCGGGATCACAACGGAAGGGGGTGAAGCAAGGATCGGGGAAATCAGCGCTGCGCCACCGAGCAGGAGGCTCGTCGGGTCGAAGTCCGGGTCCAGCAGCTGATCCACTGAGGGCAGCGGAATGCTCTGCGCCAGATCTTGGATCATTGCCATCGGAATATCAGAAAGGCTCACCACCAGATCGATGGAATTCGGCGCAAGACCGGGTTCGCCATCCGTCCCGAGCACCAAAGCTTCGAGACGTGGATCGAAGAGCCCAACTGTATCGACATCCAGCCCCGACAGGCTCACCTGCTGCACAACCTCGGCTTCGTCAGTCGCCATGTTGCTAGTCGTAAAGGCGATCAGCGCGCTATCAAGACGCAGACCGGTCAGGACTTCACCCACGTAAGGCGGCACTTCGATGCTCAGGTCGGCGAGGCTGATTTCCACGTCTGGTACATAGTAGGCCAGCACAAAATCAATCGCGTCTGCGAGCGTTAGCGAGTTGGTCAGCGCGCCCTCGATGAGGTCCCGCGTGACGAACAGGCCGTCATAGAGCGCGTAGCCCATGGAGATATCGCCCAGCGACAGATCGATCAGGTCGGGAACTTGAACATCCAGACCAACCAGCGCGAGTGCCACCGCTTGGGCATCGCCCCGGGTTTCCGCGTCCACTTCGTTGAAGAGGCCAAAGCCCCCGCCTTCGATCGACGCACTAATGGTGTCGGGCACGGTCAGGGAAAGAGGGGCAAGCTCAATCTCGGCGTCAGTCAGTTGCAGCGTCTCAATGCTCCAATCCAGCAACGGGATCAAATGCCGGGAAAGACCGAGCAGCATTTCAGGCTGCGGGTCGAAGATGTCTTGGGGATCCATACCGCGCACATCGTTGGCAACATCCTGCAGAATGTCCGCGACCGGGTTCATGTCATAAGGCATTGCATAGACCGTGGGCAGAGAAAGGGTCGCGCCTTCCGCGGATAGCAGCGTAAACGGCTGGATATCCTCGGCGTAGCTGTCCGTCACATCGATCCGCAACGCGCCGATGGTGCCGGACGTATCCGCCATCTGACCATCGTGGTCGTAGTCGGAGACGATGCTAAAGCCGTCAAAGGTCAGGTCGCCCGTAAAGGGCCAGGAGGCCAGCCCCAGTGCCGAGACCTTGCCCAGATCAATGGTCGTCGTGACATCCGCTTGTTGCGTGCGCAGCAGCGGGATGACCTGCTCGATAAGGCTGGCGATACCTTCGGTCGGCGACATCATCCCGATTTGTGCCATGGTGAAAGTCGTCAGCGCCTTGTTCAGCTCGCTCTGCAGCGTCCAATCCATGGTGTTGACGATCTCAAAGCTCATCCCAGCCGTCTCGATCGACAGGGTTTCAACGCCGCCGATGGTTTGGGCGTAGCCGTCGATACCGACGTCGAAGGTGACCAGCGGGTTGATGTCGCGCTCATCCCAATCAAGGATCAATCCGTCAAAAGCGATGGCGTTTTCAGCGACGTTACCCATCTCACCGGCCAGGACATTGTCCGCGACGATGGTGATCCGCTCAGCGGCGAGGGCCTTGGGGTCGATCTGCAAGGAAGCGCGCAGCGTGTCGGCTTGGAACATGGTCTGGTTGCCAGCCGCAATCCCGGTTGCCAGCCCGAGCAGGTCGAAGGTCAGCTTCAGCGCGCCTGTCGCCATCACTTCCCCTTCTGCCCGCAGCGTCCCGATCGGCTCACCCAGAATGGTCGCGCCCTGAAAATCCACGGTGTAGTCGGTCATCTCGCCCGTCTGGTCAGTCGCAACGACCGTCTCAAAACCGATCGGCAGACCGAGGAACAGGGGAATAGGCTGCTCCATCATCTCGTTTATCATCGAGGTAATGTCGCTATCCGAGAGCGTTTGCGCCTGCGCCGGTAGGGTTAGGCCAAGGCCCGCCCCCACCGTCATCAGCATGGCGACCGCCTTGGTAATCAGAGATTTCATGAACCTATTCCCCCTCATAATTCCGACTGGTGCCCCTCACTTTTGGTGCGAAAGGCCGCAACCATCAATTAGCTAGTGCTAATTTAATGAAAGGCGAGGATCAAGGAACCTTTCACCCCACCCTTACTGCGCACTGAAGGGCTCCCCATTCAGTTCGATGTCACCGAATTGCGTCAGCTCCAGCGTGTAGGTCTGCTGATCTTGGCTGGTCGTTGTGCCCAGCGCCTGCAAGCGCTCCGCCCAGCCAGCGATCCGGCGGGCATAGTCGGAAAGGTCGTCGCCTTCTGCTCCGCCCTGCGCCGTGGCCGCGTCAGCGCTCGCAGCGGCGCGACTCTGCACTTTCGACAGCCCCTTGATAGTCGCGGAAAAGCTGCCAAAGCCGAACAAGGGCGGGATCGGCATCACTTGATGCTCACCGGTGATGCTCATGGCATAGTCTTCGGCGGTTGCTTCCGTGTCTGTCACGCTCACGCGCGGCGGTTGGATGAGGAAGGGCGTCACCATCCCCAGCGCACCGCCGACCATAGAGCGCAACATGGCGCTCGGATCCTGAATTGAACCGGATCGGGGCAGGCTTTCCATGGTCTGGCGCAAGTTGGCCATGGGCAGGCCAGTAACTTCGATGGTGGTTTTGAAGTCCGTCGGGACAAGGCTCTGCGAAAGCGGGTCGAAGCGGATCAGACGGCCGCCCAGAACCGGCACGATCGACGGGATCACAATGGGATCGGGCTCCACGCCTTCTGGCGATTCCATGGCTTGCAGGTCGATGCCTTCAGCCAGCCCGCGCAGGGTGATGAACCCGCCATCCGCGCGCATGGACGTCAGCCCAATCGCGCCTTCAGCCCTTTTCATCGAAAGCTGGAACAACCGGTCTGGCAGGGCAAAAACCAGCCCTGTCGCCGTGCCTTCCAACCCCAGGGAGTCGAAGAACAGCAGGATATCGGCCAGCACCAACCAATTCGCACCCGGCTCCGCATCCTTGAACAAGGAGGCGAGCGCACGCGAGAAGCCTTCGACATTGGCGTCAGTCAGATCGATATCGATCGAGCCACGCGTCATGGAGGCGAAATCTTCACGCCGCCGGATATCGAGGCCCTCGATGGCCACGTTGACCATTTGCTGCTTGAACCGCTCGCCTTGGGAGGCGGCGGGCAGTGAAAAGCTCTTCAGGCGGAGTTCCAAATCCTGTGCAGCGCTGAGCAGGCGCAGGTCATTGACTTGCAAGTCAGTGAAGGAGGAAGACGCCGGCAAGTACAGGCTTTCCAAGTGCGCCACTGTCGCCGCAATCAGCGCTTCACCGCCCTGGGCTTGCGCATCGAGGAATCGGAGGTCAAAGGAGCGGCCAAGGCTGGCATAGGGCGCGCCCGCAGGGTTACCGGTCCACCGCCCCTCATAGAGTGCGCGGCCAATCGACAGTTCTAACCGGCTGTCTGCGCCGCCTTCCTCCGCCGGGGCAGCACCGCGCGCGACATCGAGGTTGACCATGCGCAGCGCATACCCGTTCTCATCCGCCGTCATTACCAGCTCATCGATGACATAGGTCGCACCGCTGGCGTCCTGCATGCGCAGGTCGTTGATGCGGTAATCAAGCTTTTGATAGCCGCCGATCACGGCGTTCCATTCCCCGGCCAAGGTCCACCGCGCCGCACGAACGGATGCACCGCTCGCATCGCTGTAGTTCTGCGGCATGTCCCGTCCGGTCACCTGAAACACACTGTCGCCCAGCGGCTGCACAGACAGGCGCACGTCTCCCAGCGGAATGGCGCCATAGTGGGCATCGATCAGCGAGACGGTGGACCCGCTCGCCACGGCATCTTCCGCGCTGAAAGGCAGCGGGCCGAACAGGCCGAAGGTGTGACCGAAGGCTGATTTGACAAGCGTATCGACCGACTGCGCTGCGGCAAGTGGGCCGAGGCTGAGGGCGGCGACGGCGCAGGCAACACCCTGCCCGAGACGAGAAATGAACAACGCAAGTCCTCCGGTTGTTCGCTGTGATCGCACGTGGTCCGGCGAGATATTCCGGCGCGCTCTTCATCGCAAAGCTGCAAAACTCCGCCCCTTGTGGGCGCAAAATGCAACGATTCTGCGACGATCATAAAGTCATTAAGTCCTGCACGCGAAAACAGGGCCAAGAGGTAAAGAGGGGGTCAGGCTGCCTCGTTTGCAGGCTCGAAGCCTTCAGGCAGCAGCGCCTGCGACGCTTGCTCAATGGACTCGCTGACTTCACCCAGAAACGTGCGCTTATCCAAACCGGGCATGATGGGCGGTTGGATCGACACGGTAATCTGTCCGGGCTTCAGGCCTTTAAACCCGCGATCCCAGAAGATGCCGCTGTCCGTCCCAACGGGTACCACGGGAATCTCAAGCTTCTCGTACATGGCCGCAACGCCGGGATGGTAGCGCCCGCGAACACCGGGTTCAGTGCGGGTGCCTTCCGGGAAAATCACCACGGGCAGGCCGGCTTCAGTCTTCTCCGCCGAGTCCACCAACAGCTTTTTCAACGACGACAGTCCCGCGCGCCGGTCGAGTGCAACAATATCCAGACGCCGAATGAACCAGCCGAATATGGGTTGGGTCAGCAGCTCTTCTTTCATCACGTACGCCGCTTTCGGGATCAGCAGGGACCAGACCACGGTATCGAAGAAGGATTGATGCTTGGAAGCGAGGATAAAGGGGGCCTCAGGCAGGTTGTCCAGACCTTCGACCTTCCACGTTACGCCTGCAAAAATCCGGGAGATCGCCAACACGCCTTTGGCCCAAAACAGACCAAAGGCAAGGGTCGCGCGCTTGCCAAAAAAGACGACGGGCCAACCAACCGCACCCAGCACGCCGGTCCACAGGTAGCCCACCAATTTTGCGAGCGTCGAACGGAAAGTCACCATGGAGATCGTCGTTTCCTTTTGAGCGGTCAGAACCGGGGAAAGGGATGTCTGTCTATCAGCTTAGGTTAGCGCTGTCTGAAACAGGTTCAAGCCTAACCTAAAATGTTCGTTTTAGTTTTCTGAGGACATTCCAACGTGCGGTCACAACAGACACCGCGACAAGGAGGCTGGCGGTGAGCAGGACTACCGGAAGCTGTAGGGGCAGAAGCGTGTTCGGTTCGCTCAGCACGCGGGGCCAAAAGATCACTTCCATCAGCCACCCCAGCGCCGCGCCGCTGCCTACGCCGAGCAACGCACTCCGCAGGGCAAAGCCAACAAACTGCGACAGGATCAGCCGATCAGGCGCGCCGGAAATATAAAGCACGTCGATCACGCTCGCCTGCAAGTCTACGCTCTGACCAATCACCAGCGCAGCCGTGATGCTCACGACGATCAGCACAGCGGCGAGGATGGCGAGGCCTTTTGTCAGTTCACTCGATCGCGCACGGGTCAGGTGCTGGCGCAGGTCCAGATTGTCATCGAGGACTGTGCCAGGTGCAGCGCGGTCTAGGCTCGCACGCAGTCCTTCGACATCCAACGTTGTCCGCCGCGCGCGCTTGACCGAGATAATCGTGGGCAGTGGCACTTGCGCCTTCACGCTATCTCCCAACGCCTGTTCAACCAGCGCTCGCGTCTCCACCCGATCCAGCAGTTCGATCCGGCCCAGCCCGGCGGTGTTTTGCAGCGTATTCAGCGCACGATCGACCACCGGGTCTGTTTCGCTTGGCGTCAGTCCAGGGGTCGAGGGAATGAAAACAGTCAGCTCACTGTTCGCCAGCCCAAGGGACTCATGCAGCTCATAGAGCCGCTGGGCCGATTGCAGCGCGAAAAATGTCGCGAGCAGCGCCATCAGTCCAAGGATCGCTGGCAGCAGCAACGCCGCGCTCTGGCCACGGAACAGCAGCAGCGGTTCTTTTGGCGCGATTAACTCGTGAACGGGCCGACGGCGGGCGCGGGGCGTTTGCGGGTCGGTCATCCGCCCTGTCCTCCGCTTGTTTGATCGTTCACAACCTGCCCTTGGTTCAGGCGAATGGCCGGGTAGGGAAAGCGGTCGAGCAGGCCTTCGTTGTGGGTCGCGACAACAACGGTGGTGCCGAGCTTATTCAACTCCTCAAGCAAGCGAATGAGCTTCAGACCGATACCATCATCCACGTTACCGGTGGGCTCGTCGGCGAGCAGCAGGGTCGGTCGATTGATTACGGCTCGCGCAATGGCGGCGCGCTGCTTTTGCCCGCCGCTGAGCTGCGCGGGTCGCGCCTCCGCGTGCTCACCCAGTCCGACCCAGTGCAGCAACTCGCGCACGTAGTCGCGCGCGCCCTTGGTTTCCTTGCCGGTCACCCGGAGCGGGAGGGCTACGTTGTCGTAGATGCTCATGTGATCGATCAGGCGAAAGTCCTGAAACACCACGCCCAGCCGCGAACGAACGAAAGCCTTTTGGTCCCGCGACAGCGCCGCCACGTCGCGGCCAAAGATCTGCAGGCGCCCGGAACTGGGCTGTAAGCCTAGAAACATCAACTTCAGCAGCGTCGTCTTCCCCGCCCCGCTCGGCCCTGTCACGAAGCGGAAAGCACCCGGCGGCAGGTGCAGGGAGGCGTCCCGGATGATGCCGGGCCGGGAAGGATAGTCCACTGTTACCTGATCCAGTCGAATCAACGCTGAGACCCTTATTTCGTATTTTACGTGACCGTGTCAGGATAGATAATCTAATCGCATAGTCTTAGGCTATACCCGATTTGCCCCTTCCATTATGAGCCCCGACCGTGGTTAAAGAGGGCGGCTACCGGGGGTCATTGGCTCCGAGGGATGAGAGGTCCGTCAAACCCATGCACGTCGAGTGTCCGAATTGCAGCACGGTTTACGAGGTTCCCACGATTCACTTCGTGGACGGAACACGCCGCTTGCGCTGTACCGAATGCGGCTATCGCTGGAACCAATCGGCGGATGAGGTCGAGCTCAGCGAAGGCAAGAAATCTACCCCGCTGCTCGACATGCTCGAACCCGCCATGAATATGGAAGCCTCCGCGGCCGTGCGCGTCGATCTGCTCGGCGACGATGATGAAGCTGACGACGGGATCACGGTGACCGAGGGCCTGAACCCGCAAGCTGCTGATGCGGCTTATCAGGAAATTGACGAAGCCCTCGCCCCGTTGCCTGCGCCGACACCTGAAGAGGTCATCGAAGATGCAGGGCGACGTTGGCAATGGGGTCTCGGCATTGTTGCGCTGACGCTGATGGTTTCAGGGTTGATTCTGGGTCGGGAAGCGGTCGTGAGCGCAGCACCCTTTACCCAGCAGGCCTATCGTGGCCTTGGTCTTGAGCCGTGGAGCGCACTGCGGGCGTGGGACGTGTGTCTCGCCGATACAGACGAGAGCGAAGTGCGGCTGAACATTACCAACACCAGTTCATTCCGCCGCCTCTTACCCGATCTCTACGTCACCGATGCGCAGGGCGGTCTTCTGCCGCTGGCTGGGCCCAATGCATCGCTACGCTCAGGGGAGACAGCGCGTCATGCTGCGCCGCTGAACGGGGCAAAGCTCTCGCAACCGGCTGTGCTGACATTGGCAGCCCGGACGGACCGGACGGACGGCCGAGCTTTCGGCGCCTGCTAGCCGCGCCCTTTAACCGGCGAGTAGCGCATCCAGTTTGCCTTCTGCATCCAAAGCAAACAGCTCATCGCTGCCGCCGATGTGCACGCCATCGACGAAGATCTGCGGTACAGTTGTCCGCCCGCCGGAGCGCTGGATCATCTCTTCCTTTGCGCCATCAACTTCCCAGATATTGATGCTGCGGAAGTCGATGTTCTTAGACTGCAGCAGACGTTCTGCACGCATGGAAAACCCACAGAAATCGCGGTAGTACATTTCAACATCTGCCATGACAGCACCCTATTCCAATTCGAAGTCCTGTTGGAAATGGGTATGATGCACCACCCGCGCGACCACCACCACACCGATGTGAGCTACGCCACAGGCGCGTAGCTCGTCGCTCAGGGCCTCGATTGTTGCCCCTGAAGTATAGACGTCATCCACCAGAACCACGCGCCGCCCGGTCAGCGCCGCGCGGTGCCGATCCTGTACCTCAAATGCGCCGTGTACGTTGGCCGAACGCTGCTTGCGGGTCATGGCTTTCATGGGTGGAGTGTTACGGGTGCGAATGAGCCAGTCCGGGGCATAAGCGCCGTCCGTCCGTTGGGCCAGCGCCTGGGCCAGTGCAGCAGACTGGTTGAAGCGGCGGGCCAGATAGCGCCGCCAGTGCAACGGCACGGGGAGAATGACGTCCTCTGCCGTGACTTTGGCCTGCGCCACCCCCGCCATCCAACGCGCCAGCGCCGGCACGACATCGAGCCGGTCTTTGTATTTAAGCGCGAGGATCAGCGCCCGGCTGGCGTCATCATAGGCAAAGGCCGCCCGCATCCAGTCGTAAGCCGGCGGCGCACTTAAGCAGGGTGCACAGATTGGACCGCTTTCTTTGATCAGGGAGGGTCGCCCGCAGCAGTCACACAGCGGATCAGAAAGGAACTGCATCCCCTGAAAGCAGGAAGGACAGAGCCCCTGCCCGCCGGTGATCATCTCCGAACACAGCGCACACCGAGGCGGCAGCACCCAGTCCACGGCCGCTTGCGCCCCCTGCCCCAAGCGGCGCAGCGCTGTGTGTCCCTGCATCAGCGAAACCCGGCTCGGCCTGTGGGGGGTGTTGCGAAACGAGCGTTCCTTGTCCATATCGCCTATGCTTAGCAACAAGACCGCTCAACTCAACCAAAGCGATATTATGGTCGATTCATTCGCGCCTAAGGTGTTCGACACCGCAGCCAAGTGGCAGCAGATCCGGCGGGCTGTCGCCAGCCCAGCGGATCACCACTTCCTGCATGCCGAATCAGCCGAGCGTCTCAGCGACCGCTTGCTTGATCTCGATCAGGAGTTTCAGACCGTTGCTGTTCTGGGTTGGTGGCCAACCGATCCTCGCACGCTGGTCCCGGCCAAGCTCGGGCAAGCGCAGATTGTAGACCTGAGTTTTAACCGCGGTGCAGCGCAGGCAGACCTCGAATTCCTGCCCCTGCGAGCGCATTCATTCGATCTGATCCTGTCGAACATGGCGCTGCACTGGGTGAACGATCTGCCCGGCATGCTGGCGCAGATCCGCACGGCACTGAAGCCAAACGGCGTGTTCCTCGGTTCTGCACTAGGCGGCGAGACGCTGCACGAGCTCAAGGCTTCCTTTGTCGAAGCAGAAACCGGCGTGCGCGGCGGGTATCACCCGCGCGTATCCCCAGTCATGGATTTGCGCGACGCCGCTGGGCTGTTGCAGCGCGCAGGCTTCAACCTGCCGGTAGCGGACATTGACCGCATCAACGTGGCCTACGACACACCGCTCAAGCTCATGCACGACTTGCGCGGTATGGGGCAGACCAACGCAGTGGTTGGGCGTCAGACGACGCTGACACCGCGCAGCGTGCTGTTCGCCGCCTTGCAACACTACGTGCAGGCCTTTGGCGATGCAGAGGGCTGCGTTCCGGCGACCTTTGACTGCTTGTTTCTTTCCGGCTGGTCGCCACATGAGTCGCAGCAAAAACCCCTGCGACCGGGGGAAGCAAAAAACAGTCTGGCCGAAGCCCTCGGCGCGACTGAGCACCCGTTGAAAAGCTGAGTAACTGTAAGAAGAAGAAGGTGAGACCGACTGTGTCTACTGAAACCCATACCTTTCAGGCCGAAACCGCACGCCTCCTGAACCTCGTCGCAACCGCGCTCTATTCGGAGCGAGAAGTCTTCCTGCGCGAGCTGATATCCAACGCCTCAGACGCCTGTGACAAGCGCCGCTTTCTTGCGCAGCAGCAAGCCGACCTGCTCGACAGTGACGCTAGCCTCAAAGTCCTTATCGCCGCGAATAAGGAGAGCGCGACGCTCGCGATCACAGACGGCGGTGTCGGCATGGATCACGCCGACCTGATGGCCAACCTCGGCACCATCGCAAAATCCGGTACCGCCGATTTCGCCGCGGCGATGTCCGAAGCCAAGGACGCCAGTGCTCTAATCGGCCAGTTTGGCGTGGGTTTCTACAGCGCCTTCATGGTCGCCGAGCGCGTGGTCGTAGATACCCGCAAAGCAGGCAGTGACGAAGCCTTCAGGTGGGAATCCACGGGCGACGGCACCTTTACCATCACCGAACTCGACGCCGCCGCCGCCCCCATCGGGACGACGGTCATGCTGTACCTCAAGGAAGACGCGAGCGAGTTTCTTGAGTCGTACCGACTGGAATCGCTGGTTCGGCGCTATGCCGACCACCTGACCTTCCCCGTGAGCCTCCTCACCGAAGACGGCGAAGCGCAGCAGATCAACGAAGCACAGGCGCTGTGGCTGCGGCGCAAGTCGGAGATCACCGAGGAGCAGCATAAGGAGTTTTACAACCACGTCGCGGGCACCTTTGACGCGCCATGGGAGACTCTGCACCTGAACCTCGAAGGGCAACTTGAATATACCGCCTTGCTCTACATCCCGACCGAGCGCCCCTTTGACCTGTTCCAGCCCGAGCGGCGCTGTCAGCTCAAGCTTTTCGTTCGGCGCGTGTTCATCACCGACGACGCGCCAGAGCTAATTCCCGGCTACCTGCGCTTTGTTCGAGGACTGGTAGACAGCCAGGACCTGCCCCTCAACGTCAGCCGTGAAATGCTGCAGAACGCACCGCAGTTGGGGGTCATGAATCGGCAGCTGACCAAACGCATCCTATCCGCCCTGGCCAAGCGCAAGAAAGACGATGCCGAAGGCTACGATACCTTCTGGAACAGCTTCGGCGCCGTGCTCAAAGAAGGTCTTTATGAAGACCGCGATCGGGGAGAAGACATTCTACCGCTGGTCAAGTTCAAGACCACGACACAGGACGGCTTGTCCGACCTCGATAGCTACTTGGGGCGGATGAAGGACGGGCAGGATCAGATTTTCTATGCCACCGGCGAGACAGAAGCCGCCATTCTGGCATCCCCGCATCTGGAAGGCTTCCGGGCGCGCGGGCTCGAAGTGCTGATCGCCTCAGATGCCGTCGATGCGTTCTGGATCCCGACTTCTGGAAGCTACCAGGGCAAGCAGTTCGTCTCGGTTACTCACGGTGCAACCGACCTTTCCGCCTTTGATTCTGCCGCAGAAGACGGTGAAGAGACCGCCGCGGAACAGTCAGCGCCGGCAAGCACTGACACCCTCGTCACGTGGCTCAAAACCCGCTTTGGCACCGCGGTTTCGGATATTCGCACCACCAATCGTTTGGCAGACAGCCCAGCTTGCTTTGTCGCTGCAGAGAACAGCATGGATATGCAGCTCTCCAAGATCCTCAAGGCGAGCGGACAGGACGCGGGACCAGATCGACGTATTCTGGAAATCAACCCCAATCATCCCCTCGTCGTCGCGCTCAACAGCGAGGTTGAGGCGCAGGCTGGATCGGATCGGGCAGAGCAGGTGGCCGAACTGCTGTTCGATATGGCGTTGATTGTCGAAGGCGAAGCGCCGCGCGACCCTGCTGGGTTTGCCAAGTCGCTTACGGCGATGATGAACAATAGCCTTTCGGCCTAGTCCATCGCGACCAAAGTGGCGAGGATGGTGCCTTCGGCGCGGCTTTGCACGATCAGTGCTGCGCCGAAACGGGGCTTTTTCGGCCAGCTTAGCAGGCGCTCTTCACCGCGCCAGTCACCGAGATGGCTGATTTCGCGCACCACGTGCCGGTAACCCAACTTGCGCCCGGCGTTTTCGCCGTCCGTGATTTTGGTGTGGTGGCGCTCATCAAAGTGCACCAGCCATAGGTCCGCCGGACTGCGCAGGCCCTGCGTGGTTGGGATCAGGATTCCACGCTCTGAGGTCTTGAGCATGATGCCTTCAACCGGGCTAGACAGCAGATCGCGGTCGAACATCGAGCCCTGCGATGGATCGGGAGACGCATTGCCGCCGATCACGAATTGCGGGGTGTAGATGTAGCGATTGCCCAGAACGTGGCGGTAATACTTCTGCCGGTTGGTCGCGTTCGCCATGGCAAAAGGGTCTGCCCAGCCGATGTAGTCCCAGTAATCCACGTGGAAAGCCAGCGCCAGGACACCCGGTATGTCCGCCAGTTCGTCCAAGACCTCATCAGCAGGCGGACAGCTCGAGCAGCCTTGAGACGTGTAGAGCTCAATCACCAGGGGGTTGGTCTGGACCGACGGCCAAGGCGCCGCGTCGTCCGCCCGCGCAGTCGCACCCAACACCATAAGCAGCGCCGCAAAGCCAACGCCGATTTTCTGCAGCCAAAGGTGCATTGATTTACTTCTGCCCCATCTCCCGCTTGTACGTGGCAAGCGGCTCGCCTCTATTATTTTAACGGCCATAAAGACCCATTGACGCCTTCGCCTCTTTAATCGAAACGCGCGCACGACACTTTGCATATCCGCTTCTGAAGCGTTTCGCCATTCACAAGACCTTGTGCAATTGTCGCGCTTGCCCTGCTCTGGCTGTGAAGCAGCAGCATCCAAGCTGCTCATGTGATACCCTGCAGTAGAATATTCTTTTTTCCATATGATCTATTGATATATATAGAAAATGTTTGCATATTGGTTTGGATTTTAAGAATCGACGCCTGATTTTCGCGTCACGCCATTTGAAAAATACATTTTCAGGAGCCGTCACCATGAAATTGCTTGGTGCCCTAATCGCCTTTGCGGCCGTGTTGCTCAGCGCGCCGGTGCAGGCGCAAACGCTGAACTATTCCATCTCGCCCGAAACGATCAAGACTTACGCCAAGGTTTCGCTGAACACGACCTTTCAGCTTAATCTCAAGGAAAACGAGATGGGCCTCGTCTCCAACGCGGAAGTTGATCCCGGCATGGGCCTGTCGCTTGCAGCGGGCCTCGAAGTGCTGCCGGAGTTTGATGTGGAGCTAGAACTTTCTGGCTACACGGGATCAGTCGACTACCGCACCATTGCGGGCGCACCGGTGATCTACGCGCCGGCTGAGGAAATCCGGCTGCTGTCCGGCTTTGTGAACGGTTACTTCAAGTTCAACTCCGCCACCAACGCCCGCTTTAAGCTCGGCGGCGGTTTGGGGTACAGCAACTACACCCTGACCGATTCCACCACTATCAAGCACCGGGGCAACGGACTGGCCTATCAGGTCAAAGGTGTTGGCGAATACGACTTTGGTCCAAACGCAACCTTTGTCTCCGAACTGGGTTACATCGCCACGACCGACATCGACGTTGAACTCTCCAACGCGCTCGCGGTCCGCGACACGGCGCTCGGGGGCATCACGTTTGGCGTCGGTACGAAGTTTCGCTTCTAAGCAGCGGGCACCAGCAGCAGAGGCGTCTAGAAGGCTTCGTCTGTAAAGACGCGGTGGATATCGCCGCCCCAATCGCCGTTGAACTTCTCGATCAGACGGTCTGCTGGTGTGCGCCCTTCCGCCAGCCACTCGCGCACCGGTTCGAGGTATTCGGTTTCATCCATCGTCACCCGTCCCGCCTTGGCGCGGCGGCGCAGACCATCGTGGGCGAGATCGGCGACCTCTCGAGCAATGTCGAGCACGCTCCGGCCCGCGACCTGCGCTTTCAATGCGTCACGCGGGACGCTATTGGCCAAGTGGTGACGGTCTTCCCGGGTCCAGGTGCGGACAATATCCCACGCCGCATCCAAAGCACTGCTGTCGTAGAGCAAGCCGACCCAGAATGCAGGCAAGCCGCAAATATTGCTCCATGGCCCACCGTCTGCTCCCCGCATTTCGAGGAAGGACTTAAGCCGCACGTCGGGGAACAGCGTTGTCAGGTGGTCGTCCCAGTCGGTCTTCATGGGCATCTCGCCGGGGAAGAGCGCGAGCTTACGCGCCATGAAGTCCCGGAACGATAGCCCGGTGGCGTCTAGATAGGCACCGTTGCGGTAAACAAAGTACATCGGCACGTCGAGGGCATAGTCCACGTAGCGCTCAAAGCTCATCCCGTCTTCAAAAGCGAAATCGAGCGCGCCGGTCCGGTCCGGGTCGGTGTCCTGCCAGATCGCCCCGCGGAAGGACTGGTATCCGTTCAGCCGCCCGTTCGAGAACGGTGAATTGGCAAAGATTGCCGTCGCAATGGGTTGCAGCGCCAGACTGACCCGCAGCTTCTTGACCATGTCTGCTTCGGAGGAAAAATCGAGGTTCACCTGAATCGTGGTGGACCCCTTCATCATATCGACCCCGAGCTTGCCCATCTTATCCATGTAAGCGCCCATGATCCGATAGCGACCCTTGGGCATCCATGGGGTCTCATCGCGGCTCCAGAGCGGCTGCGCGCCAATTCCCAGCATGCCGACATTCAGCGGCGCAGTGACGGTCTTGAGGTCGCGGAGGTGGGTGTGCACCTCGATGCAGGTTTGGTGAAGGGTCTCCAGCGGCGCACCAGACAATTCAAACTGCCCACCTGGTTCCAACGAGATGTTGGCCCCTTCCTTGGTAAGTGCGATGACGTTCTCGCCCTCGTTCAGCCGTTCCCAACCATAGCCATCAGCCAGGCCATTGAGCAGATCACGCACGCCGCCCTGCGAAGGATCCTCTTCCTCGTAAGCAATCGGACGATGATCAATGGTGGAGAAGCCGAACTTTTCATGCTCGGTCCCTATGCGCCATTGATCCTTGGCCTTAGACCCCTTTTCAAGGGCGTAAACCAGATCATCCCGCGACTCGATGGGCGTGGACGTGCCTGAGGGGGGTGCTGACACCGGGGATCCTCGCGTTGCAATTAGTCCACTGCATTTGGGTCGAGGCGTCGCACTGGTCAAGCAAAAGAGATCGGTCTCTATGGGGCGACAGATGCCCTAAAATCGGGACGCTTATACCAATCGCCCTTAATGGCCTGATAGAGTGAAATGAGCGCAATACTGGCGGTTTCCGCTTTCAGAATGCGGGGACCCAGCCCCAAGCCGACGACGCCTTCCTGCTTCGCCAACCATGCCACTTCATCCGGGCTGAAACCACCCTCTGGCCCAATCATGAGCGCCTGAAAAGAAGCGTTTTTTTCCAACACCTTAACAACTGGCTCAAAGCCGCTGGTCTCGACGGCGACACCAATCACCCCCGTGCAGTCCTCAACCGCTTCCCGCAGTTTCATCGGGGCGTGAAAGCGTGGAATGGTAAGCCGCTCGCTCTGCTCTGCCGCTTCGACCGCGATGGCTTCCAGCCGCTCCGCTTTCATCCGGTCTGACTGTGTGTGGTCCATTAAAACCGGCTGGAAATCGGAAATTCCTAGTTCAGTCGCCTTAGCAATGACCCACTCCATAGGGGTCCGTTTTATTGGGGAAAACATCAGGATTAGGGGCTCAACGGTTTCAAAGGCGGCAACTTGCGCACCGATTTCGACCGTCACAGCCTTCTTCCCGACCGCCACAAGAGTCGCCGCAAACTCCGGTGACTGCCCGTTGAACAGCCCCACCACCGCGCCTTCGCTCTTGCGCAGGACTGTGCGCAAGTAGTGCGACGGGCCTTCTGACAAAACGAGGGCCTGCCCTTCGCGCAATTCCTCTTCAACGAAGAGTCGGACTGTGGGACGGTTCGGCTTGGTCATGGTCCCTCACTGGGTCTGACAGGTGCAACAAGGATCGCTCTGAAATGGCAAACAATCCGGCGCAAGAAAAGGCAGCTTATACCGATATTCAGGCGCAGACATGGTTTGATCGAGTGCTGCCGGCCTGGACGCGGCCTTATACCCGCCTGATGCGGCTTGACCGCCCGATCGGGGCCTATCTGCTGTTCATTCCCGGTCTGTGGGGCGTGCTGCTGGCCGGGTTAAGCCACGCGGACGTGAGCCTCGGTCGGGTGGCGTGGGTCGTGCTGTTGCTGTTTTTTGGTTCGTTCATCATGCGCGGCGCGGGCTGTGTCATCAATGACATGTGGGACCGCAATCTGGACCGGCAGGTGGAGCGAACGCGGGGGCGCCCGCTGGCCTCAGGCGCGGTGTCGATGCGGCAAGCAGCGATTTTTCTCTCTCTGCTGCTGGCTCTCGGATTGACTGTCCTTTTGCAAATGAAGCCGTTGGGAATCCTGCTGGGTTTGATTTCCATGGTGCCCGTGGTGCTCTATCCACTGGCAAAGCGTGTCACCAATTACCCCCAAGCGGTGCTCGGTCTGACTTTCAATTTCGGCGCGTTGATCGGCTGGGCGGCGATTTCAGAGCAGTTCGAATGGCCCATGGTGATGCTCTATGTCGGCTGCATGGCCTGGACCTTTGGCTATGACACGATTTACGCCCATCAGGACAAAGCAGACGATGCCATTGTCGGCGTGCGCTCTACGGCGCTCACATTTGGAGACAGCAGCAAGCGGGTGATCGGCGTTTCTTATCTACTGGCAAGCGGTCTTTGGGGCGGAACCCTCTTTCTCATAGGGTATAACGCAGGGATTTTTATCGTCTTCGCCGGGTTGCTCTTTGCCGCCGTGCGGATGTTCTTCCGCATGAGTCTCACCAATCTTGACGATCCGGCAGACAGCCTGCGCACGTTCAAGGGCGAGCAGTGGACGGGGTGGATCTTTGGCGGCGCGATGGTGATGGCGATCGTCGCATTCTAGGGCTGAGCAAGCCGCTCCCTAGGATCAACAAGTCCTTTTCAATTATTTTATTGGTGTAGCCCTTGAAGCCTCGGTCGGATTGGCAAAAATCTTGCACCAATGGCGTGAGTATAGATTTTAATTTGCCCTCTATTCGAGTATTTTACCGCATAATGTCACTGGTTCACCACCTTCTCCGCCGTCTTGGCCTAATGCTGGCCCTGTTCTCTGCTTCACTTCTGGTGGCTTGCGGAGAGTCGGGGGACGATACCGGTTGCGCGCCTGACTTTGATCCCGTCTGCGCCTATGTGGAGCCGTCATTCTGTAGCCTTGGGCCGGGAAAGTGCGGCAACTTCAGGCAGACCTTTGACAACGCGTGTTGGGCCCGCGCTGCGGGCGCCACGGACTTGCAGGTCGGAGCTTGCGTGCCGACCGGACAAGGTGCCGTTCCAGACCCCCGCGATGGTCCCTACAGCGCACCACAGCTGGGCTTTCAGCCCCCTGCCCCACCGGTGGGAACCATTTCTACTGACAACCCCTACAACCGGGCGCGTTTGGGAGAGATGTACACCCGCGAAGAAGACGGGTTGAAACTGACCGGCGCACACGTCGAAACCCGATGGACGCGCGGAGGAACCCCGGAGATGATCCTGGTCGTCTCTGGCACGATTGTCAGCGGTTGTCGGCAGGCGGAACTGCGGCAATCAGCACGCATCGGAAACAGCTTTGGCATCGCCTTGCGTGCGCTGGATCTGAGTACGTTCGGACAAAGCTGCGGCCGGGTGAAAGCCTTCACCACCAGCCTTACGCTGGACCCTGGCCCCACCGGTTTCACGGTCGGCACCCGGTACGAGATCGTCGTCAACGGTCGCCAGGGCAGCTTTACCGTGTCGCCAAACTAAGTGCGCTGATAGGCCAACCGCGCGGCGACCAGATCCTCGATGGCGGACCCACAATTTTTAAACAGCGTGATTTGGTCGTAGAACCGCCGCCCGTCTCGCTCGCCCTGCGTTAGATCAAAGAGATCAGCCGCCACGTCATCTTCCGAAATCAAGCCCTTGTTCATCGGTATGATAAGGTCGCCTGCCTCGGCTAGAGCCCCGGTTCGCGTGTCCACGAACAGCCGCGCTTTCTGCACCAACTTGTCGTCAGACTCGCGGTTTTCAGGCGAGAACGCCCCGACGAGATCAACGTGCGTTCCTGGCCGCACCCAATCACCAAAAATGACCGGCTCAGGGCTCGAGGTCACGCAGCTGATGATGTCAGCACCCTCCACGGCCGCTTGCAGGTCTTCCGTCACGCCGATGCTGTCCAGCTCGCTCGCGTCGTCCTGTAGGCGGTATGATGCGACTAAATCATGCGCGCGCTTTGGTGTTCGGTTGAAGACAAGCACGTCCTTGATTGGCCGCACGGCGCGGTGCGCGTCAATGAAGTGCCGGGCCAGCGCTCCCGCACCTACCACCAGCAAGCGCGAGGCATCGGTACGCGACAAGTAGCTCGACGCCAGCGCTGAAGCGGCAGACGTGCGTTTGGCGGTGATGGATTCCGCCTCAAGAATGCCGCGCAGCTTCCCCGTCTCTGCATCAAAAAACAGATACACCCCCTGCACCAGCGGCAGTCCCTTAGCGGGATTGCCTTCGTTCACCGTCACCAGCTTGACCCCCAGATCTCCATCAACCTGCCACGAAGGCATGTTGAGCAGGATGGTTGGTTCCGCGTGCATGTTCTCGATCAGGAACCGGTTTCGCAGCGGCGCCTGGAACGGGCGGGCGGTTGCGCCCATACGGAAGGCACGACGGAGCGCTTCGATCAGGCTTTTCTGATCAAGCGCGACTTCAATTTCGGGGGCAGAGACAAATCGCACGTGTACTAGATCGCTGGTAAGGGCTGAAGCGCGTCTTCTTCAGCGGGTTGATCGATGGTTTTGAGAGCCGAGATCTGGTCCTCCAGACGCTGGATGTCTGCTTCTCGGTCCCCTAGCTCAGCACGCAAGCGCTCAAGCTCGTCTTCGGCACGGGTCAAGGCACGGTTGGACTTGCGCAGCGCAGAGCGGCGCGAGCCGGCCTGCATCCACACCACCAGCGCACCGACCAGCAGGCCAATCAGAGCCGTAACCGTAATCCAAGCCGCCATGGGCTGAACGATGCCTTCGGGGGCCAGAATGGCCAGGCGAAGAGTAGCGCTCTGGGTGTTGGAGACGACAAACCAGATCAGCAGCGCCGTGAAGAAAATTGCGATGATGGACGAGACAAAACGGATCATTAGGGACGATCTCCTCATGGGGTGGGCGCGGCTTGCGACGCGCTTGGAGTGGCTCTTCCCGTAAGCCCACAAATCGGGCTGACGCCCATTCGCATTGACCGAAATTATTGGCAGAAATTCAGGTCAGTTGCAAAGCCCCGTTGCATGGCGCAGCCAGTGGCGCGTCAAGGTGCGCGCAAAAAAAAGGGGGAGGCTGATGGCTCCCCTCTCATGGGCCGCGAGACGGAACGTCGGGCGGCGGCGCGGACGTCTGTGGTCCGCTCTACTTGTCGTCGCCGTTAAGACGCTCGTGCAACTGCTTGCCCGTCTTGAAGTACGGGATCGCCTTTTCTGACACTTCTACCGGCTCGCCCGAGCGCGGGTTCCGGCCCGTGCGGGCCTTGCGGACCTTGACCGAGAAAGCGCCAAAGCCACGCAGCTCGATCCGATCGCCACGGGTCAGGCCCTCGGTGATCTCGTCGAACACGGTGTTCACGATCTTGGTGATATCGCGCAGGTACAGATGCGGGTTGTCCGAAGCGACAAGCTGAATCAGTTCAGATTTCGTCATGGTGTTTCCCCCTAAAACTCGATGGCGTGTGAATCGCTGCTTGTGGCCCAGATACCCTTCCGGGCCACAAGTTTGCGGATGAGCCGAAGCTCTTAGGAGTCGCGGCCCTTTTTGAGGGCTTCGCCAAGAATATCGCCGAGCGATGCGCCAGAATCGGTGGAACCGTATTCGGCCATTGCTTCCTGCTCTTCTTCGGTCTCGCGTGCCTTGATGGACAGGGAGATCTTGCGCGTCTTGGAGTCGATCGCGGTAATCTTCGCGTCAACCTTCTCACCCACTGCAAAGCGGTCGGTGCGCTGGTCATCGCGGTCCCGTGCCAGGTCGGAGCGGCGGATGAAGCCCGTTACACCATCGGTAACCTGTACTTCGATGCCGTTGTCCTGAACCTGCGTAATCACGGTGGTAACCACCTGACCCCGCTTCAGGCCGTCCATGGCGTTGGCGAATGGATCATCTTCGAGCTGCTTAATGCCCAGAGAAATCCGCTCTTTCTCAACGTCAACATCGAGGACTTTCGCAGAAACGCTCTCGCCCTTGGTGTAGTCCTTGACGGCTTCTTCGCCGACACGGTTCCAGTCGATGTCCGACAGGTGAACCATGCCGTCGATGTCGCCTTCGAGGCCAACGAACAGACCAAATTCGGTGATGTTGCGAATTTCGCCTTCGATGGTCGAGCCAACAGGGTTGCTGTCGAGGAAGGCTTCCCAAGGGTTCTGCATGGTCTGCTTGAGACCCAGCGAGATACGGCGCTTGGTGGTGTCCACGTCGAGGATCACAACTTCCACTTCCTGAGAGGTGGAAACGATCTTGCCCGGGTGAACGTTCTTCTTCGTCCAAGACATTTCGGAAACGTGCACCAGACCTTCGATGCCTGGCAGCAGCTCAACAAAGGCACCGTAGTCGGTGATGTTGGTCACGCGGCCGTTGAACTTGGTCCCGACCGGGAACTCAGCAGCAACCGTCTCCCAAGGATCGGTCTCCAGCTGCTTCATGCCCAGCGAGATACGCTGCGTTTCGCGGTTGAACTTGATCACCTGCACTTCAACAGACTGACCAACGGTCAGCACCTCAGATGGGTGGTTGATGCGACGCCACGAGATGTCGGTGACGTGCAGCAGGCCGTCTACGCCGCCGAGGTCAACAAAGGCACCGTAGTCGGTGATGTTCTTGACGACGCCCTGCAGAACGCTGCCTTCTTCGAGGTTTTGGATCAGCTCCTGACGCTGTTCAGCGCGGGCTTCTTCCAGCACTGCACGACGGGAAACAACGATGTTACCGCGCGCCTTGTCCATTTTCAGGATCTGGAACGGCTGCGCGTTGTTCATCAGGGGTGCAACGTCGCGCACAGGGCGGATATCGACTTGCGAGCCTGGCAGGAACGCTACCGCGCCGCCGAGATCGACCGTGAAGCCACCCTTGACGCGGTTGAAAATGACACCTTCCACGCGAACGCCATCGTTGAACTTCTTTTCCAGTTCAACCCAAGCTTCTTCGCGACGCGCCTTGTCACGGGACAGCATGACTTCGCCGTCCTTGTTTTCGTAGCGCTCCACGAACACCTCAACGGTGTCGCCTGCTTTGATGGTCGGCTCCTGGCCGGGCACCGTGAATTCTTTAAGCGGTACGCGGCCTTCAGACTTCAGGCCGACATCGATGATCACCAGATCGTTTTCGATGTTCAATACGGTACCGGAGAGGACGGACCCTTCGAGGGTGTCGCCCATGCTTTCGTTGAGGAGATCCGCGAAGGACTCCATGGCGGCTTCTGCCATTCTGTTAAGTTTCCTGTTCGTAATCGCTAGACCCGAAGGCCCAGCATTGAAGCGTCTCCATCCACGACGGAAGCGCCCCAAGGGTTTGGGTTTCTATCGATGTCCACCCTGCCAAAGTCTGCCCCGGATACCCGGAAACCCTTTGCCAACGTGGCCTCTTGCTTTCGTCAACGGATCACTCTGATGCGAGGATTGAGAGCGCCTGTTTGAACACCTGATCGGCGGTCATCTCGGAGGTATCAATCACCACGGCATCGTCGGCGGGCTTGAGCGGTGAATCCTCGCGGGTTTCATCACGTTCGTCCCTCACGACCAAGTCGTTGAAAACGCGGTCGTATATAACGGTCGGGTCCTTTTCCCGCAACTCCAACCAGCGGCGCTCTGCCCTGACATTTCGGTTGGCCGTAATGAATAGCTTATAAGTCGCATAAGGACAGATAACTGTGCCTATATCGCGGCCATCGAGCACGGCGCCAGCCTTTTGCCCGGGGGGCGAGTCGGCAAAATTGCGCTGAAAGTCCTTCAGGGCGACCCGAACGGGGGTCAGCGCAGCGACTCTCGACGCGGCCTCACTGACCGCTGGCGTGCGCAAATGCGGGTGCGCCATATCCTCGCCAATGAGCCCGGAAGCCAGCCCAACCAGCGCTTCCACATCGCCCAGATTGATGCCCTGATCCAAAGCCTTCGCACCAACAGCCCGGTACAGCGCCCCGCTATCGAGGTAAGCGTACTCAAGATGTGCCGCGAGGCGGCGGGCGAGTGTGCCCTTTCCCGCGGCAGCCGGGCCATCAATGGCAATGATCATGACAGCTTGGCTCCCAAGCCGTTGAACAAGCTCACGAAAGTCGGGAACGACGTCAGGATGCAGTTCTTGTCATCTACGGCCATCCCCTTATCTGCGACCATGCCGAGGACGAGCGTGGACATCGCACGCCGGTGATCGAGTTCGGTCAGAACTTCACCACCGCCCGGAACAGAACCACCCATCCCGTCGATTTCCAGCCAGTCTGCACCACTCCGCGTGGTCACGCCGGCGGCGCTGAGCATGTCGATGATACCCTGGAGACGGTCCGACTCTTTGACCCGCAGTTCTTCGAGACCCTCCATCCGCGTTGTTCCCTGTGCCACGGCGGCGGCAACGGAGAGGATAGGGTATTCATCGATCTGAGAGGGCGCGCGCTCTGCGGGAATCAAGCACCCTGTTAGGGCAGACGCCTTTACTGCGACGTCGGCCACCGTCTCGCCGGCAACGTCCCGCGTGTTTTGCAGGCTCAGATCCGCGCCCATGTCCAGCAGCGACTGGAAAACACCGGTCCGATGGTCGTTCTGCATGACATTTTCGATCAGCAGTGACGACCCCGGTACAACGGCCCCCGCCACGGCAAGGAAAGCCGCAGAACTCGGGTCACCGGGAACGACGACCGGGGTGGCTTTCAACTCGGGTTGCCCGGTCAGGGTGATCGCGAGGCCTTGGTTGGTCTCGGCCGTGCTGACCTTGGCGCCGAAACCGCGCAACATGCGTTCAGTGTGATCGCGGGTGGGGGTTGGCTCGACAAGGGTGGTGGTGCCCGGCGCATTCAGTCCGGCCAGCAAGACGGCGGATTTGACCTGCGCGGATGCCAGCGGGGAGACGTACTCGACCGGCATGGCGTTACTGGTCCCCCGCACCGCCAGCGGCAACCGATCGCCAGAGCGGGTCATGAACTGCGCACCAAACTGGCTGAGCGGCACCGTCACCCGCGCCATGGGGCGCTTGTTCAGGGAGGCGTCACCAAAGACGACAGCCGTTAAATCGTGAGTCGCCAGCATGCCGAGGATCAATCGCGTGCTGGTCCCTGAGTTTCCCATATCAAGCGGCAAAGACGGCTCGCGGAGACCGCCGACGCCCACACCCTGAACCACAAAATCCTCGCCGTCGCGCTCAATCGTCGCGCCCAGTCGGCGCATGGCCTCCCCTGTGGCCATCACATCTTCACCGGTCAGCAGGCCACTCACCCGCGTCTCACCCAGCGCAAGCGTACCGAACATCAGCGAGCGGTGGGAAATCGACTTGTCACCCGGTACGCGAACGGTGCCGCTCAGATTCTGAGCGGGAAGGCTCTTTGCGGGCTCTAAAGGCAAACTGGACATGAAAGGTCTCTCAAAGTTCTGTGCCCTTTGGATGTACCATAGGCAGGTGACGAGACGAAAAGCACGGCTCGACCGAGTGTATCGCATGGCAAGCAGCCCCTCTCGGCATTGACAGTGCTGCTTGGCTATGGTGCTTCCAAGGGCTTAAGAAATCGCAATCATCGAGGTCGGCTCCATGCCCGAATTGGAAGAAGAGTACGGAATCAAGCGCATCTGCCAGAGCTGCGCGGCCCGCTACTACGATCTGAACAAAGACCCAGCGGTCTGCCCGTCCTGTGGGACTGAGTATGACCCTGAGGCCGTCATGCGCTCTCGGCGTGGCCGCGTAGCGGCTGCGGCAGTCGCAACAGCCAAAGAAGAAGCAGCGCCAGAAGTCGAACTCGAAGAAGCGCCCAAGGCGGCCGCTGAAGACGATGACGACGACGAAGAAGATGAGGTTAAGGCCGTCGCACTCGACGAAGTCGATGAAGACACGCTCGAAGACGGCGATACCGATCTGGTGGTTGACGATGACGGTGAAGTCTCGTTGGACGATGAGTTTGGCGAAGATGAAGACGCAAAAGTCGATGACGACACGTTGCTCGACGATGACGACGACGATATGGAAAATTCGCTGCCTGTCGACGGTCTGGAAACCGGCCTCGACGAAGACAGCTAAACGGGCCACCACCTGCGACATCGGGCCGTTTGAGGCCCCTTAAACTTCGAAGCCTGTTTTACGAAAAATAGGCTTCGACAAACCCCGAATTAACCGCTAAGACGGGGTCCGTTTCCAGCCGCGTGGGGCTATAGCTCAGCTGGGAGAGCGCTACAATGGCATTGTAGAGGTCATCGGTTCGAACCCGTTTAGCTCCACCACTTCCTAACATTCTTGCGAATCTTCGTTTTTTTGAGCCCGGTTCAGGCTTTCCGTGCACTTTTGCCGCAAGGTAGTGCGAGGAAGCACGAAATTTTTCATATCTGTATTTATTTAGATCATCTTTGGAGATGACCTTTAACAAGTTGTTCCCTACTATGCCATGCATGACGTAATGATCAACTTTCTATGCACGTATTAGGAGATTTGGGGTGAATTCGAAGCAAGCTGATATGCTGTCTTTTCCATCGTTGATGTTACAGCTTGGCCAAGTGATCGATCATCTGGAATTGCTCGCCGAAAAGCCAGATGCCTTACTTCAGTGGGGGCACGGAGACAGGCGAGTTGTTTGAGGACGAAGCCGAACGGCTGAATGACCTCTCGGCCCAAATTGCCGCCGCGCATCGTACCACCACGCCGTCCCCTCTCCTCGCCGGTAAAGATGACGCCCGGCTGAAGCTGGTCGCCGGTTCGAACTAGCTCGATCATCCTGCACGTTGCAGAAATACGGGAATTATGCGAAATTCTTGGCAGTTTCTGCGCTTGTTTCGGATGAACCATGCCTGTTTCTGTACTCAGAGTGCTCCTGACACTGAGCGTTTCTGCTTTTCTATGGGGCTGTAGCTCTCTCACAGGGTCATCGCGCGACGCGATTGCGCCGTTTGTTGAACTCAGCAAGCCTCAGACCGTCGATAACGTCATCGTTGGGGGAACCAATCCCTACGCAACATCGGTCCCAAACGCGTTTGGCGGGAGCGGGAACGCTGGTGGAGCCCCGCCGTCGGGCGTGCAGACCATCGCGGTTGTTGCGCCGTCTCAGGCGCAAGCCCTCCACCTGCTCCACCAGGCCATGGCCGCCCGTTGTGGCGGCGCGGCGGGCGTCATGGGGCCAGCAGCATTTATCCAAGGACAGTGGATGGCGCAGATCCAGTGCGGCGGGACTTGAACCGCGCGCTAAGGCAACGGCCTTACCGCACGTCGACCCCGCCCCAGCATTCTGGCGCTCCATGGGGCAAGCAGGGCCAGCACCACCAGCCAAAGCGCCAACACGCCCGATAGTCGCGGCTCCACCTCAAAGACCGACAGCACCAAAGCGCCCGTCGCATAGGTCAGCGCCAGTCCAACCGCAGCACAAGCGATGCCGCAAACCCAGACCTGCCAAAGAGAGCGGGCGAAGCTCCAAGCCGCGATCACGGGTGCGCTGAACAGGGCGATAGCCACCACAACACCAGCGGAGCGTAAGCACGCTGCGGCAGCAAGCGCGATGAGCACGGTTTCCAACACCCGCGCCACCGCCGTTCCAACCGGTGTGATCAACCGAGCGTGGTGTCGATCCATCAGGCTTCGGTGAAAGAAGGGGTAGGCCGCTGCCGAAATTGCAACCGCGAGCACCATGCTGACCAGAGCAGTGACCATTTGCGTCGGCGCACCAGCCCACGCGCTCGATCGGATCAGGTCGGCGGGGGTGAGGACATCGAACCAGAGCAGCAGCTCGAGCGAGCCAAACAAGATGTGATCTACGTCAATCGCCCCCGTGTCCTCCAACCCCGTCGCGCTGAGCAGCAGAATGCCTACGCCGAAGAATATCGGGAACAGGGCTGCGATTTCGACGCCCTGCCCCAGCGCGTGCCGCGTGCGCAACCAGCCCGTTGCCGCAACGAAACCAGCAATCACTCCAACCGCGCCCAGCAGCACGGCCCACCCATGGTCGCCAGAGAGCACAAAGCCTAACACCAAACCGGGAAGCACGGCGTGGCTGGCGGCTTCGGAGATCATGATTTGCCCACGGGGGAGCAAGAGGCTTCCCGCCAGAATCGCCGTTATGGCCGCGCTCATCAGAGTCAGCAGGATGGGCAGGTCCTGGCTAAGCAGCATGACGTGCGCCCCCGACCCGCGCGCGGACCAGCGCCGCCAGTGCACTCAGCGCCCAGGCCAGCCCCAGCGCGACGATCACCAGCGCGCCAGTGGGCAAGGGCATCATGCCTGCGCTCAACCAACCGGCCGCCATAGATACGCTCCCTCCGACCGCAGCCGATCCGACAACCAGCGCCGAGAAGCCGCGCACCCAAGGCCGCACAATCAGCGCGGGCAACGTCAACGCTCCGACCAGCAGTGTCAGACCCAGCGCCGGGAGGCACGTCAGCACAACGACAACCGTTGCAAAGACCCACAGCCCTTCGAGCCGGCCATCCTGCCCCTGCAACGCCGTTGAGCGCTGGTCCAGCACCCAATTGTGCAAGCTTCTTCGCAACAGCGCGTACCCCATTGCACCGAGCCCAAGAACGGCAATCGCCGGAAGAATGCGCGCCAGCGTTAATGTCGCCGCATCACCAAGCAGGAGCGTAGTCAGGCCCTTGGTCGAGAACGCGCCGAAACCCTGCACCACGCTCATCAGCACCAGCGTCACGCCGTAGGCCAACCCGATGGCAAGCGCCTGCCCCGCCCCGGCGGAGTATCCCCGCGCCCGGCACCAAAAGATGAAGCCCAGCGTCAATGCCGACGTCGCAAAGCCGCACAACCACAGAAGCGGCACCGCCAGCCACGCCAGACCCAGCAAAGCCACGATCCCTTGCGATGCGACAACCCCGGACACGACCCCGTGTCCCGCGACGTCGGCTGTCAGGTTTTCGCCCTTGAGCGAAACCAGCGCACCAAAGGCGCCGAGCAGCAGGCCGCTGCACAGCAATCCGATCAGGACGATGAGGGTGTTATATTCCACTGCAGCACGGCTCCCGGCGCATCAGGCTGACCGGAAGAGTCCTGCGCCAAAGGCCTGCGCGAAGGCTGGGCTTTCGAGCACGTCAGCTGGGCTGCCCACAGCCTGCACCCCGCCGTCAATCAGCACAGCCCGGTCGAACAGGTCGCGCACGTCGCCGAGGTTGTGGTGAACGATGACGGCGGTTTTGCCCTCTGCTTGAAAAGCATCGAGTACGGCAATAAACGCGCGACGGGTTGCGTCGTCGATGGCTTGGAACGGCTCATCCATGATCAGCACTTGCGGATCCTGAGCCAGCGCGCGCGCCAACAACACCCGGCGGCGCTGACCGCCGGAAAGTTCCGAAAGCGGGCGGTCGGCGAGGTCGGCGATGTTTACGGCCTTGAGCGCCGCGCCGACAGCACGCCAGTCCCCAGCGCCCAGGCGCCCGGTGAGGCCCAAGTGCACGCCCCGACCCATGGCCACCAAGTCCCGCACTGTGCTGGGAAAGCGCCAGTCGATCTCATCGGCCTGCGCCACGTAGGCTACGTGCTGGCGGACGTCGTTAAAAGGTCGGTCCAGAAAGCGGACGGTTCCAGCTCGTGGCTTGAGCAGGCCCATGATGGCTTTGAGAAGGGTGGATTTACCCGCCCCATTCGGGCCGATGATCGCCAGTCGCTCGCCCCGTTGGACGTCAAAACTTGCGCCTTCGATGATCGTTTCCGCACCGTATCCCGCCGACAGTCCGTAAACTGCAAGAGCGGTTTCGTGGGTGAGACTGACCGCCTTATCGGTCACCATGAAAAAGCTGGTCAGGGCGTTCATTGCGCGGCCTCCCGCATCATCAGCCCATGAGCATCGAGGAACTCGACAAGCGCAGGTGCCGGTTCAGGCCGCTGGCCGCTGACTGCATCAACCATGTTGACCGTGTTCTCGATCAGCATGCCGAAATAGGTGCTGCCCACCTCACCATCGGGGCCGAGCGCGTCAGAGAACAGCGGTGGTAAAGCCCGCAAATCCACGCCTCGCCGTGCTGCGCCTTCCCGCAGCGCCGCGATGCCCGCGCTTTCCACTGACGTTTCGCTGAATACGGCGGAGAGACCTTCTGCTTCAATTAGCGCCACCAGTTCGTTGACCCGTGCAAGTTTGGTCTCGCTCGTGGTGGAAAGTCCAAGAAGCGGTTCAAGCCGCAGGCCATAGCGCGTACCATAGTACTGGAAAGCGTCATGCGCGCTGACGATGATCCGGCTCTCCTGCGGAGTCGACGCGAAGGCGTCTTTGATCCACGCATCCGTGAGCGCAGCCGCTTCCTGCAGCAGCGCAACACGTTCCACCGCGACCGATACGCCAAGCTCTTCAGCCAGAGCATGACTCAGCGCAACAACGGTATCGACCCACAGAATGGGGTCATGCCAAGTGTGAGGATCCTCGACGCCCTCGGCGAACAGCAGCTGGTCTTCAGGCTGGAATTTCGCCGCAACGCCGACGGGCTTGCGGCCTTCAAGCTGCTTCATCAAACCAAGCAACTGAGCCTCGAAAAGCAGGCCATGGTAGGCTACGGCGTCCGCTTCGACAAAGCCGCGAACGTCCTTGCGGGTCGGTTGATAGGTGTGCGGATCAGTCCCGGCACCCAGCAGCGCGCTAACCTCCGCCTGACCATCAAACAGGAAGGCCATCGGGTCGCTGAGCATGCGCGTGGTGGTGCGCACGGTCAGGCCATCAGCAGAAGCTGAAATCCCGAAACCGAAGCAAAAGACGGCAATGCTGGCCAAGAGGCGGTGCATGAAGTGTCCGTTCACCACACAGAATGAAGCTTATGATCTAGAATGTAGCTCAGGCTACATTTTGTGCAAGGTGCATCGCTGTTTTCCTGACAAAATGCCTCAGTTTCCTTGAAATCGCCCCCTCCCGCTGCAAAAAGGGGGGGTGAACAATACAGGTGCTGTGAACCCTTGAGCGCGTCCAAACCCGTTTCGATCGACTCCGACAATCAGGATCTTGCCCCCGTTGAGCAGCAAGCCGCCGGCTTTGAAGCCGTGCGCGAAGCACGGCGCAGTGAGACCGCTGAAGACTATGTTGAGCTGATCGACGACCTGATCAAAGCCACGGGCGAAGCGCGCGTGGTGGACGTCGCGGCGCGCATGGGCGTCTCACACGCCACGGTGAATCGCATTCTGTCCCGACTGACCAAAGAGGGTTTGGTCAGTACCCAGCCCTATCGCTCCATCTTCCTCACCACAGACGGCGCAGCACTGGCGCAGGAATCGCGGGAGCGGCATCGGATTGTTGTCGAGTTCCTTTGCGCTCTAGGCATCGAGGAAAGCACCGCTGAGCGCGACGCGGAAGGGATCGAGCACTACGTCTCAGCCGAGACCATCGCAGCCTTTCAGGTCTGGACTGGGAAGCTGGCGAAATGAGCCTGCTGGAGCATCCGTCGCTGCTGGGGTTTGAGCCGCTCTACAGCCATCTGGATTTTCTCGCCAAGCAACGCGGCAGCGACGCCTATCCCCCCTTCGACGTGCTCGTTCGCGAAGGGAATACCTTCATCGTCCGCATCGCAGTCGCCGGGTTTACCAAGGACGACTTGCGCCTGATCGCCCAGCCGCACCAACTGCTGGTTATTGGCAAGCGGGGAGAGGCGGGAGACGCGGCGACCGATGGCGCAGACTACTTCCACAACGGCATCGCCTTCCGCGCCTTCCAGCGGCGCTTCGCTCTGGGGCCGGGCATGACCGTAACCCAGGCCACGGTGGCAGACGGCATTCTCGAAATCACTCTCGAGCGCCCGGAACTGCGCGATACGGGTGTCGAAATCAGCGTTTCGAACAAGGACGCCTAAGCCGTGGGCCGGATGACTGCCGACCGCGAAGCGCTGCTCTCCGAAGCTGAACGCCGCCGACTGTTTCGTGGCATGCTGCTGTTTCGGCTGTGCCTGATTACCCTGATTTTCTGCCTGATCTGCTGGGTCGCTTGCGCGCTGTTCGGGCCGATCAACCTCGCGGATCAGCGCCCGATCGCCTTCTGGCTTATACCCGCTGGCCTGTTCTCGATCGTCTATTACAGCTACGCGCTTGCAACCGAGTTTTCGACAGACGCGGGTATGGATCGGTGGTGGCGCGTGCTGTCCTCGGTGCTGTTTTTGGCGCCGCTGGTGGTCTACTTCACCGTTGCTGGGATGATGTTCCTGTTCTTCACCATCAGTGAAGTCGAGTTTTCGCTCACACGCCTGCCCTTCTGGCCCGGCGGCGGCGGCTCCTAGTCCTGGTTCAACAGAACATCCAAGGCTGAAGCGTCTTCTGCACCCCGCAAGCGCTCCCGCAGTTCCGCGTCCTTGAACGCCCGCGATACCCGCGCCAAAAGTTTCAGGTGATCCCCGTTCGCACTTTCCGGCGCGAGGATGAGGAAGATCAAGTCCACAGGTTGGTCGTCGAGGGAGTCGTATTCGACTGGCTCACTCAGCCGCGCGAAGTAGGTCACTGTCCGGGTCAGGCCGCTGATCTTGGCATGCGGGATTGCGACCCCGTCACCGGCACCGGTCGAGCCTTCTTGCTCACGCGCCTGCAACGCCTCCAGCACATCGCGTTCTTCAACCCCGTAAGGAGCGGAAACGCGTTGGGCGAGGGACGACAGCAGATGTCGCTTGCTCGTTACACTAACACTCGCGTCGATGAACGTTGGTGACACAAGAACGTCGTTCAACAGGTGTGCCTCGATAAGACGGTTAGAAAGTCAAAGGGCGCAGACTCGCCTGCGCCCCTTTTGATCCGTTACTGACCAGGATCGATCCAACCTATATTACCATCATTCCGCCGATATACGAGGTTGACCCTGCCATCTGATTCAAACAGCAGTGCGTTCAATCCAGACAGGTCGAGTCGCGCAACTGCCTGACTTATCGTGAGTTTTTGGATCTCAGTCTGCTTTTCAGCGACAATGGTTGCGAACTGCCCCGCGTCCTCCGCATCGCTCGCGGCGTCTTCTTCGGCGTCTTCGGCAGGCGCGGCGAGCACCATAGCGCGGGCAGCACGGACGTCGGCTTGCTCAGCCAGACCGCGGTGATCGTTGAGCTTGCGCTTGTAGCGACGAAGACGCTTGGCGAGCTTTTCTGCAGCCCCGTCGAGCGAGGCATGCGCATCACCCAATTCGGCGCTGGCCTGCAGTTCCAGATTGCGGTGAACGTGGACGGTAATCATGCAGTGGAAACCACCTGCCCCTTTGGAAAAGATCACCTCGGCACTCAGGCCCTGCCCAAAATACTTTTCGAGCATGTCGGTGATCAGGTCTTGCGCACGCTGTTCCAGTGCGCTGCTTACATCCATGTGGCGGGAAGTTACGGAAATCTGCATGTCGTCCTCCTTGCAGTTGAGACGAGAGGCTCGTGCTTGAGCCTGACTCAAAGGTAAGACGCAGAGCCGGTCTGCGCAAATGGTATAGCAGCAGATTCGCAAAGATTCTGCTGCCATCGCGCGAGAACGGGAGGGAGAGGCGGTCTAGGCCATGGCCTTCAACCGACGGCGCTTCACCGACGATGGGATCCGCAACGCTTCGCGGTATTTGGCGACGGTTCGCCGGGCGATGTCGACCCCTTCGGTCTTAAGCATGGCAACGATTGTATCGTCGGACAGAATGGCGTTGGGCTGCTCGGCATCGATCAGGTTCTTGATCCGGTGGCGCACAGCTTCGGCCGAGTGGGCCTCGCCATCGCCAGAGGCGGCAATCGACGCGGTGAAGAAGTACTTCAGCTCAAACATGCCGCGAGGCGTGCTGATGTATTTGTTCGTTGTCGCGCGGGACACAGTGGACTCATGAATTTCAACAGCTTCAGAAATATCGCGCAAAATCAGAGGCTTGAGATACTGAACACCCTTGGTGAAGAACAGCTCTTGCCGCTCCACGATGGTCGATGCGACCTTCATGATCGTGGTGGCGCGCTGGTGCAACGCCTTGACCAGCCAGTTCGCGGTCTGCAGTTGCTCGTTGAGGTAATCTTTGTCTTCTTTGCGCAGCTTTCCGTCCGTCACCAGCCCTGAATAGGTGTTGGAGACCAAAACACGCGGAAGGTTGTCAGGGTTCAGCTCGACGATCCACCCACCCGCCGGATTGGGGCGCAGCAGGACGTCCGGCGTCACGACATGGGCGCTGTCATCCAAATAGCGCGACGCGGGCTTGGGATTAACGGAGCGCAGCAGTCGAATACGCTCGACCAGCACGTCCTGACTCACCCGGCAAACCTTCACCAGCTTGGGCAAGTCACCGTTGGCGAGCAAATCGAGGTTATCGAGCAGGCCCATCATCGGCCCATCCAATACCCGCATTTCCGCCAGTTGCAGCGTCAAGCACTCGCGCAGGTCGCGGGCAAAAATACCCGTTGGTTCAAAGCCTTGCATGTGCCGAAGCACAGACTCAACATGGCTCAACGGGCAGTCCATGCGCTCGGCGATGTCTTCCAGCGCAATACGGACGTAACCCGCTTCATCGAGGTTTTCCATGAGCGTAAAGGCGATCATCCGATCCGCCGGTTCGTCGAGGTCGATGTTGATCTGGCTAACGATGTGGTCGCGGAGGGACTCTTCGGATGCGAGACGGTTTTCGAGGTCGAAATCCTCACCGCCTTCGAACGACCGACTGCCGCCGCTGCCCCAGTTTTCGAAGGCTACAGTCGCGCCCACTTGTGCATCTGCGGTGTCATCGCGGCCCTGCCAGGTGTCATCGATCTCACCCATCCCGGCGGATCGGTCATCCAGCGGGGTAAGTTCTGGTGCGGGCGTTTCGGAGGTTGGCGCTTCGGGTGCAGCTTCAGCAACAGGACGGACGTCTGCAGGCGTGTCGTCGCGCTCGAGCAGCGGGTTCTTTTCCAACTCGCCTTCGATGTATTCGCTCAACTCTACATTCGAGAGCTGCAGCAGCTTGATCGCTTGCTGCAACTGAGGCGTCATAACCAGAGACTGCCCCTGCTTAAGCGCCAAATTCTGCGAAATTGCCACGTCTTACAGTCCTATACCGATCGCCGCTTGCGCCCCATTCTGCCCCCGCCGAACGACTTGAAATCTTATAAAGTCACTTACCACTTCAGCTTGTTCGCCAAAATGTTCTCTAAATCCCACTGGTTATAACCGAGATTCAAAAGATGAGGCCAGAGTTTGCGACTTGGCTTGAAGATTGCAAGACGGTTTGAGCTATTTCCGCCACAGCGCTGTGCATTATGAGATGACGTCGCTAAATGCGCGAATTTTAGTAGTGAAATCTATCGCCAAAGTAACGCTTTTGAGCGGTTTCATCTGCGGTAATTTCAGGCGGCGTGCCCTCGATCAGCACAGAACCCCGATCAATCAGCACGGCACGGTCAACCAGCATCAGCGTGTCTCTGACATTGTGGTCGGTGATCAGCACCGCGACGCCGCCGTCCCGCACGCGCCGAATGACACCTTGCAGGGCGTTGATGGCGATGGGATCGAC
>CBFHUI010000009.1:0-52743 GCA_965658725.1 Alphaproteobacteria bacterium | reverse complement strand
ACGCGCCACCCCCAGCGCAACCGCCGCGCCGCCCATATCTTTCTTCATGTGACGCATGGAGGAACGCGGCTTGATGTCGAGACCGCCGGTATCGAATACAACGCCCTTGCCGACCAGCGCCACGGTCGGCGCGGACTTGGATGCAGTGAAGCGCAGGGCCATGACGCGCGGCGCGCGGCTGGGCAGTGCGCCCTTGCCCACGGCGTAGGCGGCGGGAAAGCCTTCGCTGCGCAGGTCTTCGCCGACCACTTCTTGCATCCGCCCCTTGAAGGTCTCGACCAGTGCGCGAGCCGCGTCGGACAGTTCAGCCGGGCCGAGGTTTTCAGCGGGCGTGTTGACCAGACGCCGCGCCAACACCACGCCTTCAAGCCAAGCCGCAACCTCGTCTCGATCCGCTGCGCTCGGCCAGACCAGTTCGCGCGGCGCGCGCGCTTCGGGCTCGGAAAGAAAGCGCTGATCCGGCAATTGCGCCAGCGCCCAGCCGAATGCAGCTTGCGTCGCCTGTCCTTTGCCCTCCAGCGCGTCATCGCTCAACGCATATCGACCCTCGGGCAGGACGCCCGGCATATGCGCCTGCGACCAGCTTGCGCCGGCATGGGCGGTGGGCGTGAAGTAGACGGCATCCAACCCGCCGCCGCTGTCTGCTGGCGTCAAAATCACCTGCCCCGGCTTGCCCAGCTTCTTTCCCTGCGCCTGCAGCCACGCACTGTGATGCGCCGGGAGACTACGCAGCCAGCTGCGGTCCACCTCCGCCGGCATGCGGATGAGCGGCACGGTGTCCTTGGTCGTTCGAGCAGCAAAGAAGGGGGTCGCGAGCGGGGCGGTGCTCATAGGGTCGGGTTCCAGTTCGGGCTGTGACTAGGAAGACGGGTTGCTGGAAATCACGCGGAGCGCGCGGCCTTCGGTCTTGGCCGAGGTCTTGGATAGCGTCGAAGCGGTCTTTGGGCCGTCGTAGCGAACCACCATGAGCGTGATGTCATCGCTCTGCGGATGATCGCCGGTAAAGGCGCGCAGGTCATGGAGCACGCTTTGAATGATCTCTGCCGGGTCCGTGCTTTCCTGCCCGGCCAAAACTTGGTTCAGCGACGCCGCGGTAAAGACGCTTGAATCCTTGCTTTCGGCTTCGGTGATGCCGTCGGTGAAGAGGACCAGATCGTCTGTGGGCTGCATTTGCAGGGTCGCGCTCTCAAAGCTTGCTTCTGGGACGAGGCCCAGCGGCAATCCTTTGGTGGTTGGTGTCCGCTCGATGCGCAGTGCGCCCTCGCCGCGCGCGCTTTGGTGCATCAGTAGCGGGGGTTCATGGCCTGCGTTGCAATAGGTTAGCGTCCCCGTTTCCCGGTCCAGCACGCCATAGAACAGGGTCACGAACAGATCGGCTTCGTTGCGCTCACACAGCTGCTGGTTGACCGCTGCAAGCACGTCGCCGGGGTCTTGCGACAACCGCGCCGTCGCGCGTACCAATGTCGATGCCAAAGCGCCGAACAGCGCGGAGCCCAATCCCTTGTCCGCCACGTCGGCAACCACGATTCCTGCCTTACCGTTGGCGAGCGTGAACACGTCGTAGAAGTCACCGCCAACGTCTTCGGCCGGCTCGGTTATGGCCTTGATAGAGGCATAAGGACCGACATCAAAGGCGTGAGGCAGAATAGAGCGCTGGATTTGCGCTGCGAATTCCATCTGTTCCTTGAGCGAAGACAACCGCTCCCGATCCACCAACGATGCGCGAAAGTCGGTCAACCCCCTTGCAAGGGCGCCGAGCTCGTCTTGACGGTGGGTGTGCGGGATGGCGTAGGCGAAATCGTTCCGCGCCAGCGCCCGAAGCGCTTCGATCAGGTCCGTGAGCGGGCGGAAGGAGCGGTTGAAGAACCACAGAAGCAACACGACTGACACGAGGATCAGCACGGTGAAACCGCCGTAGACCAACCGATTCTGTTTCTCTTCCCGGATCGCGGCCAGCGTCCGATCCCGCACCAGACGCAGGAAAAGCCCCTGATCTAATGACGGGTCCAGCGCGTTGATGCGGATCTCGGTGACAATCCCGCGGTGCTCACCTTCGGCAATGGTAAAGTAGCGGCGCGGCATGTCGGCCAGCGCGCTCTGTTGGATGTTGTTCCAGAAGGTCCGTGCTTGTTCGTAGCGGTTGGGAGAGGTCTCCGTGCCCTCCGGTAACGCGACCGCGGCAGGCTGAATGTTTAACGCAGGCTGTTCGATCGTCAGGCTCCGCTCCCCACCGTCGTAGATCTCCCGCTCGATCAGCGCGATCGGTTCACCCAGGGAGTTTGAAATGGTTTGGATAAAGTCAGCCACCGGAATTGCGCCAACATAGACATAGACCCCTCGCCGGGTTCGAAGCGTCCGGCGCACGACAAAGGCGTCTTTATTGGGCGTGATGCCCTCGACCGCCGTCCTGTTGTTCCCATTGTACCCTTGCTCCAACGGCTTCGTATCCTTGCCGACCTTGGTCAGCATCTGGCCGTCGCGGTCGAACAGCGCGAAAGACAGACCGGGGTGCTTTTCAGAGATTTGCTCCAGCCTGAACTGCATGGTGGTCCAGGGCTGATAAATCAGGTCGCCGGTATCGGGGTCGAGTGTGCTTTGCGGCGGTTGCTCGCTGAGCAAGGCGGCCGCAATTTCCACCGCTGGCGCTTCAAGCCGCAAGCGAGCCTCCCGCACAAAACCCGCGACAAAGGGTTGATCGTCTTCATACTGCCGTTCCACGTAGGAACTGGCGATGAAACGATCTCGCATCAGGTCGATCAAAAAGAACAGCACAACCGGCGCAAGCAGGAAAAATGCTGCCGCCAGAGTTATGCGGGATCGAAGCTGCATGCAAAAACGTCCTCAAGGCCCCTAAATGGGCCCTTTGCAAGGGATGCCCTACACCTTTTGCGCGGGCCAATTATAGTAACTTTACGCAGGAATCATGCCGCTGGGGCCACGCCAAGTCCTTCACACGTTAAGCGATGGACCCAAGACGGGCAAAGTTCTTTTCGCCCTGAGATAAGTTGAATGAAACAAAAATCTCACCTCCGATTGCAACCTCGCATGTCGTCAATCTTTCAACGACACATGTTTTGCTCTCTCCGCCTGCCCGGCAATCGCCGAGTCCTGATCGCGGAGCGCCCGGGCCTGTGGATGTCAGACGCGGATCTGGAAGCTTGGGCGCGGCCCTGCCGGGAGATTGCGCAAAAGAGTTTGCAGGGCAAAGAGCTGGACTACGGCGTGTTCAAAGGCAGTGGGCCATTCTGGTCAGAGGCGATCATTACGCTGATCGAGGATCGCGACACGGGGCAGACGCTGGCCTTCAACGTCATGCGACTGCTGCCTGTGCAGCTGGGCGGCCGGGAGGAAGAAGTGCTGCATCTGGGCCTGACCATGGTCTCCCCACAGGCGCGAGGACAGGCGCTGACTTCCAGCCTCTATATTCTGACGTGCGTGCTCTATTACTTTCGGCGGCAGTGTCGTCCATTTTGGATCAGCTCTGTTAGTCAGGTGCCGGCGGCTGTGGGTCTGGTGGGAGAAACCTTTGTTGATGTCTTTCCCGGTCTGGACCGCAGCGCCCTGCCCCCTGCACGCCATCTCGGGTTGGCCACACAGATCATGGCCAACCACCGTTCAGCCTTTGGGGTGAGCGCTGATGCGGCCTTTCGCGAAGACCGGTTTGTCATCGAGGACGCCTATCGCGGCGGTTCAGACCACCTCAAGAAAGCCTTTGGCGACGCCCCAGCGCACCGGCTGGACGCCTACAACCGCCTGTGTTCGGAAGAGCTCGACTACGCGCGCGGCGACGACTTCCTGCAAATCGGCCGCGCCAACGCAGAAGCCGCGCGGCGAATCCTGCGACGGCGGCTGGAAGGTTTGGCGGGGACGGGCTTTAGCCTGCAACTGGCCAGCCTGTTCCTCTCATCCCTCGTCGCGCCGCTGGCCCAGTGGCTCAACCCTGCCCGCGCACAGGGCGATCTGCGGGCAAGGGGGCGCAGGAAAGACCAGGGCGCAAGCGGGGGTGCTGCCTGAGGGCTTGGGACGGGGTGATCAACCTGCTTGCTGCGCTGGGCGTGGGGGCCTTTGCGCTGCATGTGCTCTTGCCCGTGCGCAGAGACCGGCTGCCCAGCCTGCTCGAAATCCGGTTTGGCGTGCTGGCGCTGGTGCTGGCGCTGTTCCTCGCCGCGCGTGGGCTGTTTTGGCTGAGCGGGTTTCCCGCCTTTTTCGCCGTCAGTTTCCTGAGCGTGTGCTTTGTGCCGCTGGGGATCCTGCTGGCGGTCGAGGGCCTGCTCCGCCGCCATGCGCCGCTGGCGCTCAAGCTGTTTGCGGCGCTCGGGGCGGTGCTGTGCCTGCTGGCCACGATAGTGCTGCCGCGCGCGCCGGGGTCGCTCTATTCGGTGCTGCTGGCAAGTTTTCAGATCCTCGGCCTGCTCCTGCCTTTCGGCTGGGCTTTCCTGCGCGATCGGGGCCAGCTGTCGCGGCGTGAAAACCGGCGGGTGGACAGTCTGCTGACCCTGACTTTGATCGGGGTGCCCTTCATCGCGACGGACTTTTCCGACCTGCTGCCACCTTTTCCGGTGCAGCTGGGGGCCGTAGCCATCCTGCTGTTCGCCTACGCGGCTGTCCACACGGCGCGCTATCCCCGCCAGAACCCAGTTTTCTCCTGGCGGTTTCTGAGCTTGCTGGTGGTCACATTGATTGCAGCAACAACGCTGGTTTGGCTCACCGATCTGAGCGGCGTGCAAGCGCTGGCACGGCTGAGCGCGCTGATTTTCACGCTCGCGGTGGTGCTGACGCTATCGCTGGAACTGCTGAGCTTGCGCGACCAGTCCGAGGAGCGGGCCTTGTTGCGTATTTTGAGCGCGCTTGACTTGAGCCGCCCTGAAGCCGTGGTCAGCCGCCTGACCCGGTTCTCACCCTTTGAGCACGCCCGCCTGATTCGTCCCGGCGCCGGTCCGGTGCCAGCACGGTTTCGGATCATGCCCGGCAAGCTTTACCGCCGCGACGCCACCACCACTGACCCTGTCGAACGAGAAGCGGCTGCGGTGCTGGAAAGCATCGGTGCGGATTTGATTTTCGTGCTGGACCCAGCGAGCGAGGCCTACTGTGCGGTGGACATCCACGACCCGGCGGCCAACACGGCCGACTGGGCCAGCATCATGGCCGCGCTTGCCCGTGCGCGCTCAAACGGCGGGGAACCACGCTAAAGCTCGGCCACGCCAATCAGACCATTTCGCGTGATGAGGTCCGCCAGCGCCTCTTCTGACAGCCCCTCTGTCCCCGCCGGACGACGGGGCATAATCATATAGCGCATGTCAGCCGTGGAATCGTGAACGCGGACTTCGCGGTCGGGGCTGATGTCAGTACCGAACTCGCTGAGCACTGAACGCGGATCGCGGACCACGCGACCCCGGTAGGCTTTGGACTTGTACCACTCCGGCGACGGCCCGAGCAGGGTGACGGGATAGCAGGAGCAGAGCGTGCAAACGACGACGTTATGGACGGTGTCCGTGTTCTCCAGCACCACCACAGGCGTGCCCTTTGTATCATGGCCCAGCGCGCGCGCCGCTTTGGCCCCATCGGCGAGTAAGTCGGCCTTATAGCCCGGATCAACCCAAGCCTTGGCAATCATCGCTGCGCCGTTTCGGGGGCTGCGGCTGTCCATCAGCTCCAGCTGCGCTTGGACGTCACCGGCCGAGAAAACCCCCTTGTCGATCAGCACGAGCCGCAAAGCGTCTGCAAGCAGAGCCGTGTCAGTATTCGACGTATCAGGCGCTTCGATCGCCGCATGGTCATGATCGTGGTCGTGATCGTGGTGGGAATTCGCCATGGTCAGGCCGCCTTTAGCCAATGTTGATAGACTTCGATCTCGATGCTATCGCGCGCTGGACCGCTGTAGTCCGCCCAGACATCGCGCATCGCGAAGCGAACGCGGTAGAGGGGTTGGTCAGGGGTTCCATCGCCACCATAGGCGAGGCTTTCCGGGTTGCCAAAGACCCCACAAATCCGCTCGATCTCACCCGATAAACCTCGGCAGTAGACAGGCGCGCGCATGTGCCCGCGCAGTCCTGTTTCCACCTCAAGATCCCGGACCTGAACGCGGTCGCCAACGGCAAACCAGAGGTCAGTCATCGGCCAACCCCCGCTCCACCCGCAGCGCGCTGATTTTCGCGTCGAGTTCGTCCTGTGACAGCACGCCCTTCTCCACCATAATCGCTGCCAGCGAGCGCGCCCATTTGCCGTAGTATGGTTCCGCGTTGTAGGCCGCTTCGCCCAACGTCTCGATCCCGCGCCGCAGCTCATCGACCCGCATGAGACCAACGTTAGGCGAGGACAGCAGCCGCATCATCGCATCGACCCGCCGCTCCCAGAGCTGATAGTCGCGATCTTCGATAGGAACAGAACCAAAGTCCTCCCCGCCAACATCGTGATAGGCCTTCTTCGCCGTCATATTATGCCTCCCGGTTGCTGTAAAAATGCACGTGCCTCCGGCAGTCGGTCAACATGGGAAGGCATAATCTCAAGCTACAAGCCCCAGTTTTGTTGATCCCAGATCGCTTTGCGCTGCCTTTAGGTGAACAGGCAATCGATTATCCGATTCGTCGCATGACCCCACGCGAAGTACGATTATGCGCATAAAATACTCGGTCTACGAGTGTGACAACGGTGCGAATCTACGGAAGCCAGAGTCGAATCAGAGTCGAAAGACCCGAACGATAGCCTCAAGGGAAGAAAGCGCCCGATGGCACGCAAATGTATTCGCACTAGCGCGGCGA
This sequence comes from Alphaproteobacteria bacterium, assembly GCA_965658725.1. Taxonomy (GTDB): domain Bacteria; phylum Pseudomonadota; class Alphaproteobacteria; order UBA7985; family UBA7985; genus UBA7985. The sequence continues at coordinate 45,985 of CBFHUI010000009.1, read as the reverse complement.
AGACCTAATCTTCTCCCAACAAACCGACACCCGTTCACGGGATAAGTTGGTGGTTCGGAGATGAGTTTATGCGGAAGTTCCTGGTGACAGGATCTTGCTTGGTTGCGGTGGTGTCGTGCGGCTCTGCTCAGGCCGTGGACGTCACCTTGGGCGGTTTTATCGACCTGGGCGCGACCTACGGGTTGGGCAAAGCTGCGAACGGCTTCGAGCTTGTCGATTCTTTCAATGAAATCGGAATTTACCTGCAGGTTGCCGGGACAACGGACCGTGGAATCCAGTACGCGGCCAGCGTCTCTGCCCAACCTTTGAAATCGCTTCGGGTCGGCGACTACTCAGAAGCCGGCATCAAGCATCTGATCAAAGCCACCGCTCCCGGACATACGGACAAAATCGTCAACGTGCGCAGCGTTTCTGGTGGAGGCGCGCTGGCCTCTGAACAACTGGTTGCGGTCAAGATCAACTCTGATTGGCTGTCGCTCGGTAAGACAGTTACTGATTACCGGATGCCTCTAGACCAACTGCAAGCATCGAACATTTGCAAGGTCGCTGGGCGGGCCTATCAGACTGCGACGGGGGGTACGTACGCCGGTGGCTTTATTGATGCCGAGCGCCGGACCACAAACGGCGCAGTCATCGGTACTGTGAAGTCCGTCGCGGAGGGCTTGGCACCAGCTTATTTGCCAGCCGGGCGGCTTGTGGGGGCCTTCACCAACTTTGCCAGCGTAACGGCGGGGCAAGTGGGTCAAGCCGGCACAACGATCCAGGCCAGCATTCCCGCGGGCAAGCCCAACTTCATAAGCCTGACTGCAGGCTTACCCACGGGCGCTCCGATCAACGTGACGTTTTACGCCAACAAGACCCTGCAAGAGACGCGGCAGGTCAGTCCAAGCGCGAGCGCGTCCGTCTCTGTAACGCTGCGCGAAACACGCGGGACGGTCGGCTATCTGGTGGTGCGTGAGACAGAGTTTGGCGCAACCGACCCCATCGAGGTCACCAACGCTGAAATCTACGCCGGTCCCTTCATGGAGGTGAAGCTCGCCTCTTCGACCACCCAAATGGCCATCGGTGCGGTTTGCGTGGAAGGGATACGCAGATCGGCGACCGACTACTACCTGCAGAACAAGCAGCCGCTGGTGAACATGGGACAGGCATCGGTGTTTATCGAAGGCGGTTTCGGTCGGGGCATCCTACAGACCAGCAGCTACGGCGGCACAGTCACAGCCATCGGGGGCGCAGGGAACGAGGCCAATATCTCAGCGAATGGCGTGGTGGCGATCCTCGAAGGCGCGGGGCCGCTGGGGATCCGGCCTTATGTCGCGATAGACCTTGCGAGGGGAGCAGCGCCCAATAACATCGAGTTTCTCACTGGAGGGACATACTTCTTTGGTGGGCTCTCGGCATCGGTGGACGTGCGTGTCCTCACCGAGGCGATCAACGTTATTGAGGATTGGGATCTGGGGCTGCGCTACGCTTTAGGCCGCCTCGATCTGATGGCGGCGACAGACTCGGAGAACGACTGGGGGCTGACAGCCTCAATCGATGTCGAGCAGTTTCAAGTGGACATCGAACTCGCTTCTGAAGGCACAGGCGATCACCGCAAGGACGGCATCTACTACGCCTTTCAAGCCTCAACCAACGTTGGTGATCTCAGCATGGAAGCAGGCATGGACCGCAACGGCTTTCCGACGGTCTCGTTCAACTATCCGCTGGGCTCGCTGATCTTCTACGGTACTTATCTCGGTGCCAGCGAGGGCGGATCGATCGGCGTGCAGTTCGACTTCTAGCCCCATCCGATGGCTTTGCGCCGAGCCAGTGCAGCCTTGGGCCAGACCTCAGCCGGGCTATAATTCTGAGCAAATGAGGGAGTGTCCTCGGGCAGGGTAATCCACGGCACCCGGTTCTCGACCCACAAGTGTGCGCCGGGCGGAAAGGCATCGAGGTCTTCCAACGTCCCGCCCTTGACCACGGCGAGCAGATCGTTGCCGCCATAGACGCTGAAAATTGGAGCAAGACACGTCGCGCAACGGTGCATGCGGTGGCCCGCGGTCCGCGCGCCGTCCTCCTCCGTCGCCTCATCCGTCACCATCAGGGTTCCGCTGAGCAACTCCAGCGCCGCGCGCTCAATGAACACCTGAGTAACAAAGGCCGTCCCGGTCTGCGCCTGACAGCGATTGCAGTGGCAGACGTGGACAAACATCGGCTCGGCTGTCAGTCGGTAGCGGAGGTGCTTACAAGCGCAGCCGCCGTGATGATGCCCTGTCATGGTGCGCTCAATCCGCCGGGCCAAAGTCTTCGGCGTAAACGGCGATGGTACAGCCGTTCTCTGTGGTGGAGTGGTGCACTGTTCCACTGCGCAGCCAGACCAGATCACCGGGGCCGTAGCAGGTGCCGTCGTGATCGGTCAGGTCGCCATCGAGGATGAGAAACTCCTCATGCCCGACGTGGCTGTGTGCCTGTGTCGTGGTACCCGGCGCCATCCGGTAGACGTGAAAGCCTGTGCCCAGCGGCCTGTCGCTGTTCAGCTGTAGCACTTCACCATCCGGCACACCGTCGCTGAGATAGGGTTCAAAGCGGGCCGTGTGGATGTTGGCCACGCGCCGGTCATCCGGGCGGATCGGCTTCATCGCGCTCTCCTGTCGCGGTTGGTTCGTGAGAGCAGTTTGTCAGCGAACCAGCGATTGCACCAGCTGATAAACAATCACCCCGACGATACCGGCCACGACCCCCGCAATCAGCCGGCCGCGGCGATTGTTGGCGTAAAACTGGTTGAGTCGATCTCGAAACACAAAACGCATCAGCACAAAGGCTGCAACGGCCAGCGAAATCAGAATGGTCAGCTCAAGCGTCCGCTCATCCATCGTCGTCTCCCCCTTCGATGGTTCACCCTATGGCAAACAAACTAACACCCTTTCCCGACCCTGTCCCGTTGACGGCTGCGGACAGCACAAAGGGGCGCGTGCGGGCGGGAACGAATTGCATGAGAAAAGAGGGGGGATGGCGGTGAGGGTGGGATTCGAACCCACGATAGAGTTTCCCCTATACCCGCGTTCCAGGCGAGCGCCTTAAGCCACTCGGCCACCTCACCGCGATCGCGGCTTGATAAGCAATTCGAGCCGCCCGCGCAATGGCGAAGACCTGTTTTAGCACTGTGAATGATGTATAGCTCTTATGGGTGACCAAATCGGAGATACTATGCGACTCATCCTGTGGGCCTTGGGCAGCGTTTTTGCCGCGATTGCGGTGGTGCAACTGGCGATCGAGGGCATGCTTGCCGTGTTCGGCGGGTCGTGGACGCGGCTGCTGTCGATTGGGGATGTGGTCAGCCTGATTGGCGGGCCTGGTGCAGGTGCTTCACTGCCGGCTGTAATGGCCAGCGCGCCGCCGTGGATCCCGGCGCTGATCATCGGCGCGCTGCTGATGTATTGGGGTCGATTCCGTCGAGCCTCGACCCCCTTCGACTAGCGCAACGCCAGCCTAGTCGTCGCCCATCTTGAGGGCGGCGAGGAAGGCAGACTGCGGGATGTCCACGTTACCGATGTTACGCATCCGCTTCTTGCCCGCCTTCTGCTTTTCCAGCAGCTTCCGCTTTCGCGTGGCGTCACCGCCGTAACACTTGGCCGTCACGTCCTTGCGCATCGCGGAAATCGTCTCCCGCGCGATGACCTTGCCGCCGATCGCTGCCTGAACCGCGATTTTGAACAGCTGGCGCGGGATCAGCTCCTTGAGCCGGACGCAGAGGTCACGTCCCCGGGCTTCAGACTTGTCCTTGTGCACCATGATGGCGAGCGCATCAACCGGCTCCCCGTTGATCAGGATCGAGACCTTGACCAAGTTGCCTTCCTCGTACCCTTCGACCTGATAGTCAAAGGATGCGTAGCCGCGCGAGATCGACTTGAGGCGGTCGTAAAAATCGAAGACCACTTCAGCCAGCGGCAGCTTGTAGACCAGCACGGCGCGGTTGTTCATGTAGGTCATGTCCTGCTGCACGCCGCGCCGCTCTTCACAGAGCTTCAGCACGGGGCCGAGGTGCTCGTCTGGTACCAAAATCGTCGCTTTGATCCACGGCTCCTCGATGTAGTCGATTCGCTGCACGTCCGGCATATCGACCGGGTTGTGCATGTCCATCACGGTCCCGTCGGTCAGGTGCAGGCGGTAAACCACGGACGGCGCGGTGGTTACCAGATCGAGGTCGAATTCACGGCTTAACCGCTCCTGCACGATTTCCAGATGCAACAGGCCAAGGAAGCCGCAGCGGAAGCCAAAGCCCAGCGCGGCAGAGCTCTCAGTCTCGAACTGGAAAGACGCATCGTTCAACGCAAGCTTAGCCAGCGATTCCCGCAGATTATCGAAGTCGGCTGACTCAGACGGATACAGGCCACAAAACACCACCGGCACGGACGGCTTGAACCCCGGCAGCGGCTCGTTCGCGGGGCGGCGGTCGTCGGTGATGGTGTCACCGACGCTGGTGTCGCCAACGGTTTTCATGCCTGCCGTAATGAAGCCCAGCTCCCCGGCCTTCAATTCGGGAACCTCTGTCCGGTGCGGTGTGAACACGCCGACGCGGTCGATTTCGTAGCTGCCGCCCGAACCCATCATTCGGATCTTCATGCCCTTCTTGATCGAACCATCGACCACACGCACGAGGATGATCACGCCGAGATAGACGTCGTACCAGGAATCGACCAGCAGCGCTTTGAGCGAGCCATCAGCCAGACCCTTTGGCGCCGGGATCTTGGTCACCAGCGCTTCAAGCACTTCCGGCACACCAGCGCCGGTCTTGCCGGAGACTTGGATGGCCTCGGACGCGTCCAGACCAATGACGTCCTCGATCTGCTGCTGAATGCGCTCGGGCTCAGCGGCGGGCAAGTCGACCTTGTTCAGCACGGGGATGATTTCGTGATCGTTCTCGATCGCCAGATAAACGTTCGCCAGTGTCTGCGCCTCAACCCCTTGCGAGGCATCAACCAGCAGCAGAGAGCCTTCGCAGGCCGACAGGGACCGCGACACCTCATAGGCGAAGTCTACGTGGCCCGGCGTGTCGATCAGGTTCAGGACATAGTCCTTTCCATCGTTGGCGTGGTAGTTCAGCCGGACGGAGTTGGCCTTGATCGTGATCCCGCGCTCGCGCTCCAGCTCCATGCTGTCCAGCACCTGTTCTTTCATCTCACGATCCGTCAGCCCGCCGGTCGTCTGAATCAGACGGTCAGCAAGGGTGGATTTACCGTGGTCGATGTGCGCGATGATCGCAAAATTGCGAATGTTTTCGAGTTGGGTCATGGACCTGTTTCGGTTGCTTAAATCTTTGAAATGGAAGTGCAACGCCGCGCCTCGAACGTCAAGGCGACCGTTTGGCAGGCCAGTCGAGCGTGCTGACGCTTAGCGATAGCATTTGAATGAGAAATACTCTATTAGGTTGTAAAACACGAAGGAGTCTCGCCATGAAATGTCAGTTCGCCGCTTTGCTCTCAGTTATTGTTGCCCTGCTGGCCCCTAACCTTTCAGCGCAAGCGCAAAAGCTTGCGTTCACGGCGGAGGGCGAGCGCGTCTACCTGTACGACAACGGCATTTGGTCCACGGACCCGGACCGCACATTCTCCCGCTTGCTGGAGATGGAGCTGCAGCAGCACCGGCAGTCGGAGACATCGGAAGAACGGTGCACCCTGATTGTCGGGCTGCACAACGGGTTTGAAGTCAGCCTGAAGGAGGTGCAGGCGGATCTGCAATTCCTCGACATCAACGGCGCGTACATCCAGACGCGGCGAGTGAGCTTCAAGAACCCACGAGCGGGAAAAGTCCGCTTTGCTGAAGTGCAGATGCGGTTGGACGGCGGCTGCGCAGGCTATGCCGCCTTTGACGTCGTGGACGTGCCAAACTGCAAGATGGACGATGGCACGAAGATCGAGAACTGCTTCAACTCGCTGAGCGTCGTCGAGCCTTAGACGCTCGCCATCGGCGACCACCGCTGGACCATTACGGGGAATTCAGGAACACTCCGCCCAGAATTGAGCGGAGAAAGCCCCATGACGCGCCCCATCATCATCGACACCGATCCCGGGCAAGACGACGCACTCGCCATACTGCTGGCGCTCGCTTCGCCTGAGTTGGACGTGCTGGGTATTACCTGTGTGGCAGGAAACGTGCCGCTGGCCCGAACAACGATAAACGCGCTCAAGGTTTGCGAGCTGGCAGGGAGACGCGATGTGCGCGTGTTCGCAGGCGCGCCCGCTCCGCTGTCGCGCGCTCTGGTCACCGCCGAGTACGTCCACGGCAAAACCGGACTGGACGGCTACGACCTGCCTGAACCGACCATGGCGCTGGCCGAGGGCAGCGGCGCGGACTTTATCGTCCAAACCGTGATGAACGCCCCGCCGCAGACCGTAACCCTGTGCGCCTTGGGTCCGCTGACGAACCTCGGACTCGCGCTGCAAGCCGAACCCGCTTTAGGTGAGCGGCTGCGGGAAATCGTGCTCATGGGCGGCGGTCTGTTCGAGGGTGGCAACACCACACCGGCGGCAGAATTCAACATCTACGTCGATCCCGAAGCCGCTGATCTGGTCATGCATTGCGGTGCGCCGATTACAATGATCCCGCTGGATCTCACCCATCAGACGCTAACCAGCGACGCCATCATCGAGAGCTTCCGCGTCATGCCGAACCAGACAGGGCCGGCAAGCGCTGGCCTACTGGACTTCTTTGAACGCTTTGACGTCGAGAAATACGGCTCCCAAGGCGGCCCCTTGCACGACCCCAACGTCATCGCCTTCCTGCTCCAACCCGAGCTCTATGGCGGGCGGCTGATAAACGTCGAGATTGAAACCGCGTCGGAGCTGACCCGCGGCATGACCGTCGCAGACTGGTGGGGCGTGACCGACCGGGTGAAGAACGTCAACTACTTGCGCGAGGTCGATGTCAAAGGCTACTGGACCCTGCTCCAAGAGCGCTTGGCGACCCTGCCGTGACGCCGCGCTGCACAGAAAAAAGGCGCTGCACCCGGTGGTGCAGCGCCATTTTCTTTAGACCTGTGAGGTCGGCTGATTACATCATGCCGCCCATGTCTGGCATACCGCCACCCGGCATGCCGCCCGGGGCACCATCCTTAACCGGAGCGTCGGAAACCATCGCTTCGGTGGTGATCAGCAGGGACGCCACGGAGGACGCATCGGTCAGAGCGGTACGGACAACTTTGGTCGGGTCAACGATACCGGTAGCGATCATGTCGCAGTACTCTTCCTTCTGAGCGTTGAAGCCCTGAGTCTCGTTCCCACCTTCGAGCAGCTTGCCGACGATGATGGAGCCTTCGACGCCAGCGTTCGCAGCGATCTGACGCAGCGGCGCTTGCAGCGCACGGCGAACAATCGCGATGCCTGCGGTCTGGTCGGAGTTCTCGCCTTCCATGCCGTCGAGCACCTGGGTCGCGTACAGCAGAGCCGTACCACCGCCTGGCAGAATGCCTTCTTCAACCGCAGCGCGGGTTGCGTTCATGGCATCTTCAACGCGGTCCTTGCGTTCCTTCACTTCAACCTCGGTCGCACCGCCGACCCGCAGAACAGCAACACCACCGGAAAGCTTAGCAAGACGCTCCTGCAGCTTTTCGCGGTCGTAGTCAGAGGTGGTTACTTCGACCTGAGCGTTGATCTGAGCACAACGGCCTTCGATCGCTTCCTTGTCGCCAGCACCGTCAACGATGGTGGTCTCTTCCTTGTTGATCACAACGCGCTTGGCGGTGCCGAGCATGTCGATGGTCACGGACTCGAGCTTGATGCCCACGTCTTCAGAGATCACGGTACCGTTGGTCAGGATCGCGAGGTCTTCCAGCATCGCCTTACGACGATCACCAAAGCCAGGCGCCTTTACAGCAGCGATCTTCAGGCCGCCGCGCAGCTTGTTCACAACCAGCGTTGCCAGAGCTTCGCCTTCAACGTCTTCAGCGATGATGACGAGCGGGCGGGAGGACTGGATCACAGCTTCCAGAATACCGACGAGCGGCTGCAGGGAAGACAGCTTCTTTTCGTGGATCAGGATCAGCGGATCATCGAATTCGGTGATCATCTTTTCCGTGTTGGTCACGAAGTACGGGGACAGGTAACCGCGGTCGAACTGCATGCCTTCTACGACGTCCAGTTCGGTTTCCAGCGACTTGGCTTCTTCAACGGTGATAACGCCGTTGTTGCCGACGCGCTGCATGGCTTCAGCGATCATCTGACCGATTTCAGCTTCACCGTTTGCGGAGATCGTGCCGACCTGCGCCACTTCTTCGTTGGTGGAGATGGTCTTGGACATGGAGTGCAGCTTCTCAACAACCTGCGAAACAGCAGAGTCGATACCGCGCTTGAGGTCCATTGGGTTCATGCCAGCGGCAACGGACTTCGCGCCTTCGTTGACAATCGCCTGCGCCAGAACGGTCGCGGTCGTGGTGCCGTCACCGGCTACGTCGTTGGTCTTCGACGCCACTTCGCGCAGCATCTGTGCGCCCATGTTCTCGAACTTGTCTTCGAGTTCAATTTCCTTGGCAACGGATACACCGTCCTTGGTCACGCGAGGTGCGCCGAACGCCTTGTCGAGAACGACGTTACGACCCTTTGGGCCGAGCGTTACTTTCACAGCGTCTGCGAGCGTGTTTACGCCGGTCAGCATCTTGGACCGTGCGTCGCCGCCAAACTTTACGATTTTTGCAGCCATCAGTTGAGGCTCCTTCTCAAGTCGAATTCAGAGGTAAAAAAAATCAGAGAGCTGCGAAGCCTTATGCTTCGAGCACACCCATGATTTCGCTTTCCTTCATGATCAGCAGGTCGTCACCGTCGATTTTCACTTCGGTGCCGTTCCACTTGCCGAACAGAACTTTGTCGCCGACCTTCAGGTCTGGCTTGATGCGGTCGCCGTCATCGTTGTAGGCGCCTTCACCAACGGCGACGACTTCGCCTTCCATTGGCTTTTCTTTTGCGGTGTCTGGAATGATCAGACCGCCAGCCGTTTTCTCTTCGCTGTCGGTGCGCTTGATCAGTACGCGGTCATGCAGTGGACGAAACTTCATTAGTCCCTCTCCATACAAATGAAGGTTGAATAGAATCCCGAAAACCGGGCGCTCGGGGCGCGTGTTAGCACTCCTCGCTTGTGAGTGCTAATTGGTGACCGAAAGGCAGGGTCGCAACCGCGAGTGCCTTGCAATACCTGCACACACTGGATGCAAAAACGCAGAGCTTGCGTGGCTCAGCTAGGCGCTCTGCACCACGTAGTGGCGATCTTTGACGGTGATCGTCGGGGGAATTTTCGTCAGCTGAAAGGCGTCATAGCCGGGCTTGAGCTGCTTCCAGAACGGCAGCCATGGGCTTTCACTGTGCAAGTCCATGTTTTTCTGCGTCATTCGAAAGGGAAAGGCGTGGATCCAAAACCCCTGCCCCGCCACGTCGGTTGTCGCCTTGGTCATCTGATAGAGCTGATCCACCAGCGGGTCTGTCATCGCGTAACACCCACTGGAGATGCAGTTGCCGTGAATGAGCAGCTCCGAACCGGTGTAGCCATGGGCGCGGTCGTAGGCGTTGGGGTAGCCGAAATCGATGGCGCGGTGATACTGCGACTGTGCCCGAACGTGGCGGGATACGGCGTAGTAGAAGCCCTCGGGCGACTGCATATCCCCCTGCTTTACCTTCGGGCCGAGCTTGCCGGAGAAGTAGCAGATCGGGAAAACGCGGAAGAGGCGGAAGCTCTCGCTCCCTTCGGGCCGGACCCAGGCTTCCAACTCGCGCTCCTGCTTGAACACCCGCAGCATAATCGGATCACCCAAGCGCGCGTCGATCGCAGCCAGGTCGGCGGCGAGATCTTTGGAGCTGAAATCCCGGCTGAAGCTGACGTAGGGATCCCAGTTACCGCCTTCGACAGCGTCGCATCCACTGAGCGCAAGCGGCAGCAGGCTCAGCCCGCCCAAGCGCACCAGCATTTTTCGCCTCGATGAGGTTGTACCGCTCTCGTCCATCCCGCCCTTTCCGTGCCGCTGCGCCGCGCTCTGTCCCTGCTTTGCTGCAGCCCAGTTGCCTGCGACGCTCAATCGCCTGTGACTTCCGCCCAAACCGCTTATGTGTTTAAGCACTTTCGACACAAGGGTCACGGCTCAGACGTGGCCGTGTTGAGGCGAACAAAGGGTTTTCACGACAAAATGACCACTGCAACCGCATCGCTGTCGGTTCCTTCCTCACGCGCTCCGGGTTTAAGCGTGCTTCTTCTCTGGCTTTGGGGGTCTGCGGGACTGGTTTTCGCCATGGCCATCATTGGCGCGATCACGCGTCTAACCGAGTCGGGCTTGAGCATCATGGAATGGAACGTGTTCGCCGGAACCTTCCCCCCGCTGTCGCAGGCCGAATGGGACCGCCTGTTCGAGACCTACAAGCTGACTGGCGAGTACCAGAAGCAGCATTTGAGCGCGCTGGAGATGGACGGGTTCAAGCAGATTTTCTGGTGGGAATACATCCACCGCCTGTGGGGTCGGTTGATTGGCATGGCCTTCCTCATCGGCTTGATCGTTTTCGCCGTTGTGCGTCTGCGCGGGGGGTGGGCAGAGCACCGCTGGCTCATGCCCCACGCCATCGTCGGCTTTTTGTTGATTTGCTTTCAGGGCTTTCTGGGCTGGTACATGGTGAGCAGCGGCTTTGATACGGAACTGGTTGACGTCTCCGCCTACCGCCTTGCGGCGCATCTGGGGCTGGCCGTGGTAATCTTCATCTACTTTGTCGGACTGGGTGCACGGGTACGGCTCGGCGGCGCGCGCGGGTTTGCTCCGGCAACGCTGTGGAGCCTGCCGTCATTGCTGGTTGTGCTGATCTTTATCACGCTGGTCTCTGGAGCCTTTGTTGCGGGGCTCAATGCGGGTCTAATCTACAACGAATTTCCAACCATGGGCGGGGCGCTGGTCCCGGCGGACTATCAGAACGGCCTGCCATGGTTCCGGAACCCCTTCGAAAACCCCGCTGCGGCACAGCTCCACCACCGCGCATTTGCCAGCATTTCCGCGCTGATTGTCATCGGCGCTGCGATCTGGATTGTGCGGCAGCAAGGGGCTTCTCCTGCCGTGCGCTGGTGGGCCTGGGCGGCGCTGATCGTGGTGATTGGTCAGTACGTTCTGGGTATCGTGACGCTGCTCTATGCCGTCCCCATTCCTCTGGGTGCCGCGCATCAAGGCGGGGCGTTGACGCTTCTTGCGACACTGACCGTGCTACGGGCGCATAACAATCAAGCAAAACTGGGATAAATCCGAGTATTCGGGATGTCAGTCAGGTCTAATTCCGGGTCGTGACTCGCATAATCTCCATTTTGCAGCGCTATGCGCCCTCGGATGGCCCACTAATCGGGGAAAATACTGAAAATTTCGGCTCATAACTTCATTTTGGGCAGTAATGGCCGCTGAATTGAACCGTGTACCCTAACAAACCAGCCTGAAGTGCGTTTTGCACTGCATTTTGATTTCAAAGGGCACATTTGACTATGAAACGCGTATTTTTTCGCGGAATTGCGCTGGCAGGAATTTTGACTGCCGTGCTGGGCCTCGGACCCCTGGCGGCAGCGCAGTCCATCTACCGCATTGCCGAGCCTTCCTTCGCACCGCGCGCTGGTATTCCCGGCGCCATTCCCAACCTCGCCGCCTATGGCTTGACCCGTGTCGCGGTCGTCAACGGCGTGCCTCTGCCTGAGATCGCAATGCGGCCGGGACCGGCGCCCATCGCCGGGCCGCTGAGCAAGGTTACGCTCAACCAAGGGTCGTCTGGCGGGCTGATGTCGCGACAAGCGCAGTGCAAGGGTTTTGCACGCGCCTCGGACGGCTCGCTGGTCGCCACGACGGGGACGGGGCTTGAGTCAGTGATCCTCGGCGCGGACTGTGACGCGCTCATCAACGCGACACTCGACGCTGGTCACGGTCTGGTATTCTCGGCCTCGGTACTGTTTGCCGGCAGCAGCGACACCATTTCGCTTCCCGCAAGCCGTGCGCTCAAAATGACAGCACAGGCGATTAACCTCTCCGGCGGTCTTTATGAGGTTTCGGGTTACGCATCCTCTGAGGGGGATCGCATTGCCAATGATTACCTTTCCTGGGCCCGCGCCAAAGCGGCGTCGTACTTTCTGATCAAGCACGGCGTAAAAACTTCGAGCCTCAATGTTGTAGGCAAGGGCGCAACCACTATATTTGGTCCTGAACTGGCCGTGAATCGGCGCGTTGTTGTGCGTCGGAAGACTTAGTGTCAGCGGTGCGGATTTGGAGAACAAACGCCCTGCAAAGCGCTGATGTTCCCGGCATTTTGCCAGAGCGCCTGGGGAATTATTGCGAATCAAAGTTATCCACAAAACTACCCACGCGGCGCAAAATGTACCCTTAACGAGAAAGATAGCACGCCATTACGAGATTATTAGTCACATTTCGGCCCTATTACGTGCGCGAGAGTGGCAAATTGGTCACGCTTAATGTTGATCTCGAATCCAAGAAAAAGAGTAACGGTTATCAACAGGGCAACCTGATATTTTGGTAGATGAAAAGTGGAAGGGCCCTAAACTGGGCCTGTGCGAGGAGCCGCTGCAGAGAACAAGCCTGACCGTGATCTCACGGTACAGGAGAAATAATGAAAACGACATGATCGAGGTCTGCACGACCTTGTCAGGTTAGGAGAAATGCACTTCAAGGTGCATGACCAACAAAGGAAAAACAAAATGAAGCACATTCTGATTGCTGTATCTGCATTGGTTGCTTCCCTCGTCGCCACGGGCGTGGCTTCGGCTGATGACTGCAAGGGCAACTGCCACAACTTCGTAACGACGGCTTTGTCAGGCAGCTGGGTGCGTACGGCGTCCGGTGGCTACGTGCACGATTCTTCGGACGTTTGCGACATCGTCATCAACTTTGATTACGACTCTGACGCGCTGACCGCTGAAGCACAGCAGACCCTGATCGATAACCTGGATATCGTGATGTACTCGGGCGGCGTTGGCTTTGCTGACACGGGATACGCTTCGGTCGAAGGCTCTGAAGAATACAACCAGAATTTGTCCGAGCGTCGCGCGGCGGCTGTCTATCATTTCCTGATGGACAACGGTGTCGACATGGATCTGATCACGCCGGTTTCTGGCGCGGGTGAGACCGATGTTTGGGGTCCAGACCTCGAAGACAACCGGATCGTCATCCTGTCGTTCAACGGCTAAGACTTAAAGCGAGCCGGCACCACCGGCTTCGTTGGAAAGGCCGCACAGGGCACCCCTGCGCGGCCTTTTTCATGCTTGGCTTCCGGGTCAAGACCGGGTCAGGTCGGGGCTTACAAGGGAGTCCCGATGCCCAACAATCTCCGAGCTGTCGGCTACGTCATTCTCGCCGTCTGGTGCTTTAACCTCAACGATAGTCTGATGAAGTCACTGTTCCAGCAGGAACCGGTGTACGTCATCGTCGGCATTCGTGCTGTGTTGGTGATGGGCATCCTGAGCACTGCGATCCTCGTTCTGGTGCGCCGAAACCCACTGGAGGGACTGCGCGACCGGGGGACTCTGCTGTTTGGCTTTGGCGAGTGTCTTGTGGCCATGCCCTACCTGACGGCCTTGCTGTTCCTTTCGCTGGGCGTATCGGCCGCTATGATCTTTACCGCGCCCATCATCACGACAGCACTCAGCGCGCTGTTCCTGCGAGAGCGGGTTGGCGTTTATCGATGGAGCGCGGTGGCACTGGGGTTCTGCGGTGTCCTGCTGGTCGCCCTTGGCGAACCTCTGACGCGGCAGCTTTTCCCCGAGCTAGCGAACGCGATCTACGGGCCGTTTGATCCGAGCTCTACCAAGAACCTGAGCGGTTCCATGCGCTTTATCCTGCTCGCGCCTTTGTTTGCCGCCTTGGCCCTATCCACGCGCGACCTGCTTTCCCGGACCGTCCCGTCCAAGCTGCCCACGGTGTTCAACGCCGGTTATTCGGCGCTGTTCGTCTTTATCTCTGCCACGGTCTGTTTTTACCTCATCGTCCCGCTGTTCCCGGAAACTTTCGCGCAGACGGTTCAGGGCCGGGGATTCATTACTGTGGCGCTGAGCTTTGAGCCGCTCACGTGGTTCAAGCTGATGATTTCCGCCACGCTGATCAGCACAGCCTACTACTTCTCCGCCCTGTCCCTGCGCGTCGGCGAGTTGAGCGTGATCAGCCCCTTCCGCTACGTCGGCCTTCCGGGTGCGATGGTGCTGGACGTGGTGCTGTTTCAGGCGGTGCCGCAGTGGAACGAGTACACCGGCGGGATCCTGATTGCGCTCGCCGGGATCATCATTGTGCTGCGTGAATCGCGGGCTGGTAAGCTCAGGCAACCACACCCGGCCAGTCGGCGCGGCTAAGTGCCCCGAGACCCGGCATTGTCTTGATCGACTCCGGGCGCTTCCGGTAAACGACTGAAAACCGTTGGCCCTCGCTGTGCTTAGGAGCATGTCATGACCTACCAAAGCCCGACTCAGGACATTCTATTCGCGCTGGAAACCCTCGCCGACCTGAACCAGCTCTCCACGCTGCCCGGACTGGAAGACGCCACCACGGACGTCGTCGGGCAAATGATCGAGGAGGGCGGCAAGTTCTTTAATGACGAGCTCGCGCCGACCAACTGGGATGCCGATCAGGCTGGATGCATTCTCGAAAACGGCGTTGTGCGAACGTTTGAGAAGTTTCCGGCGCTCTATAAGCAATACCGCGAGACCGGCTGGATTGGTGCGGCTTATGACCCGGAGATCGGTGGGCTGGGCCTGCCCTGGGCCGTCAACGCCGCCGGGCAAGAAATGCTTTTCGCGGCCAACATGTCCTTTTCCCTCTGTCCTCTGCTGTCGCAAGGCGCGATCGAAGCCATCGAGGCGCACGGCTCGCCCGAGCAGCAGGCCAAGTACCTCGAGCGGCTGGTGAGCGGGGAATGGACCGGGACCATGAACCTGACCGAGCCGCACGCCGGGTCCGACGTCGGCGCGCTCAAGTCGCGTGCAGAGCCGCAGCCGGATGGCACGTACCGGATTTTCGGGCAAAAGATTTACATCACCTTTGGTGAGCACGACATGGCGGACAACATCATCCACCTCGTCCTCGCCCGCACGCCTGGCGCACCGGAAGGGACCAAGGGCATCTCCCTGTTCATCGTGCCAAAGTTCCTTGTGAACGACGACGGCACGCTGGGTGAGCGCAACGACGCCAAGTGCATCAAGCTCGAAGAAAAACTCGGCATCCACGCCAGCCCGACATGCGTGATGCAGTACGGCGATGACGGCGGAGCCGTGGGTTACCTGATCGGGCCTGAAAACGGCGGCATGGCCTGCATGTTCACCATGATGAACAACGCGCGCCTCGGCGTTGGCATTCAAGGTTTAGGCATCGCCGAGCGCGCCTATCAGCACGCACTGGCCTACGCCAAGGACCGGGTCCAGTCAGCAAAGATCGGCTCAACGTCCAAAGCCGGCGTGCGCATCATCGAACACCCGGACGTGCGCCGAAACCTGCTGCTGATGAAATCGCAGGTCGAGGCGTTCCGGGGTTTGGCCTACCACGCAACCGGCAACATCGACATCGCCCGCCGGTCAGATGACCCCGAGGTCGCGGCCAAGGCGCAGCGGCGTGTGGACCTGATGACCCCCATTGTTAAAGGCTGGGGCACGGACATCGCCTGTGAGATCGCGTCCATTGGCGTGCAGATCCACGGCGGCATGGGCTTTGTGGAGGAAACTGGCGCAGCACAGCACTACCGCGACGCGCGCATTCTGCCGATTTACGAAGGAACCAACGGAATTCAGGCGCTGGACCTCATCGGTCGCAAGCTTGCGCGGGATCGCGGGCGCGGCGTGGGTGAGATGGTCGAGGAAATCGGCGCGCTGATCGCCGCGCTCAACGCCACCGACCACGTTACTTTACGCGCCATAGCAGCACGGTTGACCCCGGCGCTGGCTGATCTGGACGCCGCATCGGCCTACCTGCTGCAGACCGCGGGCGAGAACATGCCTTCAGCTGCTGTGGGCGCAACGCCTTACCTGACGCTCTGGGGTACGGTTGCCGGGGGTTGGGTCATGGGCACCGAGGCGCTCGAAGCCGCTCGGCGTCTTGGTGCGGGCGGGGAGCAAAGCCCCTTCCTGCAGACCAAACTCGTCACCGCGCGCTTCTTCGCGGACCAGCTCCTGCCCCGCACATCGGGCCTGCTGGAGGCAGTGCGGTCGAGCACGGATGAAGTCATTGGACTGGACGAAGCTGCGTTCTGACCCGAGCGGGACAAATTGCTCCGGAAAACAATCAGGGCTCTGGCCCTGAGCGGGCGGTACCCTTAGGGTGTCGCCCAACTTGTTTCTGGGAGGAAAACTCATGGCAAAAGCGGTCATGGCCATCGATCAAGGCACGACCAGCAGCCGCGCCATCCTGTTCGGCGCGGACTTCGATATCCTGGGTGTAGCGCAGAAGGAATTCACGCAGTTCTACCCCAAATCCGGTTGGGTCGAGCACGACGCCGGGGAGATCTGGGAGTCCGTCGTCGACGTTGCAAAGGGCGCGCTCAGCGAAGCCGGATTGACCGCCGCCGACCTGGCGGCCATCGGCATCACCAACCAGCGCGAGACCGTGGTGGTCTGGGACCGCGCCACGGGCGCGCCGATCCACAACGCCATCGTCTGGCAAGACCGCCGCACGGCGGACCTTTGCGCCGGGCTGAAGGCCGAGGGCAAGGAAGCCATGGTAACGGCCAAGACGGGGCTGCTGCTCGATCCGTACTTTTCCGGCACCAAGCTCAAGTGGCTGCTCGACAATGTTGAAGGCGCGCGGGCGCGGGCAGAGGCGGGGGAACTGGCCTTTGGCACCATCGATACGTGGCTGCTCTACCAACTCACCGGCGGCACCGTGCACCGCACCGACGCGACCAATGCCTGCCGTACGCTGCTGTTCAACATCCACACGCAAGACTGGGACGAGGAGCTGCTGACCATGCTCAGCGTCCCGCGCGCCATGCTGCCAGAAGTCTGCGACAACGCAGCAGACTTTGGCGCGACGGACGTGCTGGGCGCAGGGTCTTCGGTGCCGGTGACGGCGATGGCGGGGGATCAGCACGCGGCCGTCGTAGGCCAAGGCTGCTTCGAGCCGGGCATGCTCAAGTCTACCTACGGCACCGGTTGCTTTGCGGTCTTGAACACCGGCAGCACGGCGATCCCTTCGGAAAACCGCCTGCTGACGACCATGGCCTACCGTCTGGGCGGCCAGCCAACCTATGCGCTGGAAGGCTCGATCTTTATCGCAGGCGCTGCGGTGCAGTGGCTGCGCGATGGTCTCGGGATTCTCGAGCACGCCTCGCAGTCCGGCGCGCTCGCCGATGAAGCCGATGCGGAGCAAGACGTGGTCCTCGTCCCCGCCTTTACCGGGCTGGGCGCGCCGCATTGGGACAGCGAAGCACGCGGCGCGGTCTTTGGCCTCACCCGCAACTCCGGACCGCGCGAGTTCGCCCGCGCCGCGCTAGAGGCTGTGTGCTTCCAAACCAACGACCTGCTCCAAGCCATGAAAGCAGACTGGAGCGACGCACAGGATACGATCCTGCGGGTAGACGGCGGCATGACCGCAAGCGACTGGACCATGCAGTGTCTGGCCGACGTCCTCGACGCACCCGTCGAACGGCCCGTGGTAACGGAGACGACCGCGCTCGGCGTGGCGTACCTCGCCGGGGCGCACGTAGGCTTTTACGGGGGACAGGACGACTTTGCCCAGCGCTGGAAGCTTGACCGCAGTTTCAGCCCGGCTTGGGATGCGGACCGGCGGGCGCGGAAGATTGCGCTCTGGGACGACGCAGTGAGCCGCACTCTGACGGAGCGTCCAGCCTGATGAGTGACAGCAGCCCAGCCCCCAAGCCCCGCCTGCGTGCGGGCAAGCCTGAGGAAGTTCCATCCGGGCGCGGCTATGACGAATCCTCACCGGCGCAGTCAGCGACTGCGCTGATCGGGGAGCGGGCTTCGCAGTTCGCCAAGAAGCTCACCAAAGGCCAGCGCATGCTGGTCCATGTCCTCGGCCACCCCCAGCCTTTCATCATGATCCGGCTCGCGGCGACGAGTTCGGAGCACGTGCTGATCGAAGGGTCGGACGATAACGGCCAAGCGGTCGAAATTCTCGCAAAGCCTGATGCGCTGGTGATTTCCTTCAGCGTGCAGGCGGTGTCCTGAACCGGACCAACCGACCACAAAAAAGGGGGCTCGAAAGCCCCCTTGATGCCGCAACACGTGCCGCGTGGCGCTTACTTCTGTAGCGCGTCACGAATTTCTTCGAGCAAGACTTCCTGTCGCGGTGGTTCCGCCGGAGCTGCCGGTGCTTCTTCTTCCTTCTTCTTCATGCGGTTGTAAGTCCGCACAATCATGAACAGGACGAAAGCGATGATCACGAATTCGATGATCGCGTTGATGAACACACCGTAGTTGAGGGTCGCCGCACCCGCTTCCTGCGCCTCGGCCAGCGTGGCGTAGTCGCCCGCACCAAGAACGATAAAGCGGTTGGCAAAGTCGATCCCGCCCGTCACCAGACCGACCAGCGGCATGATGATGTCAGCAACAAGCGACTTGATAATGGCATTGAACGCCACACCCATCACAAAGGCGACGGCAAGCTCGATGACATTGCCGCGCTCGATGAACTCGCGAAATTCTTTAATCATGGGGTTGGGTCTTTCCTATACTTCCAAGATGGTCGACCCGATGGTTTCACGGGCCTCCAAGCTTCGGTGCGCTTCCGCGACCTCAGCAAAGGGTAGTCGTCGCCCGATGACCGGAGTCACCCCGCCGGACTGAACGACGTTGAACAAATCCCCCGCAACCCGATTAAGTTGCGCCCGAGAAGCAATATACGCGAAAAGAGTAGGTCTTTGCATGTATAAAGAGCCCCTTGAGGCCAACATACCCGGTGCCACCCCGGAAATAGCCCCTGACGCGTTGCCGAACGTGATGAAAAAGCCAAACGGCTTCAGGCAATCCAGCGAGCCTTCGAGCGTTGCCTGACCCACGGAGTCATAGACCACGGGCACACCGCCGCCTGACAGGTCGCGGACCTGCTCGACCCAGTTATCGTCGCGGTAGTTCACGCAGTGCGCCGCCCCGTTGTCGATGGCCAGCTTGCATTTTTCCGCTGAGCCCGCCGTCCCGATCAGCTTGACGCCCAGCGCCTTGGCCCACTGGCACGCCAGCAGGCCGACCCCGCCCGCGGCTGCGTGGAACAAGCAGGTTTGACCGGGCTGGATGGCGTAGGATTGCTTGAACAAGTACTGCACCGTCATGCCCTTGAGCATGATTGCGGCAGCAGTCTCGTTTGAAACGCCGTCAGGCAGGACCACGACCTTACTGGCGTCGATCAAACGCTCTTCCGCGTAGGCGCCAGCGTTGACGTAAGCGACGCGATCACCAACCTTGAAGCCCGTCACCCCTTCGCCGATGTCTGTCACGTGGCCTGCACCTTCCTGACCCAGCACAAAGGGGGTTTCGGAGCCGTAGAGGCCTTCGCGGAAGTACACATCGATGAAGTTCAGGCCGATGTGGGTGTTGCGCACGCGCAACTCACCCGGTCCCGGCATGCCCACCTCACGCTCTTCGATGGTCAGCGCCTCTAGGCCCCCGGTTTTGTGAATGACAACGGCTTTGCTCATGATTTTCCCCTTCGATTGAACGGCGCGCAACATGGAACCGCGCGCCCTGCTAAGATACACAGGCCAACTGTTTCGCGCACAAAAAAGCGTCAGGATCGGTCTTGGCGGTTGCAACTTGGGTCGGTTGAGCGGAAAGTATTATGCACCCTTAGTGACGCGATCGAGACCGGAGACCATGGCGGATAAGAAACCTTCAAGGGCGGTCGGTTCATCCATTCTGAACATTGGCGCTGCCTTTATCATCCTTACCATCGTTGTTGCAGCTTTGGCGCTGGGTCGGCCGTTTCTGCTGCCCTTGGTCCTGGCCATCGTGGTTTGGTATGTCATCGCCAGCCTGCGCGATTTCATGTCCAGCATCCAGGTCGGCCGATTGCAGTTTCCGCGCTGGCTGTCGCTGTTGCTGGCCATGGCCGTCATTGGGTCCATCGCTTACTTCGTGATCAACATCGTGCTGGCGAGCTTTGCCGCGCTGGTCGGGGATTTTCCCACCTACGTTGCCGATGCAAACCGCTTGCTCGCGATGGTGCAGGCTAGGCTTCCAGATGGTGTGACGCTCGACATCAACCTGCAGAACCAGTTCGACCGCATCCTCGGCATCGCCAATAACTTCGCCGGTCAGCTGCGGCTGGTGACGCAAAATCTAGTGATCGTGGTGATCTACGTGGCCTTCATGCTGGTCGAGGATCAGCGCTTCAACTCCAAGCTCCGCCATCTGTTCCCACGCTCGGACGACTACTCCCGCGCGCAGCACATGATCGGCGCGATCAGCAAGAAAATCCAAGCCTACCTGGCGGTGAAGACGCTGATGAGCCTGATCACGGCGGTTCTCGCCTACATCATTCTGCTGGTCTTCGACATCAACTACGCCCCGGTTTGGGCCATGCTGGTGTTCTTCCTGAACTTCATCCCTGTCGTCGGATCGATCATTGCCGTGATGCTGCCGGTCGCGATGGCGGTGCTCCAGTTCTGGGACATCAGCCCGTGGGTAATCCTGATCGTCACAGGCTTGCTGATCGGGGTGCAGCAGTTTGTCGGCTCCTTCCTTGAGCCGCGCTTCCTGGGCTCCTCGCTCAACCTTTCACCGCTGATCATTCTGGTCTCGCTGTCGTTCTGGGGGTTCCTGTGGGGGCCGGTAGGGATGCTGATCTCTGTGCCGGTGACGGTGATGCTGGCCATCATCTTCGCCTCGCTGCCTGCAACCCGGTGGATCGCCGTGCTGCTCAGTCAGAACGGAGACAGTGTGGAAGAGGAATTTGGACCCATCGTCATGCCCGCGGCCACGCGGACGGATGAGTCCTAAGCGACCCCCTGCCCCCTTGAGTCGCGCCCGACGCCGCGCCATCTTGTTAGCATGAGCTACGCCATCATCCTGCCTGACCGTGCCCTGCTCGCCGTATCCGGTGAAGAGCGCCTTGCTTTCCTCAACACCCTGCTGAGTGCCGATGTGGCTGAGTCGGCGGGAGAGGCGCGTTTCGCGGCGCTGCTCACGCCACAAGGAAAGCTACTCGCCGACGTGCTGTGCTACACGGACGCCGAGGCCGAGCGCATTATCGTCGATTTTCCCGCCGACAGCGACTTTGCCAAGCGCCTGCGCATGTACAAGCTGCGCGCCGCGGTAACGCTGGAGCCGCTGGATGACTGGGCGGTGATGGTGAGCCTGGATGGCCCGGTTGAGGGCGCGCTCAGCGTGCCTGACCCTCGCGGAGAGAGCCTTGGCTACCGCGTCTATGGCCCGCCCCCTGCCGACAGTTCCACCGACCGCAGCGCCTACGACCGCGCCCGGATCGATGCCGTGGTCCCCGAAGGCCCCACCGACCTCGAACCCAACAAAGCCCTCCTGCTCGAAAGCGGCTTTGAGCGGCTGCGCGGGGTGGACTTTCGCAAGGGCTGCTTTGTCGGACAGGAAGTCACAGCGCGGATGAAGTACCGCAACCTCGGCAAAAAACGGATCATGGCTGTGAGTGGCACGGCGCCGCTGGTGGCGGGTCAGTCGATCATGACGGGGGAGCGGACGGCTGGAACGGTGCTGAGCTCCACCGGCACGGACGCTCTCGCGCTCATGCGGCACGAATTCGCAGACCAGCCGCTGACGACCGATGACGGAACCGTTCGCGTGCTCAGCGATCCGGACGCGCCGGAAAGCGTCTAGCCGACTTCTTTAGGGGTAGAGAGGCGACTGGCTCCAAGGACCATCGAGGCTCTCCCGCGTCAGTCGCACGCGCTCGTGCAGGCGGTACTCCCCAGCGTGCCAAAACTCCATCGCCATCGGCTGCAGCAAGAAGCCGCCCCAGTGGTCCGGGCGGGGAAAAGTCTCCTGCCCTTCGAACTGCTGTTCAAACTGGTCGATCCGGTCCTCCAACACCTGCCGATCCGGGAGCGGTTGGGATTGCAGGCTGGCCCATGCGCCAATGCGGGAGCCGCGCGCGCGGGTGTCGTAGTAGGCCTGTGACTGCTCAGCCGTCAGCGGCGATACCGGCCCCTCAATCCGCACTTGCCGCTCAAGGCTCTTCCAGTGGAACAGCGCGGCGGCGCGGGGATTGGCGGTCAGGGCTTCACCCTTGCGGCTGGTATAGTTGGTAAAGAAGCGGAAGCCGTCAGGGCCATGGCCTTTGAGCAGAACAATCCGGTTGCTCAGCGTGCCATTTGCGTCGAGCGTGGCCAGCGACATGGCGTTCGGGTCATTAATTTCGGACGCGCCAGCATCCTGCAACCATGCGTCAAAGAGGGCGAAGGGATCGGGGACGGTAAAGCTCATGCTTCCACTCTCGGGCCTTGGGCAAAAAGGGTCTTAGCCCTCTAACTTAGAGCCAAATGTCACGCGGTGAATGGGTTCAATCGGTCGCGTTGGCGGTGCGAAGGGCTCACCGCCGTGTTTCCAGGACTGCTTGGGCGTCAATCGTGAGCTTTCCCGCCGCCAAGAGCGACGCGCTTGAAGCGGCAGGTGCCACTCCCGCGTTGCTGCAGCTTCCAGGTCAGGGGCTGGGGCGGTCTGTGCTTCTGCTTCTGCCTCTTCTTCGGCTTTCTCCGCGGCCAGTAGGGCCGCTTCGGCGCGGTCGATCTGCGGGTCTCGCACAGGCGCGCGCTTGCCGCGCCACGATCCGACTGGGTCGATGTAAGCCGGGTCACCAGCCACGATACAGGCACGCGGCGGGGTGCGGTTGGCGCGCCAAGAGGCGTGCGCGGCGACCGGCCCTGTCTGCGGCGCTTCGATAAAGCCGCCGTCGAGCAAGTGGTCGATTTCGTCACGGACACGGGCGAGCGGTGATGCCTCTCCCAGCTCCAGGGCGATTGGCGCGGGGACTTCGTAGGCCATCTCTGGTGCCGTATCGCTGTCGTCATCTTCGCTTGCCAGTCGCATCGACTGAGTCAGGTCCAGCGCTACGCCCGGCACCTCGTCGCCGCTGTCTTCAGGAGCGAGCCGCGCGGAAGGGCCGGCGTGCGTGTCCAGCACCATGGCTTCATCGACTACGCCATCAACGAAGACATAAGACGCATCGCCATCGGCCGGGCCACCGTTGTCCCCGGTCTCCCGGTCAACAACTTGCGCGACCGGTTCAAAGATCATGGAGGCGGCAAAGGGGTCACTTTCACCCAGGGCGTAGTCCGCCGTTTCCACGGCCAGCATGGGTTCGCCCACGGGTGCCAGGTCTGGTTCGCCTCGGAAAATGCTGAGCAGGTTTTGCGTTTGGCCCAGATGCTCGCGCTCGGCCAGTTCTTGGATGACTTCCTCGCTCGACCGGGCGTGCAGGCCGGGAACCGGGTCAAGGTTTGTGCCCATGGCGCGCGACAGGTCGTGCAGGGTGAGCATTTCAAGATCGCTCTTGATCGCCCAGCGGCGCGGCGGGCGGGTTCCGTCGTCGGCGTGCTCAACAATGCCGCCTCGGCGCAGTCGATCGAGCGCAAACGTCACCATCGCCGTCGGCGCTCCCAGCGCAGCGGCGAGGTCTTCGATCCGCGCCCAACGGCGCGCGCGCGTCTGATCTTCGATATCGCGGATCAGGCTGAGGCTGAAATCCAGCTGCTCCCCGCGACTGGCGCTGGTGAACTGGGTGATGGGGTTGTGTCGGTGTGCCATGGCGACGGCGAGCTGCGAGCCGGCCAGCACGATCGACCAGAACACAAAAAAGAAAACCGACAGGGAGAGCAGCGCCCGCAGCGGTGAGGTTTCCGCTTCTGCGATGGTGCGCAGGCCCGGTAACGCATCGAGCATCAGCGCGGCAGCGAACAGCGCAACCGCCGCCAATCCTGCACCGGCCATGACCGCCGGGATCGCCGGTTCGCGCACAGAAAAGGTGAGGTAGACCATCACCAGTGCCACGCCCAGCACCACAACGGACACCACCGCAACCATAAGGCTCGCTACGGCCGGAGAGCCCACCACAGCCTCCACCAACGCCCCAAAGAAGGAGAGCAGGAAAGCCACTAAGCCCGGCAGCGCGACCCACAGCAGCAGGGTCAGCAACACGCGGCGGCTGGGAATGTCATCGTAGACCGACTGGTACCACTGCCGACTCCCCGCCGCACGAACCAGCCACGCCAGCCCGAACAGCAATACGGCCCCGACGGCGAAAGCTTCGAGGCCAAAGCGCAAGGAAGTGGGGCTGAGCACAGCCCCCAGCGGCGCAATCCAAGGCGTGACAGTTTCCAAACTACCCGCCAGCGGACCGCGTTGCAGCGCAATCTGGATCGACTGATTGTCTGTAAGACCCGTCGCCTGCCCCAACAGATACAGCCCCGGCAGCCCCAGCACCATCGACGCCAGCGTCAGCACCGCTGCCCAGATCGGCATCAGGCTGGTCAGGTATTCCCGACGCGCTCGCGCCACCATGCCGCGCCACGTGCGATCCGTGTCACGCGCACCGATGGGCGCTTCAAAGGCTTCAAACATGGTCAAGGGTGGGGATCCTCGCTGAATTCGGGGTCAGTCTTACCAAATCGAAGATCGGACGCCTAGCGTCCGCGCTGGTCAATGTGAGTGACGATTGGTAGACCCAAGGAAATGTTTTGGTGAAAAGGAAAACCAGATGAGCTCGGGTGTTCTCGCAGGCAAACGCGGCCTAATCATGGGCGTTGCGAACGACAAGTCGATCGCGTGGGGAATTGCGCAGTCGGCCGCGCGCGAAGGCGCGGAACTGGCGTTCTCCTATCAGGGCGATGTTCTGGAAAAGCGCGTGCGTCCGCTGGCCGAGCAAGTCGGTGCGGAGATGCTGACCTGTGACGTCACGGATGATGCGTCGATCGACGCTCTGTTTTCGGCGCTGGAGGAAAAGTGGGGCAAGCTTGACTTCGTCGTGCACGCCATTGGCTTTTCCAACAAGGACGAGTTGAAGGGCGAGTACCTCAACACCTCGCGCGAGAATTTCGCGCTGACCATGGACATCTCAGTCTATTCCTTCACCGCTGTGGCCCAGCGCGCGGCGCCCCTGATGAACGAAGGCGGCTCGCTGGTGACACTGACTTATCAGGGTGCGGTTAAAGTCGTGCCGAACTACAACGTCATGGGCGTTGCCAAGGCGGCGCTTGAAGCCTCGGTGCTCTACCTCGCAGCGGACTTTGGCCCCAAGGGCGTGCGCGTGAACGGTCTGTCAGCGGGTCCGGTGCGAACCCTTGCGGCCTCTGGCATCGGCGATTTCCGCACCATGCTGAAGTGGAACGAACTCAATGCCCCCCTGCGTCGCAATGTAACCATTCAAGACGTTGGCGACGCCTGCCTCTACCTCATCTCCCCTTGGTCAAACGGGGTGACGGGGGAAATCCACTACGTCGATGGCGGCGCGAACATCAATGGCATGATCGCCATGGACAAGGCCGGTGAACTGGGCGAGTTGCTCAGCGAGACGGCGGCGAAGAAAGGCTAGGACAAGCCATGGCCGGTAACTCCTTCGGAACCCACTTCCGCTTCACGACCTTTGGCGAGAGCCACGGGCCGCAGATCGGCTGCATCGTTGATGGCGTGCCCGCCGGTCTGTCGCTGAGCGAAGCGGACATCCAGCCTGACCTCGACCGGCGCAAGCCCGGCACGAGCAAGTTCGTCACCCAGCGCAAAGAGGGCGACGAGGTTTCGATCGTCTCCGGGGTTTTCGAGGGCAAAACCACCGGCACGCCCATCGGCCTGATCATCCACAACGGTGATCAGCGCTCCAAGGACTACGGCGAGATCAAAGACCAGTTCCGGCCCGGCCACGCCGACTTCACCTACTGGCAGAAGTACGGCATCCGCGATTATCGCGGCGGCGGGCGTTCCTCAGCGCGAGAGACCGCGATGCGGGTTGCGGCGGGCGCGATTGCCAAACGGATCCTGAGCGAACTTTGCCCCGATGCCGTCAGCGTGCGGGGGGCCATGGTGGCGATGGGCGGCTTAGAGATAGCGCGCGAACGCTGGGACTGGGACACGGTCGCCAACAATGCCTTTTTCTGCCCCGACGTGGAAGCGGCTGAGGCTTGGGCGACAGAGCTGGACCGGTTGCGCAAAGACGGCAACTCTGCTGGCGGCGTGATCGAAGTGGTGGCGGAAGGCATTCCAGCCGGGCTGGGCCAACCGGTTTATGCCAAGCTCGACAGTGATCTGGCCGCCGCGCTCATGTCCATTAATGCGGCTAAGGGCGTGGAGATCGGAGACGGCTTTGCTGCCGCTGCGCTCAACGGTGTTGGCAATGCGGATGACATGCACCTGGATGGTCAGGGGCAGCCGGCGTTTTCGAGCAATCACGCGGGCGGCATCCTCGGCGGTATCTCCACTGGCCAAGCGGTGATCGTGCGTCTGGCGATCAAACCAACCTCCTCTATCCTCACCCCACGCCAGTCGATCAATCGTTTCGGCGAGGCAGTTTCGGTTGTGACAAAAGGTCGGCACGACCCCTGCGTCGCCATCCGCGGCGTGCCGGTCGCAGAGGCCATGGTCGCCATTGTCTTGGCGGATCATCTGCTGCAAGCTCGTGGCGAAGGCGTTCCGTTGACGCCGCGTCCATGGGACCGTCGAAAGGGGTAGAATTCGATGAAGATGAAACGTCTGGGCCGGACCGATATGCAGGTTTCCGAGCTGTGTTTGGGGACCATGACTTGGGGCCAGCAAAACAGCCTCGAAGAAGGCCACGCGCAGATGGACTGGGCACAGGCGAACGGCGTGAACTTCTTCGATGTCGCAGAGATGTATCCCAGCGCCCCGACAGCAGAGACCTGCGGCCGGACCGAAGAGGTTATCGGCGAGTGGTTCACCCGCTCGGGCAAGCGCGCTGACACCATCCTCGCGACCAAGGTTGCCGGACCAGACAAGCTGCTGCCGTGGATCCGGGGCGGCACGTCCATCTTTGACGCCAAGAACATCCGCGAAGCCATCGAAGGCTCCCTGCGTCGACTGCAGACCGATTACATCGACCTCTATCAACTGCACTGGCCCGACCGCGGCTGGACCCACTTCCGCAAGTACGGGCAGGTCAAGCCAAACCCGGACACGGGTGCGGACCGAGCTGAAACGCTGGAGACCATGGATGCGCTGGTCAAGGAAGGCAAAATTCGCGCTTGGGGCATATCCAACGACAGCCCGTGGGGAACCATGGACTGGGTCCGACGCTGTGAAAACACCGGACAAGCCCGGCTGGCGTCGATCCAGAACCCGTACAGCCTGCTCAACCGCGTGTTTGACGGTGGCAACGCCGAAGTGTCGATGAACGAGGATATTTCCTTGCTGGCGTACTCCCCGCTCGCTGCTGGTCATCTGAGCGGCAAGTACCTCAACGGCCAGCTGCCCGAAGGCTCCCGCCTGTCACTTTGGCCCAAGCGGTCCGGCTACACCAATGACAACGGCATCGTAGCGACGGAAAAGTACGTCGCGCTGGCTCAGCGTCACGGCATTGATCCATCGATCATGGCCCACGCTTTTGTCTACATGCAGCCCTTTGTGACCTCTAGCATCGTCGGTGGCACGTCGATCCCGCAGCTCGAAGTCGCGCTGGAAGCGACGACGGTGACGCTGGGTGAAGAGCTGCTGGACGAGATCGATACGCTGCACCGCCTGCACACCTACCCCTGCCCCTAGGCCTGCGATCCCGTGTTGCGACTGTTCATCGGCCTGACCTTTGAGCGCGGCTATGTGCGGCGTTTGAGTACGGTGATGGAAGGGGTTCCCGGTGTGCACTGGCAGCCGCTGGAAAACCTGCACCTCACCTTGCGCTTTCTGGGTAATGTCTCCTTTGATGACGCCGAAACGCTTGATGCGGAACTGGCCCGGATTGCCGCGCCAGCCTTTGACGTTACGGTTCAGGGGACCGGATGGTTCGGGATTGGTGACCGGGTGCAGAATCTGCACGCGCTGACCCGTCCAGACCCAATACTCGACGGTCTAAAGGCGCAAGTGGACGGCGCTTGCCGCCGCGCGGGGTTTGCGCCTGAGGGCCGGAAGTTTGTGCCGCACGTTACCCTCGCCCGCACCCGTCAAGCCCGACTGGACAGCGTCCGTCCGTGGTTGGAAGAGACCGGCGGGCTAAGGCTTTCGCTTGGCGACGTCGAGGCGTTTCACATGATTTCCAGCCATGCCAACGGCCCCGGTCGTGCTTACCGGGTCGAAGCGTCCTTTCCGCTGACTCAGATGTGGGCTTAGGCCGTCTCAGTCTGCCGGTGCCGGGACTCCCGCCACGCTGTGATGAGGCCCGCGAGGATGATCAACGAGACGCCAAACCAGATTCCAACCGGTGGAATAAGCCCCTGGGTCATCCATGCCAGCCCCGTTGCGAACAGGATGCCGACGTACTCCAGCGACCCGGCCACCGCTGCTGGCGCTGAGCGATAGGCGATGTTGAGCGACTGCGCCGCGCCCAGAGAGCACACCGCCAGCAGCCCGAACTGCCACCAATGCGCGCTCCAGTTCAGCGGCTCCCGCTCCCCGAAGATCACCCAGATCGGCACGATCGTCGCCAGCGAGGCCAGCGCGCCGACGTAGGTGATCGATAGCGCTGGCAAGCCTTGGGGCAGATAGCGCACGGCGATCATGTAGAAGCCAAACAGCACCGCCGCGCCCACAGGCATCAGGCTATAGAGCGCGGTGAGCCAGATCGGCTGGGCAGACAGTGCGGCCCACTCCTCCCCGTTTGCCATCCACAGCGCCACCTGCGCCGCGACCACACCGATAAAGCCAACCACCACCGCTCCCCAACGCCATGGCCCGGTTTTTTCGCCGAGCAACACAGCGGCAAGAATGGTGAGGATGATGGGATAGGTGAAGACAAGCGCCGTCGCCGATGCCTGATCGAGAAGGCGGAAGGACGAGAACATCAGGAAGCCCATGGGGATCAGGACAATGCCCCGCACAATTGCGATGTTGCGGCCCTTATAGGCGGGGAAGATGCTTTCCCGCCGAATCATGGCGAGGCAGACCAGAAACAGCACACCCGCGATGTTGCGGATCAGCTGCGTCTCAATCACCCCGTAGGTCAAGCGCAGGTTAAAGGCGACCGCATCCATAATGGCGAGCATGGCAGCGGCCGTCAGCGCGGCAAAAATCCCGACGACGATGCGGCCATCCGTGCCGCGGTTCTGACGGGTGCTCGACGGTGTTGAGTTGTTGGCCATACCTTCCCCATGAACGCAAAATACGGAGCGCTTCATGGACCGCCGGATCAGGCGGCGACGCTGGCTCTCACACGTACGAGGATATCAGCGCAGCACTGTTCGATCTGGTCAAGCGCTGTGTCGTAGGCGGCCTGCCCCTGACCCCAAGGGTCTACGATGTCGATGGTGCCGAGATAAGGTGAAAATGCACTGGCGAGCAGGATTTGCGCCTGATCCGCACTGCGCCGACGCTCGCGCAGAGCCTGCTGGTGCTCGCGGGTCATGCATATGATCCAGTCGAAGGTATCAAAATCTGCACTGACCACGGGGCGGGAGCGGAGGTCGCCGATGTGGTATCCCCGCGCGGCGGCAGCAACTTGACCTTCGTAAGTCGGCTCATTGCCCTCGTGCCAGCGGGTCATCCCAGCGGAATCCACCCGGACGCGATCACCGATGCCCCAAAGCTCCGCTTGCGCACGCAAAACCCCCTCCGCCATCGGCGAGCGGCAGGTATTTCCTGTGCAAACGAAAAGAACATTCAGCATGGCGGTCCGTGACCCCAACCCCAAAACCCGTAAAGAAATTGCCTCATTTGGCAGGATTATGCGTAACAATGCGCAAAGGGACGGCTCTGGTCCAGTCAACTGTGGACAGTTCGGTGCAGGAACCTGTGGGTAAGTGGCGCATAACGAAAATTGTTCCACCCCAAGGGGTTAGAAATTACCTAGTTGACCACGGACCGGGTGCCGTCGGGGCGTACCGTGACCCGCGCGTCAACGGGATCGCCGTTGCGGTCAAACACCACGCGGTAGCGTAATTCATAGGTTTCATCGACCTGGGCCGAACGAATCACCGTGCTGGAACCGTCTCCACCCAGATCATACGACTCTCCGAACAGTCCCTGACATTCGACGTAGACTTTGCGCTCGCCCGTGTCCCAGTCCAGCTCACGCTCAATCGCGTTCACCGGCCTTTCCCGACACAGCTCACGCGCCAGCAGCGGCAGAGCTTTGGACAGCTCGGTGGTGTGGCTGATGGACTTGCCGGGCAAGGACTGGAAGGTCAGCAGGAACGTCGGCATGGAAAAATCGAGCTTCGCTGCCGCATAGTTCTGGTCCCGGTCCACGTTCTCACCAACATACATGCGGCCATTGGTGATGGCGTAGGCGCGGAAGGGGGTTTTATAGCCCTCAGCGTCCGTCATGATGCGGGAATAAAGGATCGTCGTGCCGTGGTAAGGCGTCGTCGCCGCACAGCCAACCAAGATTGCACCAACAATCGCCAAACTCAGAGCGGACAGAAGGCCCCGCATAATTCTTCCCCGAAAAAGATTTCACGCCTGTACAAATAGGATCTAGCACAGGCCTCGCCACGCCGTCGCCCTCTGTGCCTGCAAATGTACGTGAGTGCAGGCTCAGCCCTCGGCCTTGAGCTTTCTATGTCGCAAAATGTGCTCATAATCGGCATCGTAAAGCGCCGAATCGGGGAATTCTGCTTCCCCCAGAACCGGACCGACGAAGATGATCGCGGTGCGTGTGATCTTCGCTTCGCGCACGCGGTCGCGGATGGTGGTAAGCGTGCCATAGATGAATTGCTCGTCGGGCCAACCCACGCGGTAGGCCACCACGCAGGGGCAATCTTCGCCGTAGTAGGGAATCAGCCGACGCTGAATGTCGCGCAGGTAGCGAATGCTCAGATGCAGCGCGAGAGTCGAGCGTGTCTGCGCAAAGTTTTCCAGCGTTTCGTGCTCAGGCATGTCCGTCGCCTGCCCCGCAACGCGCGTGAGAATGATCGACTGAGAGACGGTTGGCAGGGTGAGCTCCACCCCCATAGTCGCCGCCGCCGCCGTGTAGGCCGAGACCCCCGGTGTTATGACATAGGGAATATCCAGCGCACGCAGCCGCCGCGCCTGCTCAGCCACCGCGCCGTAGAGCGAGGGGTCGCCCGAGTGCACGCGCGCGACCTTCTTTCCCGCGCGGTATGCGGTCACCATGATGTCCATGATCTCGTCCAGCGCCATGGGCGCCGAATCCTGGATGTCCGCGCCCTCATTGGCGTGGATGAGTACCCCTTCTGGCACCAGCGAACCGGCGTAGAGCACCACGTCTGCTTCAGCGATCAAGTCACGGCCGCGCAGGGTCAACAAGTCCGGCGAGCCGGGACCTGCACCAATGAAGTTAATGGGGGTGCTGCTCATGCGCGGTGGTCCTCTCCGCGGCTGAGATAACCGCGCGGTGTGTAAAGGCTGATGGGGCCGTTCTTGACGGGCTGATAGCGCCGGGTGATCGACGCGCCCACCAGCACCATGCAGAACATATCGACATCTGCGGGGTCCAGCTCATCCAGCGTCCGGTGGGTAAAGGTCTCTTCCGACCGCCCAATCTGACGGCAGATCACCACTGGGGTGTCGGCGGGGCGGTGTTCGAGCAGGATGTCGCGTGCGGCTGCAAGCTGCCAGTCTCGCTTGCGGCTCACGGGATTATAGAAGCAGACCACAAAGTCCGCCAGCGACGCGCCCTTCAGACGACGCTCGATTACCGTCCATGGGGTCATCAGGTTCGACAGCGAAATCGCGCAGAAGTCGTGACCCAGCGGGGCACCGAGGCGGGCGGCTGCGCCGAACATAGCGCTGATCCCCGGGTTGGCGATGATCTCAACCCCTTGGATCGCGCGGTCTTCGGAGCGGTCGGCGAGCTCATAGACCAGCGCGCCCATAGCATAGACCCCAGCATCGCCCGAGCAGATCAGCGCGACCGACGCGCCCTGTGCCGCCAGATCCAGCGCAAACTGGCAGCGCCGCTCTTCCTCGCCCAGATCAAAGGTGTGCACTTGCTGATGCGGCAAGGGTTGGACCTGATCGGTGTAGTAGGTGTAGCCAACCAGATGCTCGGCACTACGCAGGACCGCATCCGTCCCAGCGAGCCGCCAGTCTGCGCGGCCCGGTCCCAGCCCGACGAGTTGCACCTGTCCGCGCGGGCGACCGGCTGCGGGTTCAGCCAGCGGCGCAGGTGCCTGCGCCACGGCCAGCGTGCCGATGCCAAATTTCTGCTTTTCGAGCACAAGCGATGCGCCCGAGCCTGCGCCCAGCAGCGCCGCCGCCTCGCTCACTGACGGCGTGCCGATTTCGGCTTCCACGACAGCGGAAGGGTTGGGCGTGGCAATGTCGGCGAGCGCTGCGCTGTCAAAGAAGCGCAGTGGCGCGTTCAGGTGCGCGGCAAGGGCGTGAAGGGCGGGTTCGTCCTGCTTGAGGGTCACGCTCGCCACACCGGCGACCCGGCGCGGATCCAGCCCGGCGCTGTCCAGCGCGGCCAAGGCGTGCGTGACAAAACCTTCGGCATCCGCCCCGCGCTCACACCCGACCCCAAGCACCAGATCAGTCGGCGCGTAGACCAGCGCTTGCTCCGACGGTGTGCCGCTGGTCCCCAGCGACAGAGGGCTGTTCGGGTCGGTCTGGGCCGGGCCATCACTGCGCAGCGGCCAGTCGCCGTGAACCGCAATGCCCGTGTCAGGGCCCTGCGCCAAAGCCTTCTGAAACGCAGAGGCGTGTTCGGGGTTGAGCAGGCGATATCCTGGCGCAGGGTCCTCGACCGCCGCGCCCAAGATCGTGTCTGTCGCCGTGCTCACCACAGCGAAGCCCACAGCCAGTTCAGCCAGATCGCGCGCGAGCTGATTTGCGCCGTGATGACCACCAAGCAGGGGCACGAAGTCCCCCGTTTCCGTAGCCATGACCACCGGCGGCTCGGCGTGTTTGTCGGCAAGCAGCGGCGCGGTCAGGCGGATCAGGATTCCCGCCGCGCACAGGCCGACAATTGGACGGCCCTCCGCAAAGCCTTTGCGAACGGCGGCGCCAAAGCCTTCTCCGGCCAGAACCTCACCCGCGCCCAGCGCATCGCGCAGCTGGTTCAGCGCAGGCCGGTGATGGGCGAGCGGGGAGAGGAAGAGAACGTCTTGAACCTTAAAGGACATGCGCCCCTCCGCGACGGTGAACCAGAACCATGGAGAAATAGGGCGCGCGGTCTTCATCCAGCTCCTGAAGCGGAATGACCCGCTGCGTCGGCAGACTCGCGCGCTCGACATAAACGGCGTGACCCAACAGCCCCGCTTCGCTCAGCAACGCTTTGAGGCGACCCAAGTGGCGGCCAACCTTCATGAACGCAAGCCCTTCGGCGTCTCGGATTTGCTGACGCAGCGGCTCGTCCTCCAGTGTGGCCGGCAGCACGCGGAAGGCGTCGTTGCGCGCGACCAGTGGCCAGCCAGCCACCGCGGCGCAGGCCATAACCGACGACACCCCCGGCACGACCGTCATCGGAAAGGCGCCATTGAGCCGCCCGAACAAGTACATGAACGAGCCGTAGAACATCGGATCGCCCTCACACAGTACCGCCACGTCGCGACCGGCCTGCAGGTGAGTGCGGATGTCTTCCGCGCCGCGATCGTAGACATCCTGCGCGGGAAAGCGCTCGGCGACCATGGGCATCACCATGGGGATCTCGACCTTGGCGGCCAGACCGTCGAGGTGGGGTTCAACGATGGAGCGGGCAAAGCTCGGCACCCCTTCTGCAGCGGCGTAGGCGAGCACGGGTGCCTCCTGAATGATGCGCAGCGCCTTGAGCGTCAGCAGCTCCGGGTCGCCCGGCCCGACGCCGACGCCATAGACGGTTCCCGGCGCACTCACGGCTTACGGCCCACCCACTGGAGCACCGGCATCAGCGGACGCAGACCGGTAAAGCGCCCCACGCTTTCGCCCCGCGCGATGGCGAGGGTGGTGAAGTCTCCATGCGCGTGTTCGCGCCAGTTTGTCAGCACGGCCTGACCTTCCAGAGTAACGGCATTGGCCACCAGAACCCCGCCGCTGCTCAGCGCCTGCCAAGCGCCGTCAAGCACGCCTTCGCGGCTCAAACCGCCACCGACGAAAACAGCATCCGGGGCAAAGCCGGCGCTTTGGAAAGCGTCCGGGGCGTGTTCGCCTGACACGACAAAGGGGTCGCGGGCGTCATGGCCCAGACCAAAGCGGCGGGCATTTTTGGCCATGAAACCGCGGCGCTCGCCGTGGGGTTCAATCGCAAAGACCCGGCCCGTTGGCCGCGCCCGCAGCCACTCCAGACCGATGGCCCCGCTGCCGCCACCGATATCCCAAAGCCCCCCACCGGGCGCAGCCAGAAGCGCGCTCAGGCTGGTGGCGCGTACTTCACGCTTGGTCAGCTTGCCGTCGTGCTTGAATGCATCATCGGGCAGGCCAAAGGGTTCGTGACGCAGCGCGGGCCAGTCCGCGTTGGCATCCGCCGAAGCCTCGACGCTCACAGCCCACGTCGTGATCGGATCTACGGTTTGAGTCCACTCACAGGCGCGCTCGTCAACCCGGCTCTCATCCGCGCCATCCATCTGCGACAGCGCGACAATCCGGCTTTCGCCCAGCCCCATGGCTGTCAGCGCTTCACGCAAGCGCAGACCCAGTTCTCCGTCACCCAAAATCAGCATCGACGCCCCGACCCGGGCTTGCAGCAGAACCGCACCCAGCGACCGGCCGTAGGCGGAGAGGCACAGCGTCTCCTGCTGCGCCCAGCCCAAGCGCGCGCAGGCGCGGTCAAAGGCTGAAGCCGTCGGGAACACGCGCAGCGCGCCAGACCCGAACCAGCGGACCAGCGACGAGCCGACGCCAAAGTGAAACGGCTCCCCCGTTCCGAGCACGGCAACCGATTGTCCTTCCAGCGGCGCAATGACCTCGCGCGCCTGATGCCAAACTGGCCAATGGTGGATGCTTTTGCCACTCAGCGCGTCAGTCATAAGGCTCGCGTGACGCTCGGCGCAAACGACGTGATCGCAGGCCGCCAGCGCTTCTTGCGCAGCGGGGGTCAGGCCGGCGGGGCCTTCCGGTCCCAGCCCGATCACAGTGATCCAAGGCGCACTCACGCCGCCGCCCCTTCGTTGTCCGCGCGCGCCAGGACCGCCAGCGCGTTCACGACGGCCGAGGCCATGGCGCTGCCGCCCATGCGACCGCGCAGTGTGATGAAGGGCAAGCCGAGGCTGTCCGCGTGCTCAATCAGCGCGTCCTTGCTCTCTGCCGCACCGACGAACCCGACGGGCAAGCCGACGACAGCGGCAGGTTTGGGCAGGGATCCGGCGGCGATAGCCTCAAGAAAGTAAAACAGCGCCGTGGGCGCGTTGCCAAAGACCGCCAAACCGCCCTCGATATCATCCTCCCACAGGCCAACTCCCGCGGCAGAGCGCGTGTTGCCGATGCTCTCGGCCAGCGGCGCGGCGCGGGGGTCGTGGGTGGTGCAGTAGAGCGGGACTTTCGGCGGCATGAGCGTGCGAACCAGCCCCATGCGCACCATCTCAGCGTCCATGTAAATCGGCTTATCTGCGCTCAAAGCGGCCATGCCTGCATCCACAAATCCGTCTGAGACCATGACATCCCCGGCAATCTCCGGCACGCCGCAAGCATGGATCATGCGCACCACCACCGGCCGCGCGGCAGCGGGCAAGCGGTCGAGCGCGGCGCTGGCTTCGGCCTCAACGGTGGCAAAAGACTGCGCGTAGATCGCGGCGGGGGCTTTCTCGTAGTCGAAGTGCACCGGGTCTCAGGCCTCGAAGCGCTCGTCGTTTTTAGTGACGGCCCAGCGCCCACACGGACACACGAGGTGGTCGCCCTGCTTGCTGCCGGGCAACGACCACGGTCCCATCGGGTGGTCGTTGTGGGGGTAGGGGTGATGGGTGTGCGGGTGAGAGTGGTCGTGGCCATGGCCGTGGTCGTGGCTGTGGTCATGGTCGTGATGGTGGTGATGCCCCTCGGACTTGTCGCCGCCTTCCACGTGGTGGTGGTGCGATTCCTGCGGCAGACCAACTTCACCTTCGAAGCCCAATACCTGCTCCCGGTACTTACAATTCAAGCAGTTCATCACGTTCTGACCGGTCATGCACTCCTCAACCCGGTCGCGGAAGGTGTCTAGGACGAGATCGTGGTCGTTGAGGTAGCCCGCCTTGATGAACTGCAGACCGGGGTGGTTTGCCGCGACTTCATCGGTCTGGTCGTAGATCCGGTTCACCAGCACGCCGGTGAACAAGAAATACGGGAAAACCACAATCCGCTTGAACCCGAGCATGGCGCACTTTTCCAGCGCCGGCATGACCAGCGGGAAAGTGACGCCCGAGTAAGCCGTTTCCGCCCAGCCAAAGCCCAAGCCTTCCCAGAGCATGCGGGTGATCTTTGTGACGTTGCCGTTCGCGTCAGGGTCCGACGCCCCCCGGCCAACGACGACGAGCAAGGTTTCATGCGGGGCGACCTCGCCCTGTTCCCGGTTTGCGCGCTCCATGGCCTCGCGCACGCGCTCGCCCGCCGCGCGGATCATCTTGTTGTCTACGCCCAACTCTCGGCCGTAGTGCATCTCGATGTTGTGCTGCGCGCCATAGGTGTTCAGCACAGAGGGAATGTCGTTCTTTGCATGACCGGCGGCAAAGAGCATGCCCGGCACCGCGAGGATCCGTTCGCAGCCCTTTTCGCGCAGGCGGTCGAGGCCGTCTTTGATGATCGGCGTCGCGAATTCGAGATAGCCATAATCGACGTCGAATTGCGGTAGGCGCTTGCGTAGCCCTTCTGCCACTTGGGCAAACTCGCGCACGGCACCTTCATCGCGGCTCCCGTGCCCACAAACCATGACACCTGTTTTCATTTCGATTGCTCCCCACCTTGGCGAATGTCTCACCGGCTCATTTAGCGCGCTAGAGCAACACTGGTTAGCCCACTTTGACGCGACACTGGGCGGCGAGTCCTGTATCTCTCGCGCCATGATGTCGATCCTTTGCTTTGTTTTGCTCAATTCCGCCGTGCTCGCAGCGGCTCTGCTGGTCGAACTCGTGCTGTTTCGCCTGCGCCGCAGCTTCGAGCCGACGCCCCACCCCGTGGTTCTGTTCGGCGGCTTGGTCGCTTGGGTGGAAACGCGTTTGAACAGCGGCGCGGCGCAGGTCCGGCGCGTCAAGGGCGCAGCTGCCTGGGTGGTGCTGGTTGGGAGCTGTGGGTTGCTTGGCGTGTTGGCGATGATCTTGCTGCCACTATGGCTCTACGCCCTGCTGTTTCTTCTGTTCAATTGCATCCTTCTGGCCTTTTCCACGCTCGCACAGTTTGTAGGTCGGGTAGAGAGCGGGCTTGAGCAGGGGCTTGACGCGGGCCGCGAAGCCGTCGCGCACATCGTGGGGCGCGATCCGCGGGCGCTGGACGAAGCGGGTGTTGCGCGGGCCGCAATCGAATCCTTGGCAGAGAACTTCTCAGACGGCGTGACAGCACCGGTGTTCTGGGCGCTGATCGGCGGGCTGCC
Source organism: Alphaproteobacteria bacterium (assembly GCA_965658725.1). Classification (GTDB taxonomy): domain Bacteria; phylum Pseudomonadota; class Alphaproteobacteria; order UBA7985; family UBA7985; genus UBA7985. The sequence goes on along the minus strand of CBFHUI010000009.1, from coordinate 8,514 downwards.
GGGGCTGCTGGCCTACAAGGCGGTGAACACGCTCGACAGCATGTGGGGCTATCGCAGCGAGCGTTACGAGGACTTTGGCAAAGCCGCAGCCCGGCTGGACGACGCAGCAAACTGGGTACCCGCGCGGCTCACCGGCGCGCTGGTGTGCGTGATGGCGGGCAAGGGCTGGCAGGCCATGCGACAAGGCGCGCCGCAGCACCGCTCCCCCAACGCCGGCTGGCCTGAAGCCGCCTTTGCCGCCGGCCTGGAGATCTCGCTCGCCGGGCCGCGCAAGTATGATACCGGCTGGTCCGAAGACCCGCCCATGGGAACGGGGCGGCGCGCGCTGACCAGCGGTGATATCCGCCGCGCGCTCGCACTCTATTTCCGCTCCGGCGTGTTGATGACCGCTGTGATCGGCAGCGCGGCTTTGATCGGCTGGCTGAGCTAACCTAGCCCGCGCGGGCGAGGGCGAGGAAGGCGTCGAGGTCGAGGTTGGCTTCGAAGTGCGCGGCAAGCGCGTCGAGCGTGCTTTCCACCCGCTGGTCAAAAGCGAGCGTGCTCTGCACCGCCGGGTCCAGCCCGCGCAGAAAAGCCGCGCGGAAGCCGTCTGCGGCGAACAGCCCATGCAGGTAACAGCCACTCACGGCACCCTGCACGGCCCCATCCGCCTGACCGCCGAGGCTCAACATGGCCTGCGCTGCCCCCGTGGTGACGCCCATGTGCATTTCATAGCCCGCCACCGCTTCGCCGCTTGCATTGTGCGTGCCTTTGATCTCCACAAGCGTCTTGGGGCCTTTCATGACCGTCTCAACGCCTAGCAGTCCCAGACCATCGGCCGCCGAAGGTGGGCCTTCTATACCGTCAGGGTCAGCGATGTGTCGGCCCAGCATCTGATAGCCGCCGCAGATCCCAAGCACCGGCTTACCGCGCCGCACGTGGGCGTGAATGTCGATGTCCCACCCCTGCGCTCGCACAAAAGCCAGATCAGCCAGCGTCGCTTTCGAGCCGGGCAGAATCACCAGATCAGCGTCAACGGGAAGGGTCTCACCGGGCTGGACAAAGACCAGATCGACGTCCGGCTCTGCAGCCAGGGGATCGAAGTCATCAAAGTTGGAAATACGCGCCGTGCGCAGCACCGCAATCTTGATCCGCCCCCCAGCACCAGCCGTCTCTGCGGTCTGGTCGAGCGCCAACACGTCCTCTGCTGGCAGGTCGCGCGCGGCAGGAAAAAACGGGATAATGCCCAGATCGCGCAAGCCGGTCTCGCGCTGGATCAAGGTGGAGCCGCTGGCAAACAGGCTGGTGTCGCCCCGAAACTTGTTGATCAGAAACCCACGCAACAGCGCCCGGTCCGCGCGGTCGATCAGGCGGTGGGTGCCGATGATGTTGGCGATCACCCCGCCCCGGTCGATATCACCAACCAGCACCGTCGGGACCTGCGCGGCGCGCGCGAAGCCCCAGTTGGCGATATCGCCTTGGCGCAAGTTCAGTTCAGACGCGCTGCCCGCGCCTTCGACGAGCATGAGGTCAACTGCGCTGCTAATGCGGGTAAAGGAGTTGAGCACGGCCGGCATGAGCTGGCCCTTGATCGCCTGATACTCCGCACCGCGCGCGGAGCCCCACACCTTGCCCTGCACCACAACCTGCGCGCCGGTCTCGCTTTGCGGCTTGAGGAGGACGGGGTTCATGTCCGTGTGCGGTTCGAGGCCACAGGCCTTGGCCTGCAGAGCCTGCGCGCGGCCAATTTCGCCGCCGTCGCGAGTGACGGCTGCGTTGTTGGACATGTTCTGCGGTTTAAAGGGCGCGACGCTCAGACCACGCCGGGTGAAAGCTCTGCACAAACCCGCAACGACCAGTGACTTTCCAACGTCTGACCCGGTCCCCAGCAGCATGAGCGCCGGTGTTCTGGCCATGCTCAGAACTCCACGCCCCGCTGCGCTTTGACGTTCTGCTCCCGGAAGGGGTGCTTGATCTGACCCATCTCCGTGACCAGATCGGCGGCCTCGATCAGCTCTTCTTTCGCGTTTCGGCCTGTGACGATGACGTGCAGCATCTCCCGCCGCGCGTTGAGCGTCTCGATCACCTCCTGAATGTTCAGGTAGTCGTAGCGCAGGCAGATGTTCAGCTCGTCGAGCAAAATCATGTCATAGCTCGGGTCTTCCATCATTTCCTTGGCCATGGACCACGCACCGTTCGCCGCGGCGATGTCACGCTCTCGGTCCTGCGTTTCCCACGTAAAGCCCTCACCCATGGATCGGATGGTGCAGGTGTCGGGGAACTTCTCCAGCACCGCGCGCTCGCCGGTCTCCCACTTGCCCTTCACGAACTGGACGACACCGACTTTCATGCCGTTGCCCAGCGCGCGAAAGACCATGCCGAAAGCCGCTGTGGACTTGCCCTTGCCCGGCCCAGTGTGGACGATCAGCAGGCCCTTTTCGATGGTTTTGGTCGCGAGGATCTTGTCCCGCGCGGCCTTTTTCTTCCGGGCCTTTTCATTGGCGCGCGCGATGAATTCCTCGTCGGTCATGCCCTCGGGCCGTTTCAGCGCCATGCGGGGGATCCTCCTGTAGACCAGTCCGTCAGCGCGGCACCGGCAGTGTTTGAGCGTGGGGTCCAGAAGCCACGGCGGATCGCTTCGAGGTATCGAGCGGACATGTCCTTGAGCGCTTCGGGGTTATGCTCGGCAATGAAATCACGCACAGCGTCCTGTGCCAAGGTCGCGTCGTAGAGTGCCTGAAAGTGATCGGGTGAGACGGCATCCGTCGTCGCAGCAAAGGCAAAAAGGTAGTCCAGCGTCGCCGCCATCTCGAACGCGCCTTTGTAGCCGTGGCGCATGACCCCTTCGATCCATTTGGGATTGGTCGCACGACCCCGAACGATCCGGCTCATTTCTTCAGACAGCGAGCGCACCTTGAGCCGCTCGGGCTCGGAGTGGTCATTGTGGTAGGCCTTGGGGGCCGTCCCGCTCAGATGCCGGATGGCGGCAAAGGCACCGCCTTCGAACTGGTAGTAATCGTCGCTGTCTAGGATGTCGTGCTCGCGGTTGTCCTGATTGTGGATCACCGCTTCGACAGCTCCCAGTTGCCCGCGCAGAGCCTCCCCTGCCGCACGCCCCGCAACGCGCTGGCCGTAGGCGTAGGATGACCAGCCCAGAAAGGCCTCGGCAAGCTTGGAAGGATCTTCCCATGCGCCGCTGTCGATCAGCGCCTGCAAGCCCGCGCCGTAAGCGCCGGGTTTGGAGCCAAACACACGAAAACTCGCCTGCCGCGCCGCGTCTGCTTCGGGCAGGCCGCTGGCGGTCAGGCGAGCTGTCTCGGCTTGAACCCGGTGCGCCAAAGGATTGTCGCGCTCTGACTCTTCTGAGCCCAGCGCCGCAACTGCCTTTACGGCAGCGTCGAACAGGTCCATCAGGCCGGGGAAGGCGTCACGGAAAAAGCCGGAAATGCGCAAGGTCACATCCACGCGGGGCCGGTTGAGCACGGAAAGTGGCAGCACTTCGAAGCCTGTCACCCGGCCGGAGGTCGTGTCCCATTGCGGTTTAACGCCCAGAAGCGCCAGCGCCTGCGCGATGTCTTCGCCGCCCGTGCGCATGTTCGCCGTTCCCCAGCATGATAGCAGCATGCGGCGCGGCCAGTCGCCGTTGTCCTGTGCAAAGCGCTCGACCAGCAGCGACGCCGACTTCCACCCCAGCCGCCATGCGGCCTGCGTGGGGACGGAACGGGTATCGACGGAGTAGAAATTGCGCCCCGTGGGCAGGACGTCGAGCCGCCGACGGGTGGGCGCGCCCGAGGGGCCGGGGGGAATAAAGCGACCACTCAACCCGGTGAGCGTCGCACTGATTTCGCGCTCGACCGACTGCTTCAACAGCGGCACGATCTGCGCGCCGATGGCGTCGAAGACGTCTTGCGCCGCTGGTGACGGCGCGGGTGCGTCGCCGTCGAGGATGGCTTGGGCCTGCTGCTCCAGCGCTTCAACGTGGTCGGAAACGGTGCGCCGTTCCGGGAAAGCCGGGTCGGCCAGAGCCGCCCCCGGTTCCTGGCTCAGCAAACCAGCGCCCAGTCCCGCCGCCTCTGCCAGAGCATCAATATAAGACGGCGTCTCGCCAAAGCCCGGCCGGGCCAGCGCTAGGGTCAGATCCCGGTGCTGGTCGCCCGTTGGGAGTTGCCCAAAGATGTGCAGGCCGTCTCGGATTTGCAGGTCTTTGAGGTCGCAGAGAAAACCATCCAGCTTGCTCAGTACGCCCGACTCGTTCTCCCCCGTTTCCAGCCCCAAATCACCGGCGAGACCGTAATCGTAGACCTTGTTTACGATGTCCGTGGCCAGCAGCTTGGCGCGGGCTGGATGCATGCCAGAGGCTTGGAAATACTCGTCCACATCGGCTTCGAGCAGCGCCAGATCACCGTGCAGCCCTGCGCGGGTCAACGGCGGGGTGAGGTGATCGACGACTGCGGCCGCGGTCCGGCGCTTGGCTTGCGAACCTTCGCCGGGATCGTTGACAATGAAGGGGTAAAGCTGCGGCATCGGCCCCAGCACGGCATCCGGGAAGCACGCCTCGGACAGCGCAAGCGCCTTACCCGGCAGCCACTCAAGGTTCCCGTGCTTGCCCACGTGCACCACGGCGTCCGCCTCTGCGCGAATGGCCGCGTAGAAGGCAAGATAGGCGTGCGGTGGGACCAAATCGGGGTCGTGGTAGGTGCCTTCGATGTCGAGGTGGTAGCCCCGTTGCGGCTGGATCCCGATCAGCACGTTTCCAAAGCGGTGCAAGGCGAGGTGGAAACCCGCCTCGCCGTCTACCGTGGTCCAGAAAGGGTCCGCTTGCGGTCCGCCCCAGCGCTCTGAGATCGCCCGCTGCACGGGCGTCGGCAGCGCCGCGAAAAAGGCGTCGTAGTCCGCCGCGGAGAGGCGCAGGGTCGTCGTAGCCTGTCGGCTGGGGTCAAGGTTGGTCGGCCCGCTGAGCAGGAGATCCATGAGCGCGCGCGGTTCAGTGGGCGCGTCGCCGGTCTGATAGCCCGCTGCGCTGAGTGCGTTGAGGATGGTGGTCGTGCTCGCCGGGGCGTCGAGACCGACGCCGTTGGCAATGCGGCTGTCTTTGTTGGGGTAGTTCGCGAGCACCAAAGCGACCCGCCGCTCGCCAGCGCCGCCATCCCGCAGCCGCGCCCAGCGCGCCGCCAGTTCAGCCACCCAGCTCACGCGGTCGGCAACCGGTTCGTGCCGTACCACGGCGCATTCAGTCGCGGGCGAAGGCTCCCCCGCAGACTTGAAGGATATGGCTCGGGAAAGCAGGCGTCCGTCCACCTCGGGCAGCACCACGTTCATGGCCAGATCGCGTGGGCCAAGGCCTTGCGTCCCACTTTCCCAAGCCTCCCGCGCCCCGCCAGAAAGCACAGCCTGTATCACCGGCGCATCGACCCCAAAGGGACTCTCGTCGCTGCTTTGACCGGGTTTAGCGGCCGAGAAAGCGGTGAAGTTGAGGATCACTGCAGGCGGAAAAGCCGCGAAGGTCTGCGCCAGAAAGGCACGGGAGTCGGCGTCCTTCAGGCTCTTGAGAAAGATTGGCAGCGGACGCAGGCCTTGTTTTCTCAGTGCAGCGCTGAGTCCATGCACGGGCGCGAGGTCGCCTGCCTGCACCAGCGCGCGATAGAACACGATTGGCACAACCGCGCCTTCGCTGGTCTCATCAGGCTGGCTGAGAAGGCCGTTTTCAGCAAGCGGTTCGGCGGCGGCTACTTGCGCCGGCACACCCCGTGCCAAGCGCCCCAGCGCATCTGCAAAGGCGCGGGCGTTCAGCGCGCCGCCGTGGGTCAACAGCGCCCAAAGCGCCTCATAGTCCGTCGCGTCCACCGTGGACCAGGCGCGCAGTTCCGCATCGGGTTTGTCGTCGCCGGGCAGAAAAGCAAGCAGCGCGCCGGTTTGCTGGCACGCACTGACCACCTGCTCAACCCCATAGGACCAGTAGGCCTTTCCCCCCAGCAGCCGAACAACCACCACTTTCGCCGCGCGAATCACCTGTTCAACGTAGAGGTCTACGCTCATCGGGTGTGCCAGCTGCATGACGTTGGCTGCCCGCAGGCAGGCAGCGTCAGGGTCTGCAGCCAGGAGAGCTTCCTGCGCAGCCGTGATCAGGGCGAGGTCGGTGTCTGCCGCCGAGAGAAAGACGATGTCGCCGGGCGACTGGGCGAGGTCAACGGCCTCGTCACTGTCGGTCAGCGCACCGGGCTGTGCGGCGAGCAAGTGCATGATGGCGGCTTAGGCGGAAATGCCGGACACGGCTGCGGCGATGCCGTCCCAGTCCAGATCGTGCTCACCGATACAAACCAGCGACGTGCGCCGGGTCTCATCCGCGCGCCAGTCCCGGTCGAAGTAGCCCTGAAAGCGGGTGCCGACGCCCTGCATGGCGTAGCGGCGCGGCTTGCCAGATACCGCGATGAAGCCTTTGGCGCGGAGCAGGCGGAAGTCGCCCGCGATGGTCTCCACCGCTTTCTGGAATGCGGCCTCAGAGGTCATTTCGCCGAGGTGAAAGACGCGGCTGTCAAAGTCGTCGTGGTCGTGTTCATGGCCGTCGTCGTGGTGCGAAGGGCGGGAGTCGAGGTCGTCTTCCGCTGCCGCACCCAACCCAAGTGCCACGGCTGGAGATACGGCGCCATAACTCGACTTGATCATCCCGGCACCACCGCGCGCATCCTCTTTAACGCGGGCTTCGATGTCAGCCCAGTCGGCGTCGGTGATCAGGTCGGTCTTGTTGACAATAATAAGGTCAGCGCAGCCCAGTTGCTCTTCGAACAGCTCTTCAAGCGGGGTTTCGTGGTCCAGCGCTTCGTCTGCTTCCCGTGCGTTCTGCACAGCAACTGGATCGGGCGCAAACAAGCCGTCAGCCACGGCGCGGCCATCGACGACCGTGACCACACCATCCACCGTCACACGTGGGCGCAGCGTGGGCCAGTCAACGGCCTTGACCAGCGGCTTGGGCAGGGCGAGACCGCTGGTTTCAATGACGATATGCTCCGGTGGGTTGGGGCGGTCGAGCAGCGCCTCCATGGTCGGGATAAAGTCATCAGCGACGGTGCAGCACAGGCAACCGTTCGCCAGCTCCATGATATCGTCGTCCGAGCAGCTTTCGATCCCGCACCCGCGCAGGATCTCACCATCGACACCGACATCGCCGAACTCGTTAACGATCAACGCAAGGCGGCGACCACCGGCGTTTTCCAACCAGTGGCGGATCAAGCTGGTTTTGCCAGCCCCCAGAAAACCGGTAACGACGGTAACAGGCACTTTTTGAGCCACGGTTCTAACCCTTAAGTCTGAGCGGCAGTCCAGCCGCGATGAAGTCCACCCGCTCCGCCTGCTGCGCCACGCGCTGGTTGAGCAGCCCGGCCCAGTCGCGGAACTGGTTGCCCAGCTTGGTCTCGGGCGCAACGCTTAACCCGACTTCATTGGCAACGAAGATCACGGGACCGCGCAAGCGGGGAAGGCTCTGTTCTAGCGCGTCAAAGCACGCTTCGATATCCATGTTCTCGAGCAGCAGGTTTGTTAGCCATAGAGTCAGGCAATCGACCAGCACCACCCGATCCGCTGCCGCAATCCGCTCAAGGCAACCGGACAGGTCGAGTGGTTCTTCGTGCAAGGTCCAATCCGCTTCACGCGACTGGCGGTGCAGGGCGATGCGAGCGGCGTGAGCTTCGTCGTAAATGCGGCTGGTGGCGAGGTAGTGCCGCGCCAGCCCGGTTTCGCCAGCCGCGCGCTCGGCAAAGGCCGACTTGCCCGACCGCGCCCCACCCAGAACCAGCCGCACACCCATGGTCAGCGCGAGGCTAGGGCGTCGAGAACGCTCAGCTTTTCTTCAGCCGTGAGGATCATCCAATCGCGAATCTCGTCGAGCGTTCGCTTGCAGCCGGTGCAGGACGCTGTTGCCTTGTCGATCTGGCAGATTTGCACGCATGGGCTGGGGACGGAGGTGTCGATCATCCGACGCGCACCTGCGCCCCGCCGGCGGTTCTCGCGGCGAGCAGCTCTGGTGTCGAGGTGGGTGTCGTCGATCGTCATGATTCAGAGCATTAAGGCTGTTGGACTGCGCGCAGCGACCTGTAGGAGACTCAAATTATCCCGTTTCCGCCCCTGCCTCAAAGCCCTTGGGGATCCTCTGGTGCAGGCAGGGCGAGAACCGCTTCCAAGATATCCTCCCACTGCGTCATCGAGGGGCCGGATAGGGTTGGTGGATCGAGCAGAAACACGGGCAGGCCCAGCCGTGCGGCAGCGTCCAGCTTTGCCGGGCGCGCGCCGCCGCTGTTCTTGGTCAGCAGTGCGTCAATCGCCAGCGACTTGAACAACCCGCGCTCGTCTTCAAGGCTTGGATGTGGGGCAGCATCGATCCAGGTCACGGGTGCCTCCCCGTCGCCCTTGCCGGGGTCAAACCGTCGTCCGTAGAGGGTCGCGTGCTCAGCCAAGGGCAGAAAGGCCCGCATCGCCTGCGGCCCAATCGCGCCAAAGAGCCGTCGATGCCCTGCACGTGCAACAGCGGCGCAAAGATCCGCG
>CBFHUI010000008.1:34834-52992 GCA_965658725.1 Alphaproteobacteria bacterium | reverse complement strand
ACCCGCGCTTCCCCGCTTATGTCTCCGGGCACTCAACCTTTGGCGCGGCCGCGGCGCGCATGACCCAGCTGCTGGCCCGGACAGATCGCGTGGCGTTCCGGCTGTCCTCGCCCGACGATCACCTCCTGCCCACCAATCACCAGGGCAAGAGCCGGGCCTTTACATCGATCTGGGATACGGCGGTCGAGAACGGGTTCAGCCGTCTCTATGGTGGCGTGCATTGGAGCTTCGATCACTTCGCCGGCATGGAAAGTGGTTTGGGGATTGCCGACGAGATCCACCGCCGGCACTTCCTCCCCCGTGCCTACTAGCGCTCCGCGCGCTCCGTAAGCTGGTGGGGCTTCGGCCCCCCGGTTGCCCAGTCAAGCAACTGCGCAGTGTGCACCAACGGCACGCCCACGCCCTTTTCGAGTTGCTTCATGCAGCCGATGTTGCCGGTTGCGACGATCTGCGGCTTGGTCTTGGCGATGTTGCGCAGCTTGCGGTCGCGGAGCTGGCTGGAGATCTCGGGCTGGAGCAGGTTGTACGTCCCAGCGGACCCACAGCACAAATGCCCCTCAGCCGGTTCACGCACCTGCGCACCCAGCGCCTTGAGCAGGGTCTTGGGCTTGGTCGTGATCTTTTGACCATGCTGCATGGAACAGGCGCTGTGATAGGTGATGCTGACCGCATCGAGCGCGTCCTTGCCTGCCGCGAGGTCATCCACAGTGACAAACTCAGTGATGTCTTTGGCCAGTCCGGCGACCCGGTTCGCCCGCTCGGCGGATTCTGGGTGGTCCTGGAACATCGCGCCGTAGTCCTTGACTGTCGTGCCGCAGCCGGAAGCCGTAATCACCAAAGCGTCTAGCGGATCCCGTTCATCTGCGGCGAGCACGGCATCAATCATCCGCATCGCCGTGCTGTCGGCCTCTCGCGCCTTGCCCATGTGGTGGGTGAGCGCACCGCAGCAGGGGGCAGAGACGACTTCGACCTCGTAGCCGAGCCGGGTCAACAGTCGAATGGTCGCCGCGTTGATCTCAGGCTCCAAGACTTGCTGCGCGCAGCCGGGAAAGACGGCGACCCGACCACGGCGCTCGGCGGTCGCGGCGGCGTGGAGACCGGGGCGGTCGGTCGCTGCCGGTGCTGGCAGGCGGTCGGGCGTCAGCGACAGTGCCGCCTGCAACGACTTGGGCAGCACAGGCCGCGCGACCGCGCCCAGCGGTGCCAGCCTGAGCAACCAGCGGAACAGGCTCGGACGGGGCAGCGTCAGCGCCAGAAAGTTACGGTACAGCCGTTCGAAAAAGGGGCGGTCATAGTCGCGCTCAATGACTTTCCGGCCATGGTCGATCAGGTGCATGTAATCCACGCCCGAAGGACAGGTGGTCGTACAGGCCAAGCAGCTCAGACAGCGGTCGAGGTGATCGACCACGTCCTTAGTCGGCTTGCGCCCGTTCTCCAGCATATCCTTGAGCAAGTAAATCCGGCCGCGCGGGCTATCGAGTTCGTCGCCCAGCAGCTGATAGGTCGGACAAGTACCCGTACACAGACCACAGTGCACGCAGTTGCGAAAAATTGCCTCAGATCGCTGGGTCTCGGCGTCCTTGACCATGCCGTCTTTGAAGAATGTCTGCATGGTTCAGAGCCCTTCGTGCATGCGGCCAGGATTGAACAGGCCCTTGGGGTCAAAGGCGGTTTTGAGCAGGCGGTGCAAGGCCATATTGCCCGGATTGAGCGGCTGGAAACTCGGCGTTGAAGCTGCGTCGCCTGCCGGGTTTTGCACCCGCAGGGCATGCCCGCCAACCTGCGCGGCCAAGCGGTGAACGTCCGCCGCTTGGGCGGTTCCAAGCCAAAGCAGTGCACCGTCCCAGTGCTGCACATGCACGCCTGTCCACTGCCCCAAAACGTCTTTTGAGCGGTCGCGAGGCAGGCTAAGCCGCCAGACGAAAGGCTGCTCGAACACAGCATCCAGCGGCGCCCCCGCAGCCTCGACGGCGCGTGCCTTGGGCAGCACTTTGATCGTAATTTCTGTCAGGATCGCGAGCGTCCCCCATGACCCGCTGAGCCCGCGCGGGATGTCATAACCGGAAACATTCTTGACGACGCGCCCGCCCGCCTTGAGCAACTCGCCTTTGCCGTTGATGTATTGCGCGCCCAACACGTTATCACGCGGTGCGCCCATGGTTTCCCGCTCCGGGCCACCGATGTTGGTCGCAATCACCCCGCCCAACGTCGGATCACCGCCAAAGCGCGGCGGGTGGAAAGGCAGGATCAAGTCGTGCTCGGCCAGTGTGGCTTCCAACTGGGACAGGCGCGTCCCGGCCAAGGCTCCCAGCACGAATTCCTTGGGCTCAAAATAAGTGATCCCGTTCAGCCCCATGGTCGTCACGCGCGGCGCATCGACAGAAAAGCCGATACTGGCCTTGGTCCCTGCCCCCTCAATCGCGATGGGCGCGTCCAGCGCGGCGACAAAATCCGACAGTGCTTCGGGGCTTGTGAAGGCTTCGGGAGCATCGAGAACGTCCTGAACGGGCGCGGGTGCAACGACGCTGGTCATCAAGCCGCTTCCTGTGCCGACGCGACTTGCCCCGCTGGAATGCCAGTTTCTGCCAACGGAAAGACTTTGCCGCCGTTGAGCAGCCATTGCGGGTCGAACTGCCGCTTGATTTCCTTCATTTGGTCCAGCTCAGCCGGGGAGAACATCAGCGGCATGTGATCCCGCTTTTCAATGCCCACGCCGTGCTCACCCGTGATACAGCCACCGGCATCTACGCAGACCTTGAGGATCTCTGCGCCGCACTCTTCCACGCGGTCCAAAACACCGGGCTGGTGGCTGTCGTACATGATCAGCGGATGCATGTTGCCGTCGCCAGCATGGAAGATGTTGGCAATCTCAAAACCATAGCAGCCGCCGATTGCGTAAATCTGTTCGAGCACGTCGGGCAGTTTGGTGACGGGAATGGTGCCGTCCATGCACAGGTAGTCGGGAGAGATTTGGCCAACCGCGCCAAAGGCACTCTTGCGGCCTTTCCAGATGTTTTCAGCCGACGCGAAGTCCTCTGCCACTCGGATCGAAATCGCCCCGTGCTCGCGCGCCATACCTTCGACAAAGGCAAGCTCCTCGGCGATTTCTTCTTCGGTGCCTTCGACTTCGATGATCAGCAGCGCTTGGGCTTCGACGGGATAGCCTGCTCCCGTAAATTTCTCGCACGCAAGGATGGCGGGGCGGTCCATGAATTCGATGGCAACCGGCGTGCGGCCCGTCGCCATGATCGCTGCCACACAGGCCCCCGCGTCGATGGCGGAGTCAAAGCCGGCCAGCAAAGGCCGGGCAGCCTCAGGCTTTTCCATCAGCCGAACTGTAACTTCCGTCACCACGCCCAACTGGCCCTCTGCACCGACGATCATACCCAGCAAGTCATAGCCCGGCAGGTCAAAGGCCTCGCCGCCAATCTCGATCACCTCCCCCTCCATGGTGACAAAGGTCACACCGAGGATGTGGTTGGTCGTCACCCCGTATTTCAGGCAGTGTGCACCGCCGGAGTTCATTGCCACGTTGCCGCCGATGGTACAGGCGATCTGGCTACTCGGGTCTGGCGCGTAGAACAGGCCGAGGTCGTCTACGGCAACGGAAATATTCTTGTTCGTTACCCCAGCTTGAACCAGCGCTGTCTTGTTCTGCGTGTTGACGTCGAGGATCTCGTTCATCTTGGACAGGCCGAGCACCACCGTATCCTGCTGCGGCAGTGCACCACCCGCCAGCGACGTCCCGGCCCCGCGCGCCATCACCGGTACGGCGTTGTCGTTGCAATACTTCAGCACCGCAGCCACCTGCGCCGTCGTCTCCGCCAGCGCAACCAGCATCGGCACGGTGCGGTAACAGGCGAGCCCGTCGGTCTCGTAGCCTTTGAGTTCATTCGAAGAGGTAATCAGCAGGTCATCATCGCCGAGCAACGCCCGGAGGTCTCTGGCGATGGTGTCTCGACGAGAAAGCACGTCGGCTGAGGGGGCAGGCATGTTCAGCATAAAGGCAGACCAATTCAGAGAACGCTAAAGTTTACTGCCTGAAATGTAGAATAAAAATTGGTCTGAAAACAAGACCAGTGCTGACAGTCTAGCTCGAAAAGCCGTCGGCTTCAGCCCTTAATCGTGCTGTTTCAAAGCGTTGGCGCATGCGCATAGCATCGCTGAAAAAATCGATGATGAAGTTCAAATGATCGTTCATCGCCCGCTCGGCCGCCTTGACTTCGCCCTGCACGATGGCCTCACAAATGGCGCGGTGCTGCTCCAGCAAACGATCTTTCCCACCCGCTTCGATGTAGACCACGTATCGGTTGTAGAACACGCCTTGCCGGATCAACTCGAAAATCGAACGCAGGGAAAAGATCATCATCGGGTTGTGCGTTGCTTCGGCGATTGAATAGTGAAAATCGGCATCCAGTTCAGCTTCGGCAGCGGGGTCGTCCGCGTCGCTGTCGTGAGCTTGCGCCATGGCTTCGAACTTGGCCTGAATGATTTGGCGGTCGTAGGCCGTCGCGCGCTCGGCTGCCAGACCGGCGGCCTTTGCTTCGATGAGTGCGCGGAATTCCATGTAGTCGAGGTAGGCTTCCTCGTGGCGAGAAAACAGGCCGATCAGCGGCTTGGAAACGGCTGAACCAACGATATCGGCGATGAAGGTGCCGCCGCCTTGCTTGGCTTCGACCAGACCGAGCTCTTCGAGCGTCTTCAGCGCTTCGCGCAAGGTTTGGCGGGAGACTTCAAGCTGGTCTGCCAATTCGCGTTCGCCGGGCAACCTTTCACCATCGCGCAGCGTGCCGTGCAGGATCATCTGCTCGAACTGCTCGACTACGGCCTGTGCGACCCTTGTGTGCTCGACTTTGCGGAACTTGCTGGACGTCACAACCCTAGTCTCTTTCCACCCAATCCATCGGTGTTCGGACTATACAAGGTTAGTTGGCAGCCTGACCAGAAGGCGCTTTGGACGCAGGCACTGGTTCAGCATCGGGTGGGGGCGTTGGAACCCCGCCAAAGCGGACGATGACACCGAAGACCACCAGAGGGACCAGTACGATCAGTGCAAAGATCTGCAGCCCGGCCCAACCAAAGATCACCAGACAAGCCCCCGCCGTCAGTGCAGCAACGGCGGAGAAGCTCGACACGATCATGTCGTTGACCCCTTGCGCGCGCAACTTTTCCGCAGGCTTGGCAAGCGCGGTCACCATGATCGCGCCGCCAACATAAAGGAAGTTCCAGCCGAACCCGAGCAGCACCAGCGCAATCAGGAACGCCCAAAACGCGGGCGCAAAAAGGGCGCAGACCGCCGCGCCGATCATGAGCAGCATACCGATAAAGATAAACCGATCGCGCCGGAACAGCCTGACCAGCCAACCGCTGAAGAGCGAGGGGGCAAACATGGCGAGGACGTGGGCCTGGATGAGGTAGGTGTTGATCTCGAAGGCATAGCCTGCCGCGCGCATTTCCAGCGATGAGGCCACCATGAGCAGGGTCATGACCCCATAGCCCACCGCCCCGCACAGAACGCCAAACCAGTAAAGCGGGTTGGAGAGTACTTGCGCGCCAATCCGTCGCCCCTCGGCCTGTGCTTCCGCCTTGGCGGCTTGCGCCTGTCGGACGGTCTCGGCGTCGTTGGGAAAGGGCAGAAAGGCAAGGATAAGGGCGACACTGCCGCACACTAAGCCCATCATCAGATAAGCTGCGACAAAGCCTTCAAAGGGGAAGACCAAGCCCGCCGAGCGCGCCAGCGTTGGCCCGATCAGCCCGGCCAGCACGCCGCCAAACAAGGCTAGCGAAACCGCCATCTCGCGCAAATCACTGGGCGAACGGTCGATCGCCGCAAAGCGCAGGCTGGCCAGCCCCGCCAGAAACAGACCCAGCATCATATGGCCCAGACACAGCAGCAAAAAGCTCTCGATCCCGACCGCCACGGCTGAGACGACCCCGGCACCGACACCAAACAACGCCGAAAGCAGGTTCACCGGCTTGCGCCCTACGCGCCCCATCAGCATCGTCAGTGGTACCGCCGACCCCATAAGCGCGAGAAACTGCAGACCGTAGGGCACCGTCGCAAAGCTTGGGTCCGGCGCAATAGATTCCCCGGCCAGCGACGTCACCGCGACAGCGATGGTCGCGGCACTCGTACCCAGCCCCATGCACAGCGACAGGACGAGCACGCCAATGGGAAGACGGCGAAGAGAATGGAACATACACGGGCGCCTTTGCGGTACGAGCGGTTAGATCAGCCCCAGCGCCGTTGCGCGGCGGAGCACTTCCTGAGCACCATCGAGGTGCAGGCGCTCAACCATCTCGCCTGCAATCTGAACCGCGCCCTTATCGGCATTGTGGAGGTCATTAAAGGCGGAAACGATGGCTTGAGCGCGTTCAATATCGACGGCTTTTGGTCCAAATGCCCGGTTACAGGGCTCGATTTGAGCGGGGTGGATCAGCGTCTTGCCCACCATCCCCAGCGCTGCCCCCTGTGCACACTCGGCGGCAAAGGCATCGAGATCGTGGAAGGCGTTGGAGACGCTATCGAGCACCCCGAGCCCTGCGGCGCTTGCCGCAAGCACGATTTCGGCGAACCAAGGCACCATGGTCCAGCGCCCTTCGACTTGAGCAGCGCCCGTGTCTTTGGCGAGGTCGTTGGCCCCGATGATCAGCGCACTGAGCGAAGGAGCGACAGTCGCGGCCTGCCGCGCGATCTCACGGATGTTGAGCACGCCCTCTGCAGTCTCAATCATCACCCACAACTGCGCGGTTGAACCGATCGCAGACAACGCAGCCTGACAAGCGGCCAGTTCCTGCACGCTTGAGACCTTGGGCACCACAATCACATCCGCACCCTGCGCTGCGTCCAGATCAGCGGTAAAGCCCGGGGCGTCAAGATCGTTGGTCCGCACCGCTACCAAACGGGCGCCGAAGCCCTCTGACCGCGGCTGAGCAAGGGCAGCACGGATGGTCACGCGGGCGTGGTCCTTTGCCGATGGCGCAACGGCGTCTTCGAGGTCGAGGATCACGGCGTCGCAGTCCAGCGACGGCACTTTGTCGATGGCGCGTTGATTGCTACCGGGCATAAACAGAGCGGAACGAGGCAAGTCGGTTTTCATCGGCTCACCCAATCACCCTCCCCGCTCGGTGTCGAGGTATGGCGGCGTTGCACATTCGCCCGTGGCGCGCCGCTTCGACCCAAGCAAAGGTTGCTCATGTTCAGCTTCGACCCTGCATCACCCAACGCTTTGCGTCATCCGCTGTATCTGCAGTGGACGGTTGGCTTTGCGATTGGAAGCACAGGCCTTTGGCTCGCGCGGCTGGCGCTGGGTTACGTGGTGTGGGAGCTGACTCAATCGCCCTTTCTCACGGGTATGACAGCCTTCCTGATCCTCGCCCTGCCCGGTATTCTGGGACCGTTCATCGGGGTCTGGGTGGAAAATCTAAACCCCAAGTCGGTGATCATGGTCGCGCAGGTGAACAATCTGCTGATCTACCTTGTACTCGCCCTGATCGCCTTCCTGGATACGCAATCAGCCATCCCTTATCTCATCGCCTCCGGCGCGACGGGCTTGCTTGTGGCCTATTGGCAGCCTGCACGGCTGGTCATGCCAACGGTGCTGGTGCCCCAGCACGCACTGGCCTCAGCGGTGGCGGTAAACTCCACACTGTTCAACTCCGCCAGAATAATCGGCCCGGCGCTGGCAGCTTGGATCATCGCGTTCGGCAGTCTGCCGCTCGCCTTCCTCGCCGGGTTTGCGCTCTATTTGGTCTTCTTTATCTCTGTGCTGTTTCTGCCCACCCAGTGGACGCCGCCCGAACGTGCGGCCGGCGGCTACTTCGAGCGCTTCAGCAGCGGACTGCAGGAAATCAGACGCCACCGCCTTGTTATCCTCGCGCTTGCAGCCGTGACGTTCTCCGGGTTCTTTGGCCGGTCGATCGTTGAACTGATGCCCGCCATCAACGGTGCGCTCGTGAGCAACAGCTCAGCTCAAACGCTGGGGTATCTGACGTCTGCAGCTGGGGCCGGCGCGATCACCATCGGCATGGCGCTCGCCGCCAGGCGCGGTTCTGCACAAACCATGCTCGGGCTGCTGTTCTTCGGCGGGATCTTTGGGGGAGCAGCCGTTCTGCTGATGGCCTTTGTCACCTCTATTTGGCTGCTGCTTCCCTGTAGCCTATGTCTCCGGTGCAGCAGGCAGCCTGACTGTGATCGGCAGCCAAGCCTCAATCCTGCAGACCGCACCCATCGCCTTTCGCGCTCGGATCATGGCGGTTTGGGGAGCTGTTGCAATTGGCGGTATGGGTCTAGGCGGCTTGGTCGGAGGAGGATTGGCATCGATGATAGGGCTGTCCAGCACGCTGATCGTTTTTGGCGGTGTCGGCATGGTCGGCAGCGGCCTTCTCTGGATCGGGGCCCGCCAGCGAAACTGATCGCAGGGCTTTTTTACAGCCGAGACTCGATTCGTGAGGCCCCCTAGCCGATTCTTGAGCCCTATTGTGGGCTGTTGTCCCAATATTTCAGCTTATCAAATGAAATTTCGTATAGATTTCGCTCATTCTAGGGATATTCTCGTTTGAAATTCTGAACAGGGGGATCCTCCAAAATGAAAATCGGTGTGCCTAAAGAGATCAAGAACCGCGAATACCGCGTCGGCCTCACCCCTGACAGTGTCAGCGAGTTCGTCGCCCATGGTCATCAGGTCTTTGTTGAAACACAAGCCGGCATGGGTGTCGGTGCGTCCGATGCGGAATACGTGGCCGCTGGCGCGTCGATCCTTGCAACGGCAGCCGAGGTCTTCGAGACCGCTGAGATGATCGTCAAGGTCAAGGAGCCCCAGGCCGTCGAGCGCGCCATGCTCCGCCCGCACCACCTCCTGTATACCTACCTTCACCTCGCGCCGGACCCTGCGCAGACCGAAGACCTGATTAAGTCGGGCGCGACCTGCATCGCGTACGAGACTGTCACGGCGCAGGGCGGCGGTCTGCCACTGCTCAAGCCTATGTCGGAAGTTGCGGGCCGCATGTCGGTTCTCGCTGGCGCCCACTACTTGCAAAAGGCAACCGACGGCGCGGGCGTTCTGGTCAGCGGTGTTCCCGGCGTTGCACCAGCAAATGTCGTGGTCATCGGCGGCGGTGTTGTTGGCTTCAACGCGGCGGAAATGGCCGTGGGCCTGCAGGCGAACGTCACCATTCTGGACCGCAACCTGCTGACGCTGGAGCGGATCAACCACCACTTCGGCGCTCAGGCTCGGGCGATCTTCTCGACCACCTCTGCCATCGCTAATGCAGTGGCGGAAGCTGATTTGGTTATTGGTGCCGTCCTCATCCCCGGCGCAAATGCGCCCAAGCTCGTCACTAAGGCCATGATCGAGTCCATGAAGCCCGGTAGCGTGGTTGTGGACGTGGCGATTGACCAAGGCGGCTGCTTCGAGACCTCCCGCGCGACCACCCACGACGATCCCGTCTACGACGTAAACGGTGTCGTCCACTACTGCGTCGCCAACATGCCGGGTGCTTACGCGCGCACGTCGGCCTATGCCCTGAACAACGCCACACTGCCCTTCGGCCTCGCGCTGGCGGACAAGGGCTGGAAGCAGGCGCTGCGCGATGATGCGCACCTCGCCAACGGTCTGAACGTTTGGGACGGCAAGATCACCAACGAGCCTGTCGCACAGGCGCAGGGTCTGGACTTTACCCCGCTGAGCACAGCGCTGGCCTAGGTTCCTCCCCCAGGCGGGGTCAGATAACGGTCTTTTCGACCCTCTGGCCCCGCTCCTTCTTGCTGAGGAATATGTCCTAAAACGTTAGGAAGTATCCTAAATAATTATTTAAGATTTGCACGAAACTTGCTTTCCTCTTTGATAGCAAAGCGGCTTACCGTTCCCGATTGAACCGAGGAACGCCCTCTTCCCAAGAGAGAACCAGACCGCTTGAGGAACAGGAAAGACAGGTTTGACACGCTTTTTTGCGATTGTTGGTGCGCTGTTTTTAGGCGCGATGGCCCAAGCCGAGACCATGTTGGTCTTTGACGGCTCGAATTCCATGTGGGGTGAGTTGGATGGCGCGCCGAAAATCGACATTGCTCAGGATGCCGTCAGCACGCTTCTTGACGAATGGACGCCCGGTGAGCCGCTGGGTCTGGTCGCCTATGGCCACCGCGAGGCGCGCTCTTGCACTGATATCGAAGTCCTCGCCAAACCGGGCTCGACCTATGGTCAGATCCGCCGGGCGGTGCGCGGCATTTCACCCCAAGGACGCACGCCGCTGACCGGCGCTGTTGTCTCGGCAAGCCGAACGCTGATTATGGGCGACGCAGACGATCCGACGCTGGTCCTGCTTACCGACGGGGTCGAGACCTGCAACCAAGACCCCTGCGAGGTCGCGCGGATGCTGAAGAAAAACCGCGCTGACTTCGTCGCGCACGTCATCGGTTTCGACCTGCTGGCAGTTGAGCAGGAGAGCGTAGCCTGTCTGGCGCAGGAGACAGGCGGCAGCTTCATTCACGCCAGCAACGCCCGCGAACTCAACCGCGCGATGATGCATGTCGCTCGGGTCGTTGCGGCGCAGCGGCAGGGCGTGACGCCGCCTCGCGACGCTGTGACACGAACGACGCCCGCGCTAGCACTAACAGCACCCCAAACGGATCGCACGAACCAGACCGATACGCGTCTCGATGACCCGTTTGCCGGAACTTCTCTGCTGGATGACCCGCTTATTGACGATCCCTTTGCCGCTGACCCTCAACTCAGCGCCCCGCCAGCGCAGGATGAGACAGCGTTGAGCGGTGAAGATGATGCGATCTTTGCCTTGCTGAACTCGTCGCTGGATGAGCTTCTGGCTGCAAATGGGGCGAGCGGTGCGAGTGGTGTGGTTGCTGAACCAGCCCCTACCCCGTCAACGTCGCCCATCGCCGCCGACCCGGTCCCGACGCCCACGCCTGCACCGCAACCTTCATCAGCACTCCCGCGTGAAACCGCGCAGACCATCGACACGGCGCAAAGCCTGATCGCGTCGCTGAGTAGCAGTGCAGGAAGCATCGGTGCGAACGGCCTTGTGATAGAGGAACGGGTCCGCGAACGTGTAGCGCAGTCGCTGGTCTCAGATTTTGCCGCGCGCGAGCCGGTATCGGGGACGGCCATTTTCGCCTTTGGCACTGCGCAAGTCCGCTTTGGCATCAGCCTTGCCGAAGGGCAGGATCCGAGTTTCTCCTTCCGTCAACCAACGTGGACCATTTACGACCGCGTCGGACAGAGCAAGGGGCAGGAACTCGCACGCGCACAAGCCAATCGGCCCGTTTTCGAAATGGCGGTCGGCGATTACTGGGCTGTGCTGGAGGCTGACAACGTCATGTTCAACTACCAATTCAGCGTCAATTCGACCCTGCCCTCCCTGCACATTGTGACGCTGAACCTCGGTGAACTAGCCCTATCCGTTCAGGATGGGGAGCGTGTCGAAGTCTACGCCTTCCGGTTTGAAAAAGGACCAGAGAACCCGAGCCTTGATCTGGTTGTCGAAGGGCCGTGGTCAGACGTGGTGCTGCTGCCGCCGGGAACGTATATCGTGCAAGGCCGGACAGCCGACCGTCGAACAACTGTAGGACCGATGATCCTCGAAGCCGGTGACCGTATTTCCGCAGACATCGCGATTCGCTAGGGCTGCTGGAACGGGGGGCGGTTAGGCCCAGCGTACAGCCTGTTCCTGATACTCCACCCAACCCACGTCCATGGCTTGGGCTTGCGCGTCAATGAGAGCATCGACGGCCCAGGAGACCCGCCGGGTCACGGCCTCGATCGCCGCAACATCAACACCCAATCGCACCATCCATGAGGGACCATAGAGCCGACCGGCAAAGAACCAGTCGCGCAAGCTGCGCAAGTCGGCACTGGCGGCCTCTAGCGCGGGTTCTTGTCCACCCCAGAATCCGGCGAGTGCGTCGTGCTCAAGCCTCTCCCCCACCGGGAGCGCGCTGCCCTGCCGCAGCGTGGTGACGGCGAGGAGGTATTCCAGCTCCATCAACCCGCCGGGCCGCAGCTTGACCTCGCCGGGATCGTCCGGGCGGTCGTAGATTCGCTGATCGCGTAGGCGTAGCAGCATGCGGTAAGCGTCTGCGGTGAGTTGCTCCTGCTCCCGCGCGCGGCGCAGCAGCGTGTCTTTCACCGCCAGCACCCGCGCTTGCAGCGCCGCTGAGCCAGACAGCGGCCGCATGGGCACCTGCGCGATGTGTTCCCACGTCTTAGCGTGCTCGAAATGATGGGTCTCAAACGACGCCAAGGTGATCGTTGGCGGGCCTGAGCGGCCGGATGGCCGCAGACGGGTGTCCACTTCCCAAACCCGGCCCTCGCGCATCTGGGCGTTGAAGGCCGTGTTGAAACGCGCCGCAACAGCGTTAGCGTCCTCCAGCGACCAGCCTTCTTCGACCACGAAAATCAGATCGAGATCCGAATGCGGGGCCATGGCGTTCATGCCCATTTTGCCCATGCCAAGGATACACAGCGGAAAGGCGTCAAGCCCGAGGTCCGCGCTCACCATCTCCGCCACCAGCTTGAGCGCGGCTTCGGCGAGGCGGGTCAAGTGATGCTCGGCGGTCTGGATCGAAGCTGAGCCGGCAAACACCGAAAGGTAAGTCAGGTAAAGCTGCTCGTTCACCCACGCCCGCGCGGCTTCGAGTTGGCCTTCGTAGCTGCCAGCCGCAGCGATCATGGCGCGGCCCTGGTCCAGTTCCGGGGCCTGCGGCAGCGCGCTCGCCCGCCCCAGCAGACCATCGACCACGTGCGCTGACTGTTGCAGCAAGGACGTCATAGCCGGGGCTTCGAACAGCGGAGGGATCACGGCCTCGAACAACTTGGGATCGTTGCTCAACAGCTTGAGATATTGCCCGCGATTGCCCAAGCGGCGGAAGAGCTCATCAGCAGCCTTGATGCTGGCGGTTGGGTCAGGTGTTTGGCTCGCGTGCTCCCAGATCCGGTCTGGCGCCGTGCCACTCGCACCGACTTCGCCCTGCCACGTCGCGATGCGCTCTGCGATGAAGGTGTCGTCCTCGGGTGTTGCAGCCTCAGGCACAGACCGCGAGGATGGGCGCTCCACGACGTCGGCAAACAGCGGTGTCACCGCGTCTTCTACTGTCCGGCGCACGTCGATTAAGCGGGCTTCCAGCGCGGTCCAACTGTCAAACCCGCTGCGGTCTGCGAGCCACGCCTGCTGGTCGGGGTCGGTGGGAATAAAGTGGGTATGCCCATCGGCCCAGTACTGCACCCGGTTTTCAAGCCCCCGCAGCATCCAGTAGCAGGCTTCCAAGTTTTTGGCCGTGTCGGCCTCGACGATCCCCTCTGCCGCTAACCCCCGCAGTGCCGGCATGGTTGCGGGGGTCTGCAGGTGCGGATAGCGCCCGCCCCAGAGCAACTGCTGCGCGTTAACGAAGAACTCGATGTCTCGAATGCCGCCGCGCCCAAGCTTGAGGTGAAAGCCTGCAGCGTGCTCAAGGGGGGTCTGGTTCCGGCGCTCTTCGGCGAGGTCAGGGTGCTCGCGACGGATGCGTGACTTGAGGTGCGCGATTTCCTCGATCATCGAGTAATCCAGATGCCGCCGCCACAGATAGGGGTGCAGATTGCGCAAGAAGCGCGCGCCTGCTTCTGCATCGCCCGCCACCACCCGCGCCTTGATCATGGCCAGACGCCGCCAGGGCGCAGCACGGTAGAAGTGGTAATCCTCTCCCGCTTCGGTCGACATGGAGAGATCAGTGACCGAGGGGTCGGGACGCAACCGCCAATCCGTGCGCCAAACGAAGCCGCCGGACTTGTGGCCGTCGATGGTCTGGGTCAGCGTGCGCAGCACGCGCGCAGTGATGTCGGTGCGCCCGACAAATTCTGGCACTGGTACGGTCTGCGCATCGTAAAAGGCGACAAGGTCAACATCGCTGGAAAAGTTCAGATCACGCCCGCCGAGCTTCCCCAGCCCGAGCAGAAACAGCCCAGGCACAGGGGCGTCGTCGCTCAGATCCGCTGGGACAAAGCGCGCAGCCTGTCGTGTCTCACGCCAGCTTGCAGCAAAGGCTCGGTTTATGCTGTCGTCGGCAAAGTCCGACCAGCGCTGACCGCTGACCGCGACCTCCTCGCCTGCGCCGTCGCGATCGATATAGGCGCGCTGCTGTGCGCGCTTTTCGGCCAGTAGGCGCTCGCGCGTGCTCAGATCCGCTGTAACAGAAGCGGTAGGGCCAGCTTGCGTCTCAGATTGAGACAGGCGGGCATCGAGCGGCCAGTTTGCGCTTTGGTTCACAGTGTCCCCTGTTTTCCCACTGAAGACCCGATTAGGGCCCGGACGGCTGACTTCCGAACGTCTGCGTATAATGACAGGAAATCCGGCGAATTTTCGAGATTATGCCGAAGTGATGCGGGTTTTTACAGCCATTATACGCACCACCCAACCCCTTGGCCCATCACTGGCACAGCTCCCCTCAACCCCAAGTTTGCCGCGTGTCTTTGCGCTGCGCACGCTCAGCAAGACACAGAGAGGGAAACGCCATGTTTCAGCCTGTTATGATCCCGACCCCCGCGCCCCTTGGCGCTTCACTGTCCGAGGGTACTGCCCTGCGGCGTGGACCAAGCCAAGTGCTGATCACCGTAGACGCGGACAGCACCATGGTTTTGAGCCAACGCACCGCGCACCCCGCCATGTTTGGCACCCTTGCCGACCTATGGGATTTGCAGGTCGCAGACGCCTTTGGTGAGTGGGACGAGGGCATTTTTGTAACGGCGTTTCGGCAGGGCGATCTGATGATCCTGCGGCAAGTCAACGGTGACAAACGCATTACGATCGATTTCTCCGCCGAGCACGCCTACGTCGATCACGGCGACGGTGCGGTGCAGAGCTTCGATGATATCGAGATGCTCGACGATGAAGTCCCTGCGTCGGTGGCTTCAGTCCGGGGCACGGCTTGGGATGGGGCTGGGTGGGGCTCGGGATGGGTTGGTAGCATGCGCATGCCCTCGCCGTTCCTAGCTTGATCCCCGACCATCGATGATATCGCCGCTGACCTTGGGCACCACCGCTTCCAGCGCGTGGTGCAGGCGGGTTTCCCAAGCGCGCAGGCTGGCTTTGGCCAGCGGTGCCTGACGCAGCGGCAGGCAGAGTGAAAACAGCGGCTCTATCCCGTGTGCCTGCAAGCCGCGACCGGATTTTGACGACTGGCGGTGCTCCATAAAGCGGACTTCGAGGCTGCGTTTGGTCGAGCCGACGTAGGCGCCATAAGTGCCGTTGGCCGCCGTGTAGCCATCGCGCAAGACGACATAGACTGTCCCGCCCCGCCGTTTGACATCGTCCCAGCCCTCCCAGTCCTTTGGAAAGGCCTGCGCCACGCTTCCGCGGGCCGCTTGCAGCCACTCTATGGGCTGATGACCAAGATCCGCGAAAACCATCTCCGCCTCCAAAGCCCGCTCACCACGCCCCCGCAACTCCCCCAGCGCCAGCGTTGCCAATTCCAGCCGAGGCGGATTCTGGCTGAGCCAATCGCGCATGGA
Organism: Alphaproteobacteria bacterium; assembly: GCA_965658725.1. Lineage (GTDB taxonomy): Bacteria > Pseudomonadota > Alphaproteobacteria > UBA7985 > UBA7985 > UBA7985. The sequence goes on along the minus strand of CBFHUI010000008.1, from coordinate 37,495 downwards.
CCGCAGCAGGTGCGGAGCCTGCCAGCGCTCAAAGGGCCGCGCAGCGCGGTAGTCCAGACCGGGATAGGGTCCGTTGTAGACAGCGTGAAAGGGTTGATGGCGAGCGGTTTCCAAGGCGGTGGGCCATTCGGGTTGTTGGCAGCGCTATCCGACTTAACAAGTCCCAGCCTTTTGAGCAAATCGACCTCCTCGCGAACCCAGCCTTGGGGCCGCAGCCTGAGGGTGCAAGGGCCGCAACCTGAGAGCCTGTTGTCCCCCAAAAGCAGCGCGCGGCCCCAAAAAGCCATCACAAGGCGGGTTGAATGATCGGGCAAAGCCAATCATGTCTGAGCTTCAGCAGTCCCCGCCGGGCGCTGGCGCATCGTCCCTGATCCGCTGGTCCGAAAGCTGCAAGGATGCAGCGGCGCTTTGGGGGTCAAAGATCTGAGGGTTTGGTGCGGTTATGAAAGTCGTTGCGATCGGAACCGGATACGTCGGGTTGGTGACTGGGGTCTGTTACGCCTCGCTTGGGCTCGAGGTCGTTTGCCTGGACATTGACACGGACAAAATCGCGCGCTTGCAAGCCGGTCACAGCCCAATTTTCGAGCCTGGCCTCGAAGAGCGCATGGCGCAGGCCGTGCGGGCGGGCAACCTGAGCTTTTCCACCAACTATGGACAGTCGCTTGAAGGCGCAGACGTCGCCATTATCGCGGTCGGCACGCCGACCGAAGAAGGCGGCAGCAAGGCCAACACCTCCTTTGTCGAAGCAGCCTTTAGCAGTCTCATCGATACCCGCCTGAGGGCAAAGCAGTCACCAAGTCCAGCGAAACCGGCCATGCAGCCCTTGACCGTGGTGGTGAAATCTACAGTCCCGATCGGCACTAATGATCGCTTGCAAGCCCAACTGGACGCGCGCGAAGCCGTCGACGGCGGTAGCGCCGGTATTCACCTCGCTTCCAACCCCGAGTTCCTGCGCGAAGGCGCGGCGATCAGTGACTTTCTCGAACCTGACCGCATTGTCGTGGGGCCGCGCGACGAGACAGCAGCGGCGACGCTGCGACGGCTCAATGGGCATTTCATCGAGACTGGCGTGCCTTACGTCGAAGTCTCCGCTGCAAGCGCGGAAATGATCAAGTACGCCGCCAACGCCTTTCTCGCCACAAAGATCACCTTCATCAACGAAGTCGCCAGCTTGTGTGAGCGGGTTGGTGCGAATGTTGAAGACGTGGCGCACGCCATTGGGCTGGACCAGCGGATCGGGCCGGATTTCCTGTCCACCGGGCCGGGCTATGGCGGATCGTGCTTCCCCAAGGATACGCTCGCGCTGGTCGATACGGCGCAAGTCGAGGGCTCGCCCGTGCGCATCCTCGAGGCGGTGATCGACGTTAATGAAGCCCGAAAGCAGGAAATGGCCGCGAAAGTCATCGACAGTCTTGGCGGACCGGACGCAGCGCGGGGCAAGACAGTCGCGATCTGGGGGCTGACCTTCAAGCCCAACACGGACGACCTTCGCGACAGTCCAAGCATCGCGATTATCCCCGCTCTGCAGCAGGCCGGCATTCACGTGCGAGCCTTTGATCCGCAGGGAATGGATGGCGCAGCTGCGCTGTTCCAAGGGGTGGACTTTCAGCCCTCCGCTCTGGCAGCGGCACAGGGCGCAGATGGGGTCTGCCTGGTCACGCACTGGCCGGAGTTCGCTGAACTGGACTTGGGTGCTGTGAAGGACCAATTGACGGCGCCGCGTTTCGTGGACCTGCGCAATGTTTTCGATCCGGCGGCCATGGCAAAGGACGGTTGGGATTACCGCAGTCTTGGCCGACCCTGATCCATTAGAGAACTGCTCAAGACCCGTTCTACACTCGCCATCGCTTGTTCAGGCTGGCGCTCCATCGCTGCGCCCTTGCGCCCTTGCTCCGGTGCCGTCCCCCGCTTTGGCCCTTTACCCGCTTCGCCTGCGTTCCCTCTGCTCGAAACCACCTTGGAAAGTGGCCAAGTGCGGGAAAGTTGACAGATTTCGTGGTTAGCTGAGGTGGGTCTTTCGGTGGCACCTCGGCCCGCATGACCAGATTCTGTCTGATTTCGTAAAAAATTACTGATGTTTTGGCCCAAGAGGCCTTCACTCCTGTGCAGCGGTGGGTACGGTAGGGGCAACGTGACGGAGACAGGGAGAGCATCAGTGTTGAAACCAAACCGGGGTCAGAAAAGGCTTGGTCGGAGTGACTTGCTGGTCGGGCCGATATCCTATGGTCATTGGCGCTTGAGCGAGGGCACCGCGGCTGAGGCGGGAGACAAGACCCGCGCGGCACTCGATGCGGGGATGAGCATGATCGACACGGCGTCGATCTATGGTTACCCGGCCTTTGGGGAAGCTGAGCGCTTGCTCGGCGAGGTTCTGCGCGAGGAGCCGTCTTTGCGCGACCGCATGGTGTTGGCAACCAAGGCAGGGATCTACCCGCCCACGCCCTACGATTGCACGCCTGAAACCATCATCCAGACGTGCGAAGACTCATTGCGGCGGATGAACACGGATGTGATCGACCTTTTCTACATCCACCGTCCGGACATGCTCACCCCTCACGCAGATGTCGCTGAGGGGCTGATGCGGCTGGTGGAGAGTGGCAAGGTGCGGGAAATTGCGGTTTCCAACTACACCCCCAGCATGGTGGCCGCGCTGCAATCCAA
>CBFHUI010000008.1:0-34824 GCA_965658725.1 Alphaproteobacteria bacterium | reverse complement strand
TCGACCGACCGCTGATCGCAAACCAGGTTGAGTTCTCACCGCTGCGTCAGGATCCCGTCTGGGACGGCACGCTCGATCAATGTCAGGAACTCGACTGCACGCTCGTTGCCTGGTCGCCGCTGGGCGGCGGGGCGCTGATGACCCAGGACGCGGATGAAGACAGCCAGGCCGGCTCGATCGCGGCCGCGCTAGACGCGGTTGCTGCGCGCAACGGGGTCGACCGCGGTGCGGCGGCGCTGGCCTTCACCATGATTTCCCATCCTGACATCGTGCCGATCATCGGCACCCAGCGGGTCGACCGCATCGCCGAGGCCAACCGGGCGCTCGAGGTCGAGATGAGCCGCGAAGAATACTATGCCATTGTTGTTGCCTGGAGAGGAGTTGGCCTACCATGAGTGCGAACACGAGCGCATCCCCGTTTGAAGTCTCTTGGTTCGGGTCGCTGTGCGATGATGACTATGAGTTTTTGGGGCACCGAGAGCCGTCCCTGCGGTCCACCTTCGAGCACTGCCGCGGGATTCTGCAGCGCGCCGAAGAAGGGGGATTTGACAACATCCTTCTGCCTTCCGGCTATCAGCTGGGCATCGATACGATCGCCTTTGCCAGCGCCATGGCACCTTTGACCAGCCGCATCCGCATGCTCATGGCCGTGCGCTGTGCCGAGTTGTTCCCGCCCCAGCTGGCGCGGCAACTGGCAACGGTGCAGGAAATGCTGCAAGGCCGGAGCACGATCAACATCATCTCCTCCGACTTGCCGGGCGCACCGGTGGACTCGGCGCCTCGCTACGCGCGCTCGCTGGAAGTCATGTCGATCCTGCGCACCTTGCTCAACGGTGAAGACCTGAGCCATCAGGGCGAGTTCTACAACCTCGAACTCGAAGCCCCGCGGGTGTGCAAGGAAACGGCTGCAGCTTATGGCGGGTGCCCGCCGTTCTACTTCGGCGGCATCTCGCCTGCAGCGCGCGAGACGGCAGCGGCGGCGGCAGACGTGTTTCTCATGTGGCCCGACGTTGAAAAGGAAGTGACAGGTATCGTCGAGGACATGCGCGCCCGTGCGACTGCTCACGGCCGCAGGCTGAAGTTTGGCTACCGCGTGCACGTGATTGTGCGCGAGAGCGAAGGTGAGGCGATGGACTACACCCGCCGCCTGATGCGCAAGTTCGACGCGGACAAGGGCGCGGAGATCAAAGGGCAGAGCCTGGACAGCAAGACCGAAGGCGTGCGCCGACAAGACGCGATGCGCGCCAACGCTGACGCGGACGGCTTTGCTGAGGACCATCTGTGGACCGGTATCGGGCGCGCGCGCTCGGGCTGTTCTGCAGCGCTGGTTGGGGATCCAGACCAGATTGCGGCCAAGATCAACCGCTACGCGGAATTGGGGATGGGCGCCTTTATCCTATCGGGCTACCCGCACGCAACCGAGTGTGATCTGTTCGCCCGCTACGTTCTGCCTCAACTCAACCACGGGCCGCTGACGCTGGACTGATGCTGCCTCAGCTTCCTCTTTGCCGGGCGATCCAATGCGAGCCCGGCAAGGGAGTCTTGATCAAACGGAGGGCCCTATCGGGCCCGCGCCTTACCCCGACCGCGGCCTGGTCTGCGACCTGTCCGCGCTCTGGGGCTCGCTGTGCAACGCGCGGTCAATCGATAAATCCGCGCGTGCGGGCGAAGTCCAGCAGCGCTGGCATGAAGGTCTCATGCCGGCTGATCAGCACGTCCACTTTGGCCAGACGGTCCGTTTCGGGCTCAGTCGAGAAATAATAGCGCCCGTCTTCACGGTCGGTGTAGAGGTGCACCAGCAGCTTGGCGGTGGTCCGCAGGGTGTGCAGCACCGCATCGCGCTTGGAGAACCATGTCTGCTGCGTCAGAAAGGCTTCCAGCGCATCACTGCGGATGGACCACGTCACCTCATCGAGCTGGTCGCTGAACCAAGAGCGCAAAGCGTCTCCGATTTCCCAGCCCCATTCCTGGACATTGTAGTTCTCGAAATCCAGCAGACCGATGCGACGCGGGGTAACGATCACGTTGCCGAACTTGATGTCACCGTGGCAGTGGCGCACGCGCGTCGGCTGGTCGAAAGTGGGTTCAAGAAAGCCGCGAACACTCTCGTTTCGCGCCTGCGTCTGCGCGCTCAGATCGGTTCGATCAAAGGCAGCTTTGACGATCAGGTCGGGCTGGTCCTGATAGCCGGTCATGTAGCGCCGGTCGCCCTCGTCCACGTACCGAAAATAGCGGTTAAGGGTCTCGTGCAGGTCTTCAGCCAGCGCCACGATCCGCAGCGCATCGGAGACGCTGGGGCGTTCGACCATGACGGGTTCAGGCACGTAGGACATGAGCCGGAACTGCTCGCCCTGCAGCTCGATGAAGGGATCACCTTCGACCGTTAGATGAAAGTTCGGCGTCAGGAAGTCACGCGCGTACAGCGTGTTCGAAACGTGACTGGACAGGCGCAGCTGGTCGAGGTTCTTCTTCCGGCCCACGCGCTGAAGCACCAGCCGACGGGTCTGCGTCTCGATGGCGTAGTTGGCATTCACGTTGCCGAAGGCACCACTGTCCACCCGGATCACCGGCTCAAAGATCTCGTACTGCTTGAGAAAGGCGTTGATCTGGTCGTGGCTGAGGTCGAGGGTCTCGGTCATGCTGCTGCGGGGGCTTAAGCTCAAAGGGAAAGAAACAGGGCTTCACCAGTCCTGCACTTCGCCCACTTTGTCCAGTCCCCTCGCGCGATCATCTGGTCAGACGCCGTCGGCCTCGCTAACCTGCGCGCCTGAACCGATGAAACAACAAGTAAGCCAAGGGAGAGAAGCGGCATGAGTGCAGTGCGGTGGGGCGTGATTGGAAACGCAAAGATTGGCCGTGAAAGGCTGCAACCGGCCATCGAGGCCAGCGCGCACGGCGAACTGGTCGCGGTGGCAAGCCGGTCCGGGCCACTGTCCTACGAAGATCTGCTCGCCCGCGAGGACATCGACGCCGTCTACATCCCCCTGCCCAACCACCTGCACGTCGAATGGTCGCGCAAGGCGCTAGAGGCGGGAAAGCACGTGCTGTGTGAAAAGTCGATCACGCTGAGCCCGGAGGCGCTCGAGCCGCTGATGGACTTGCGCCCGGATCTGATCCTCTCTGAGGCCTTCATGGTGCGCTTTCACCCCCAGTGGCTCAAGGTTCGGGAGATGGTGCAGGCCGGCGCGATCGGCGAGACCCGCTCGATCAGCGGGCAGTTCAGCTTCTACAACACCGACCCCAGCAACGTGCGCAATCAACCCAACATGGGCGGCGGCGGTATCCTTGACATCGGCTGCTACCCGATCTTTGCAGCGCGCTTTGTTTGGGGCACGGAGCCGGTGAAGGCGGCAAGTCTGATCGTCGAGCAAGCAGACTTCGGCGTTGATATCCAGTGCTCTGCAATCATGGAATTCCCGGACCGTCGGCACTTGAGCTTCCAGTGCTCCACCCAACTCGACCTGCACCAGCGCATGGTGTTTCAGGGGACGACGGGGCGGATTGAGGTCAAAGTACCTTTCAATCCCATGCCCGGCGCCAACGCGCCGGAAGTCATCCTCTATGACGGACCTGCGCTGGGCGACGACCACGGGCAGCGGATCGACGTCGAGGATGTTGATCAATACGTGCTTGAAGTCGACGCCATGAATCGCGCCATTCTGGGTCAGGAAAGCTGGGCCGTACCACGCTCGGAGATTATGGCACAGGCGCGAGCGATCGATATGGTGTTCAAGGGACAGATCTGAGGTTAGACAGCCTCTGCGCTAAGTGATGTGCGTTTTCGGCGGCTTACCGCAGGCGGCCAAAGCGACTAATGTGCGCGCCTAACCTGTTGTTCGAGCCCTGACCTGCCCCATGCCTCTGGCCCCTAACCCCACACGAGAGCAAGCGCCTTCAAGCCCGCAGCGGCTCCGCCATCAGCGCGGCGCTGGGTTTGTGGTGCTGACTTTGGTCATCGCCGGACTGGTGCTGTTTCCTATTGCGACGCTGATCTCTATGGCGCTGGGCGGGACGGCTGAAAGCCTGTCTCACGTAGTACAGTTCGTCCTGCCTCGGACGCTTTCAACCACAGCGCTGCTGATGATTGGGGTGGTGGTTGGAACCGGGGTGATTGGGACGGTGAGCGCTTGGCTGGTGATGACGTTCCGCTTCCCCGGACGGCGGGTCTTCCTCTGGGCACTGGTGCTGCCGCTGGCGGTTCCGAGTTATCTGGGGGCCTATGCCTTTGTGGAGTTCTTCTCCTTTACCGGGCCTCTGCAGTCGATTTTCCGGGGCTTAACCGGTCTCGAAAGCGCAAAGAACTACTGGTTTCCCAGTGTCCGCAACACGGGCGGCGCGGCCCTGATCCTGTCGCTGGTGTTCTATCCTTACGTCTACCTCGCCGCGGTCGCGCTGCTGAAGTTGCAGGGCAATCGTCTGGTCGAGGCGTCCCGTGCACTAGGACAGGGGCCTTGGCAGACCTTTGTCCGCGTGCTCCTGCCGCTGCTGCGTCCGGCGATTGCGGCGGGTGTTGTGCTGGCGCTGATGGAAACGCTGAACGACATTGGCGCGGTTGAGTTTCTGGGCGTTGAAACCATCACCTTTACCATCTTTGACACTTGGCTGACTCGGCGCGATGCGGCGGGCGCGGCGCAAATGACAATGGCGCTGCTGCTGCTGGTCTTCGCGCTGGTGCTCGCCGAGCGCTGGGCGCGGCGGCGGCAGAACGACGGCACGGAACCCGCGACCAAGAAGACCCCGCGCCTGCCCAGCGAGACCTTGCGCGGACCGTGGCGCTGGCTGGCTGTGCTCTGGTGTCTGCTGCCGATTGCGCTGGGCTTTGGCGTGCCGCTGCTGGTCCTTGGGGGCTACGCTCTGGAGCGGCTGGATACGTTGAGCGACCCTCGCTTGCTCGAAGCTCTGGCAACAAGCCTGCAAATCGCGCTGCTGGCGGCGGGACTGACGGTGCTGGCTGGGCTGATCATGGTCTATACCCTGCGCCTGCGCGGCTGGCGCTGGCTGCGCGGATTGGTGCGACTGGCGAGCGTGGGTTACGCCATCCCCGGAACCATCCTGGCGCTGGGTCTTTTCGTACCGATGGCGGGCTTTGATAACTGGTTGATTGGTCTGTTCGAAGGTTGGTTTGGCTGGTCAACGGGGCTGATTGTGACCGGGTCAGGTGGGCTGATCTTGCTGGCCTATCTGATCCGTTTCCTGGCAATCGCTGAAGGCAACATCGATGGCGGCTTTCGCAACATCCCGCTCGCACGCGACGATGCAAGCCGGACCATGGGGCGCGGTTCGCTGATGACCTTGCTGCGCGTCCATGTCCCTGCACTCTGGCCCGCGCTATCCGCAGCAGCACTGCTGGTGTTCATCGATGCGCTCAAGGAGCTGTCCGCAACAATCTTCTTGCGCCCCTTCGGCATGCAGACGCTCTCAACCTACATTTACGACTTTGCCAGCCGCGCACGGGTGGAGGAGACAGGTGTTGCCTGCCTGATCATTGTGGCTCTCGGCGTCTTACCCGTTGTGTTGGTCGCACGGCGACTTTCTCGCTGACGGGTCAAAACGAACCCTTGACCTTTTTTCAAAATGATATTTTCTTATTATTTAAGTGATATCGCATTAGTTTAGGCTTGCTCGAGTGCTCGAGAGTGCCTGCAGGTCCTTCGGGGAGAAATCTTTGTTTCGTCGTTGGCATCTGGGTGCCACATCCATCCTCTTTGCCTCTGCCCTGGTCATTCTCACTGGGGCGGCCCTTTGGTTCGGGATGCGTCCTCTGCATGAGCACGAGCGCCAGGAACAGGCAGACGCCGTCAATAGAGACAGACCCTTTTTCACCGCCTTCGATCAAATCATACCCCTGCCCCGCTACACGGAATTGAGCGATATCGAGCAAGCCCGAAACGAGCAGACCGGCCCCTTCATCGTCAACTTTTTTGCCAGTTGGTGCGAAGCCTGCCGGACGGAGCACAGCACGCTGATGGCGCTCAATGAGGAGCATCCCGGCAAGCTGATCGGTATTTCCTTTCGCGATGACATCGAGGATGCGGCGGCCTTCCTCGACAAATTCGACAACCCGTACATTGCCGTTGCAGCCGACAAAGGCGGCGTCAACGGCCTGAGCTTCGGCGTAACAAACCTACCTCAAACCTTTCTGTTCGATCGGGACGGCACCTTGATCCACCAGGTCTCAGGACCGCTCATCGGGGAAGAGTTGCGAGAGTTACGACAACGGTGGAGCGCGATTGAATGAGTCCAAGGTCTCAACCACCGCGGCTCCATCCCGTATTAATAATGCTAAGCGCCTTTATATAGTGCGTTTTTCCAGTTAAATTGATCAGTAACGGTCGCGGACTGGGACAGATCAATGCCCAACAGAAAAGGCCCGCACACACGTGTCAGAACGCAAAGGGCAACCCGCTGCCCTCACCCAAGCTCAACTTTTTACCCGCTGGCTGTGGCGCGGCATTGCGCTGCCAGTGATCGCCGTTCTCGTGGTCTCGCTGCTTTCCGTGGCTTACTTCTCATGGGAATTCTGCGATGTCTGTTATCAGTTCCACATTGAGTTCAGCGCCGTCGAACTGAGCGTCTTCTCCGTTGCGGGCATCGTGCTCGGATTGGCTCCGACCTATCAGGGACTATGGCACACCAAGCTCCCGCAGAGCCCCCGCGACATGCGAGGACGGGCCATTGTCGCATGGATTATCGGGGTGCTCTTTATCGTGCCGATCATTGCGGTTTATCTGGCGCTTGAACTCATTAGCGGCCCACACCCGGTCTAGAGCGGGCTGTTCATGCGACCGGCCTGGGCCACACTGCTCTCCATACTTGCCAGTCTCATTCTGGTTCTGGGCCTCTACATCATGGTGAAGCGCTATCAGGAAGTGCTCCTGCGCGATACGCTCAGCGACCGCGCGCAGGCGCAGAGCACGCTGCTGATCGCAAACCGGACGGCGCAGGGTCATGGCGCAGACTTTAACAGCCAACAGGACGACAGCGGGCTGACATGGTTCCTGACCAGCCCCTACCCCTTTCCAGACAGCCAGAACGACGGGCGAAAGACCCCTTTAGCGCCAGAAATGCTGAGCGGGTTTCTGGAGACGCCGGCGGGGGAGATTTTCCGTTACTCTGAAGATCTGATCGCGCGCGAGGGCTGCGTTACCTGCCACAATTCCCTGACTGCCAGTCCACGCCGGGATTGGCGCGTGGGCGATGTCATGGGGCAGCAGGTCCTGAGCTTGCCGGTCATCGACGCGCCGCAAGGGGGGTCCAGCGCCTTTCGCGACATCATCATCTTCCTCTCCATCTTTTTCACCGTGGCCATCATTGTAGCCCTGACCAGTCAAGCGCTGGTGCAGCGCGCGCTGACCATTGTGGAGCGGCGAGAAGCGGAGAGTCGCCTGCTGTCTCTGGTGGCATCACGCACGGACAACGCAGTGATCATTGCGTCACCAAAGGGGCAGACGGAATGGGTCAATGACGGCTTTACCCGGATGACCGGCTTCACGCTGGAGGATGTCAGCGACGTATCGATTGACGCGTTGATTCTTGGCACACTGGCTTCCCCGGAAGCGCAGGAGCGGGTCTTGCGCGCGCTCTCTGAACACGAGCCGTTTTCAGAGATTACGCCAACCCAAACCAAGGACGGGCGTCCCTACTGGATGGCTGTGGACTGCCAGCCGATCTTCGATGAGACCGGCGCCCTAACGACGATCATCGCCATTCAGCGCGATATCAGCGAACTCAAGGACCGCGAACAAGCGCTGGAAACTGCGCGGCAGGCAGCAGAAGCGGCGAACGAGGCCAAGTCGCAGTTCCTCGCGAACATGAGCCATGAAATCCGCACGCCAATGAACGGCATCATTGGGATGACGGGGCTTTTGCTCAATACGGCGCTGGGAAAGCGCCAGCATGGGTATGCCAATACGATCCGAGTGTCAGGCGAAGCACTGCTCGACATCATCAATGACATTCTCGACTTCTCAAAGATCGACGCGGGACGGCTGGTGTTTGTCGATACGGTCTTTGAGCTGCGGCCCGTGATGCAGGGTACGATGGATATCCTCGAACCCAGCGCACAGACAAAAGATGTGCGGCTCTCCATGACCATCGATGACCGGCTGGATGCCTTTGTCTCCGGCGACAAAGGACGGTTGCGGCAAGTGCTGCTGAACCTTGTGGGCAATGCGGTAAAGTTCACCCCATCGGGCTCGATCCAACTGTCTGCACGCCCTGCCGGATCGGGCGGGTCCATGGTTCGCTTTGAGGTATCGGACACGGGGATCGGCATTCCTGCTGAAGACCTCAGCAGCATTTTCGAAAGCTTCAGTCAAATCGATTCATCCTCTTCGCGCCGGTTTGAAGGGACGGGCCTGGGCCTCGCGATTTCGCGGCAACTGGTCGAAGGCATGGGGGGAGAGCTTGGGGTCGAAAGTACCCTTGGCGAAGGGAGCACATTCTGGTTCGAACTGTCCTTACCTGCTGATGCGCCGCTCAGCCCCAGAGAACCCGCGGACGCAATAGATGTCTCCCCGGTCGAAGGCACAGATCGCGTCGATGAACCGGATCGGGTGGAGCCTCTGCCGCCGCTGCGCATCCTTGTGGCCGAGGACAACACGATCAATCAGCAAGTTGCTGAAGGGTTCCTGACCCGTTTGGGTCACAGCGTCGATATCGCCGATACTGGCGCAGAAGCCGTCGCGGCAGTTCAGGCGCAGGCCTATGACCTCGTGTTCATGGACGTGCAAATGCCGCAGATGGACGGTCTGGAGGCAACCGAAGCCATTCGCGCCTTGCCTGAGCCCCAGCGCAGCGTGCCGATCATTGCTATGACAGCGAACGCCTTACAGGGTGACGCCGAGCTCTGTCTTGAGCGTGGCATGAATGACTATCTCAGCAAGCCGGTTCTGATGGACGCGCTACAGAGGGTCATTCTGCGCAACCGTCGTGATACCGAGGCAACGGCAAAGGGCGATGCGACCGACGCCCCACCACCAACGCTGGATCCAAAGGCGGAGATTGACCATGCCGCGCTCGACACCTTGAGCACGCAGCTTGGCGCGGACATGGTGGACGAGATCCTAACCATTTTCAGCGAAGACACCGATCATCGGTTGGCCGGCATTGCCACTGCGGCGCAGGACAAGACCTCTGGCATCATCGCCAAGCAGGCACACAGCATCAAAGGATCAGCCGCGTCTCTGGGCTTGCAGCGGCTGGTCCGCGCCGCGGCAGCGCTGGAAACCGCGGCTTTGGCTGGCGAGTGGCCCACGATCGTAAACTGCTGCGCCAGTCTTGTTGCCGCAAAGCATGGCTTTGACGCGTGGTTAAAGGATCGGATCTAGACGATCTCAGCCCAACCAATCGGCCAACTTTCCCGCTGGAAACCCCTCTGCCCCATAACCTTTGCACTTGCCCGGCGGATGGCCGTGGTGCATCGCTAAAGCACGATGAGACAGGCGCACAGCGGGAGGAAGGGCTCATGTCCAATACCACACGATACGGCATCATCGGTGCCGGGATGATGGCGCAGGAGCACATTCGGAACATCTACCTGCTCGACGACGCAGCCGTAACCGCCGTATGCGACCCGGTTCGCAGCTCGCAAACGTGGTCGGAGTCCACACTGCGCTCAATCGACGGCGCGAACGCGGATGCGGTTGAGTATTTCACCGATCACCGCGAAATGCTGGCTAAGGCCGATCTCGACGCGCTGATCATTGCCTCCCCCAACTTCACCCACATCGACGTCCTACGCGATACGTTGCAGACAGGACTGGCACACTTGGTGGAGAAGCCTCTCTGTACCACGCTCGAAGATGCGCTGGAGATCGAAGAGCGGGTGAAGAGCTTTGATCCCGTCTTTTGGGTTGGGCTGGAATACCGCTACATGCCGCCCGTGGCGCGCATGATTGAACGGGCGCATGCGGGCGACGTGGGTGCGATGCAGATGCTGTCAATCCGCGAACACCGCTTCCCCTTCTTGCCAAAGGTCGGCAACTGGAACCGCTTCAACCGGAACTCGGGTGGGACGTTTGTGGAGAAGTGCTGCCATTTCTTCGACCTGATGCGCTTTATCTTGCAGGATGAGCCCGTGGCCGTGATGGGCATGGGCGGGCAAGCGGTGAACCACTTGAACGAGGTCTATGACGGGGAGAAGCCCGACATCTTCGACCACGGTTTCGTGGTCGTCGAATTCGCCAGTGGCGCGAAAGCCCAACTTGATCTGTGCATGTTCGCCGAGGGGTCGGAAAACCAAGAAGAGATCACGCTGGTCGGCGATAGCGCCAAGCTTGAAGTCAAAATCCCCGATGGTGTCATCACCCACATGCCCCGGCGACCAAAGAACCCGACCAAGGAAACCGTTGAGATCGATGAAGCGGTACTGGCCGCAGGCTCGCACTTTGGCTCGTCCTATTTCCAGCACCTCGACTTCCAGACCGCCATGAAAACCGGCACTGAGGCGAAGGTCACCGCGCGAGACGGGCGCATGTCGGTGCAAATGGGGATCGCGGCGCAAATCTCGATGACCGAGCGCCGCTGGGTGGAGATGAGCGAGTTGGGCTAGGCCCTCGCTTCTTTCCGGTTCAGCCCCCTGTCGCGCGGTCGCGGTACTGCTGCAGGATCAGCAGGACTTCATGCACGTTGGTATCCAGATCAATGCGGCGCAGGCCGTGCAGTTCCAGCGGCGCTGAACGCGGGTGGGGCAGGCTTGCGCCCGTGGGGTCCGTGTCGGTTTCTTCCAGCCGGGTCCAATCGACCTCCAGCCGCAAATGATGCTTGGCGCGGATCGCCGTGCGCGCAGAAACCAGACACTTCCACGGAATATAAACCCGTCGCGCAAAGGTCGGCAGCAGGGTGATCCCGCCATCATCGATCGACATGCTCGGCTTCTTGCGCAGCAGATAGGGCGCCGCAAAGCCTGCCGCGATGATCACGCCGATGGTGAATATGGTCAGCGCCCGCACCAGTCCCATGTCGAGGTTGAGCAGCGCCAGAACGGAAAACAGCACCAGCATAACCCCAGCGCTCAAGCTCGCCAGCCGCATGCGCGGGTAGAACTCCAGCGACCGGCTCATGCCGCTGCCACCGCGTTCTGAAACAACTGCAGGCTCGGCCCAAATTCCGGCAGTACGCGGCCTTCGCGGCGGGCCAGTGCGGCCTGACGGTGGAAATCAGGGTGATGGTGGCTGAGCAAGGCGCGTTCGGGGTGGGGCATCATGGCCAGCACGCGGCCCTCGTGCGCTGTGATCCCGGCAAGGCGGTCTGCGGCGCCGTTGGGTGCTGCGTCTCCGGCGTAGCGCAAAGCGTCACCGCCTGCAGCCTTGAGGGCTTCGAGTGCGCCACTGGCAAAGGTAAAGCGGCCCTCGCCGTGGGCGATAGGGCAGTCAAAAGCGGTCAGTCCATCCAGCCAGGGCGAGCGCGCCGTGACGTCCAGCCGCTCCCACTGGCACAGGTACGCCCCGCCTGCATTGGGGGCGAGCGTCACGCCCGCGCCAGCGAACAAAGTGGTTTTCAGCAACACCTGCGCACCATTACAGATCCCGAGCACAAGCCCGCCGCGCTCAACCAAAGCCCGGATACCATCGTCCAGCCGCGCGTTCAGCGCGGACGCATAGGCCTTCCCTGCGCCCAAATGATCACCAAAGGAAAAGCCGCCGGGCACCGCGAGGATGTGCGCGGCGTCCAGCGCGCCGGCGTTCTGCGCGAGGTCGTTGAGGTGGTGGATTTCTGCCGTTGCCCCAGCTTGGGTTAACGCAAAGGCGGTCTCCCGCTCGCAGTTCAAACCGTGACCGGAGAGGACAAGGGCGCGTGGTTGGGCGGTCGTCATCGGCTGATTTCCCCACTTTCGTCGCTGCGGTAGGCAGCAAGCACACTCGCGGTGCTGACGGCCTGTCCGTCGAGAACCATGGTATCACTGTTCGCCACGGTGCCAATGGCACGCGCTTGAGGAACCAGCGAGGTGAAGGCGTCGGCGTCAGGCGGTGCGACGGTCACAAGCAAGCTACCCGCGCTCTCACTAAACCACTGCTGCGCACTCCAATCGGCACGGACGTTGGCAGAAAGCCCGCCTGCGAGGGCCGAGCGGGCGAGCGCGGCAGCAGCGCCGCCCCAGCCCGATGCGATGGCGGAAGCGACCAGACCCTGCGCCGTCGCTGCTTCAAAACCACTGTAGTCTGCAGCAACCCGTGCGCTCGGGGCCACAAGGGCTTCATCATCCAGACCCAGCGCCAGCGCCAGTTCTGAACGGGCCAGCGCCTCTTCAGGCTCTGCACCGACCCAGAAGATGACATCTCCCGCCGCCTTGAAGTCCATGGAAACCGCACGGGTCCAGTCAGGCAGGACCGCCAGAGCGGAGATTAGCAGCGTCGGCAGCGCGGAGACGGCGACTGGCTCACCCTGTGCATCGAAGCCCTTGAAGTCGTTGAACATGGAATCCTTGCCCGAGACAAAGGGCACCAACTGCTCCACCGCTGCATCGTGACAGCCGCGGGCCGCTTCACGCAGCTGGTAAAGCCGCTCGGGCTGGTCCGCAGAGCACCAGCAGAAGTTATCTAACAGCGCCGCCCGGTCCAGCGTCGCGCCCATCGCGACCAGTTGGCGCAAGGACAGGTCAACAGCGTTCACCGCTGCGGCGTAGGGGTCGCGCTCGGTCAGGCGTGGGAACAGCGACTGTGTGACGGCTACAGCCCCGGGACGGTCAAGCAGTGGCCGGATTGCCGTCGCGTCGGCGTGCAGTGCGTTCACGCCCTGAAGGGGCTTGAGCAGGGAGTTGGCCTGTACCTCGTGATCGTAGCGGCGGATCAACGGCGTGCGCCCGCGCATGTTCGGCTGCCCCATCAGCATGGTCAGGCATTGCGCCAGATCAGGCAGCACGGGGGCGTTGAGGCGCTCAGGCTCGGCAGGCTTAGTCGCAACGGGCAGGTTCAGGCGCGGTGCTTCGTGCAGGAAGTCCATCTCCAAGGCCATTGCCGGCCGGTCTTCAAACGTCGCTACCAGCGTGCCGGTGTCGGTAAACTGGCCGATTTCCGTAGCCTCGACACCGCGCGTGGCGAAGTGGTCGATCACGGCCTGAACGTTTTCAGGTTTAACCGCTAGGCTCATCCGCTCTTGCGCTTCGGAGATCCAGATTTCCCACGGGCTCAGGCCCGGATACTTGAGCGGCACCCGGTCAAGCCAGATTTCTGCGCCACCGGTCTCTTCGGCCATCTCCCCGATTGACGAAGACAGACCGCCCGCCCCGTTATCGGTCAGCGCACGGATCAAACCCCGGTCCCGCAGTTCGAAAATCAGCGCGTCGGAGAGGCGCTTTTGGGTGATTGGGTCGCCGATCTGCACGGCTGTCGCAGGCGAGCTTTCGTCCAAGGCCACGGAGGAGAAAGTTGCCCCGTGGATGCCGTCCTTGCCCACGCGCCCACCAACCATGACGATGGCGTCACCGGGCTGCGTGCCCTTGACCGTCGCATCCCGCCCGTCGGGCAGCACGCGCGGCATCAGGCCAACGGTGCCCGCAAACACCAGCGGCTTACCCCGGTAGCGGTCATCGAAGACCAGAAAGCCTTGCGGGGTTGGAATACCGGACTGATTGCCGCCATCCTCGATCCCTTTGATGACCCCGTCGATCAGCCGTCGCGCGCTTGGCAGAGGTGAGTCGCCGTCCTTGTCCCGGAACAGCAGCGAGGGGTCGTCGTAGCGGGGCAGGCAAAAGCCATAGCGGTTCAGGATCGGTTGCGCACCCTGACCAAAGCCCAGGCAGTCGCGGTTAACACCGACGACACCCGTCATCGCCCCGCCGTAGGGGTCGAGCGCGCTGGGTGAATTGTGGGTCTCGACCTTGTCACAGACCAGATAATCATCGTCGAACACGATCCCGCCCGCGTTGTCGGAAAAGACCGACAGGCAGATATCGTCCTTGCCCCGCGCAGCGCGAACCTTCTTGGTTGCGCCCGCGATAAAGGTTTTGAACAGCCCGCCTTCCGCGCCTTCAAGATCCGCGTTGAACAGACGGTGCTTGCAGTGCTCGGACCACGTTTGCGCCAGCGTCTCGATTTCGATGTCCGTGGGCTTGCGGCCCAGCGCTGTGAAGTGATCACGGATGGCGTGCAAGTCAGAGAGGCCCAGCCCGAGCGGTCCCCTGCCCTTGCCGTCAGGCCCCGGAACGCCTTGTCGGGAAAAGGCCAACAAGGCTTCATCACTGTCGGGCAGATCGACGTCGAGCACCAGCCCCACGTCCGCCCCTGTCAGGCGCACTTTTGGGGGTTCAGCACCAACGAAGCGCCAAAGCGCTTGTGTCCCCGTCACCGAACCGCGTTCGATGAGTGGGTTGAACAGGCCCGCGAGCCGCGCCGGTGCGCCCGTGGCACTGTCTTCAACCCGCAGCCTTTCGGCGTAGCCCTGTGCGCCTTCTGGGACCAGACCCAGATCGACGAGCACTTCGAGGGCGGTTTTGGCGATAGGGTCTGTAACGCCAGGCAGAGGGCCGACGAGCAACACGGTCCGCGCAGGAACAGTCGTCTCCCGCGCCACCATGCCCCACGCGGAAAAGACCGCGCCGGTCTCTGTCACCGGGTCCACGAAGGCCCCCAAAGCACTGAGCGCCGCCGCTTCATCAGCCAAGGCCGGGACCGTCAGGCGCAAGCCTGGCCCGGATTGCCCTTCTGCTGGAAGGATCACGATTTCGGACCAGTCTTGGCTCATCTTATCTCCGCGGCGGTCAGCGTGGCTCAGTGCGTTAAGGGGGTTGGTTGGTTTACTGTGGGAATTCCGGCACGCCAGCGGTTTGCTTGGCGCGCAGATCCTTGACCCGCTCAGCGATATCAGGGTGACCCAGGCCAAGCATCTGCGCGGCCAAAATCGCGGCGTTCTTGGCGCCAGCCTTGCCAACGGCAACGGTCGCAACCGGCATGCCGCCCGGCATCTGGACCGTCGAGAGCAGCGAATCCATGCCGCCCATACCGCCGCTTTCCAGTGGTACACCGATCACGGGCGAGCTGGTCAGCGCTGCCGTCACACCGGCGAGGTGTGCGGCCATACCAGCCCCACAGATGAACACCTTCACGCCTTCGGCCGGGCCTTGCTCGGTGACGAAGTCGTGGTGGCGCTGCGGGGTGCGGTGGGCAGAGATCACGCGGGCTTCGTTGGCGATGCCCAGCGCGTCAAGTTGCTCGCAGGCAGCCTGCATGATGTTCCAATCGTTCTTGGAGCCCATCAGGACGGCGACTTTGGGTTCTTGTGCAGACATGGTTCTTAGTTCTCCAGAAAGCGGCCGGTGAGCGCCGCAACAAGTCTATAGTTCTCGGAAACAAGCGCTTCGGCCTGGCCATCGCGGAAAGCCTGCTTGTCCAGTTGCTTCGACGGATCGCCGCCCGGCCAAATGCGCCAGCTGTCATTGTCCACGACGTCGGCGAGCAGGTAAGCCCCCGTCTCCCGGTCAACGCCAATCTCGAACTTGGCATCAACCAGCGTGATCGGACCGTGTACGGTCTCGATCTTCGCCCAAGCCTTCTCCAGCACGTCGAAGGTCGGACGCACGATGGTTTCAAGGATGGACTGAAGGTCTGCACCGCTGATCTCGGGCGCGATGGAAATCAGCGCTTCGCCTTCGACCGGAGCCTTGGCGGAGTAAAGCTTCCACGCATCATCGCCGGTCACAATAAACGGATCGGTGTAGACGCCCTGCGCCCATTCACCGTCGCGCAGGTACTGATCGCGCGCGTCGTTCTCGCTCATCATCACCGTCTCAGCGCTCGCCGGAGCGGCGACAACGGAAGTCTTGTGGAACTGCTCAAGCACCAGGTCATCAAAGCGGTACGGCGCACCATCGGTTTTGAACTGCGGTGCGCGCTTGAGGTAGGAACCGAAGGCGTAGCGACGGACAACGAACTCGATGGGGAGCATATCGCAGTGCCGGCACAGCAGCTCTGAGTCCGACTGGCGTTTGACGTAGGCAGTCGGGATGCCGGCGCCGCTGAGCAGTTCGAAGCAGTTCGCGGCCTGCTCGGTTTTGAATGCGCCAATCGCGTCGATCTCGGCCACGCGTGCAGCGTCGCCGCCGGTGAGCCGGTTGACCGCCTGCAACAGCACGGTGTGAGGTTCTGGGCCAGCTATGATGCGCTTGGTCTTGCCTTCAGCAAAGCTCGTCATGGATGGGGTCTTTCCTTTTAGTCAGTGCTGGGCGTGAGAGCGCGCCAGCCGATGTCGCGGCGGAAGAAGCCTTCCGACCACTGAATGGAGTCCACGGCCGCATAAGCCCGGTCGCGCGCCTCGGTCAGGCTTGCGCCCAAGCCGGTCACGGTCAGCACCCGACCGCCCACAGCGCGCAGGCCGCCGTCATCGGCGTGCTGGGTTCCGGCGTGGTAGATAATCACGTCACGTGCCGACGTATCCGGCAGGGTGATGGTGGAGCCCTTTTCGTAAGCGCCGGGGTAGCCTTGTGTCGCCATGACCACCGTCAGCGCGTGCTGTCCGTCGCCGAGCGCGATGTCCTCGGCCAGCGCAGCCAGTTGGCCCGTTGCCGCAGCGTGGAAGAGGTCCAGCGCCTGTGCGCCCAGAAGGGGAAGAATCACTTGTGCTTCCGGGTCGCCAAAGCGGACGTTGTATTCGAGCAGTTGCGGCCCGGACGGGGTCAGCATGATCCCCGCAAACAAGATCCCCTGAAACGGCGTCCCGGCCTCGGCCATGGCTTGCAGGCTGGGCTCAATGATCTCCGCCCGCACCTGTGCTTCCAGCGCTGGGGTCAAGCAGGGCGCGGGCGTATAGGCGCCCATACCGCCAGTATTCGGGCCAGTATCGCCCTCACCCACGCGCTTGTGGTCTTGCGCGCTGCCCAGCCAGCGGTAGGTGGTGCCATCGCACAGCGCGAAGCAGCTGATTTCTTCGCCGGTGAGAAACTCTTCGATCACCACGCGAGAACCCGCCGCACCGAAAGCACCGTCAAAGCAGGCCCGTACAGCGGCCTCGGCCTCGTTGCGGGTCTGCGCGATGATAACGCCCTTACCGGCGGCCAGCCCGTCAGCCTTGATCACCACGGGCAGCGCGAACGCGTCGAGTGCATCAAGCGCAGGCGCAAGGGCGTCTTGGGTTTGCGAGGCAGCCGTTGGCACACCGTTGTCGAAGGCGAGTTGCTTGACGAAAGCCTTGGAGCCTTCCAGCTCTGCCGCTGCTTTCGACGGGCCAAGAACGCTGATCCCTGCCGAGCGCAGGCTGTCCGCCAGACCGTCGACCAGCGGTGCTTCCGGGCCAACGACGACCAGATCAATGCCCTCGGCCCCGCAGAAGCCAGCAACCGCTCCGTGGTCGCCTGTATCAATCGGCGCTTGCTGGGCAAGCTCAAAGATGCCCGCATTGCCCGGCGCAGCGTAAAGAGCGCTGAGCTTGTCAGATTGGCGGATCGCGTGGGCAAAGGCGTGTTCGCGGCCACCGCTGCCAATGATCAGAACCTTCATGGCAGCGCTTTCCCCATCAGCACCGCGCCGGCGCCGGAGATCTCATCCCGCAAAGCCTGATCCGGCAGCGCAACATCATAGACGCCGGAGAAACAGGCGTCGCAGTAGTCACGCCCACCGTTGCGGGAAACGCCTTGCGGCGGGTTCACCGCCTTGGCCAGTCCGTCGAGCGAGACAAAGGCAAGGCTGTCTGCGCCAATCAGCTGCGTGATCTCCTCAACCGTATGGTTGGCGGCAACCAGCTCGCTGCGGTTCGGGGTATCGATGCCATAGAAGCAGGGGAAACGGATCATCGGGCTGGCGATGCGTACGTGCACCTCCGTCGCGCCCGCCTCGCGCACCAGCGCGACCAGCTTGGACATGGTCGTCGACCTTACGATCGAGTCATCGACCAGCACCACGCGTCGGCCATCGACAATCATCCGGTTGATTGACAGCTTGAGGCGAACGCCCAGCGAGCGGATCTTCTGGCTCGGTTCGATGAAGGTTCGGCCAACGTAAGGCGAGCGCATTAGGCCAGCGCGCATGGGCACATTCAGCGCCATGGCGAAACCTTCGGCGGCGGCGATTCCCGACTCAGGCACGCCAAGAACCACATCGGCTTTGCACGGCGCTTCTTCGGCCAGCTCCTTTCCCACCCGCGCGCGCACGTCCGCGACGGCGCGGCTGTTGATCACAGTCGAGGCACGCATAAAATAGAGATACTCGAACACACAGAACCGCTCGGGGCCCTTGCCAGCCAGTTGCTGCTGCGCGAGGCCGTTCTTGTCGATCTTGATGATCTCACCGGGCTCGATGTCGCGCACCCAGCGCGCGCCAAGCGTATCAAAGGCACAGGTCTCAGAGGCCAGCATGGTCGCCGAACCCAGCCGGCCCATTACCAGCGGGCGCATGCCGTTGGGATCGCGCACAGCGTAGATCGCTTCCGTGGTCATCAGCAGCAGCGAAAACGCTCCCGTGACCCGCGCCAGCGCCTCTTTCAGCGCGTCGTGGAAGTTCTCCGCCTTGGACCGCGCAAGCAGGTGCAGGATGACTTCGGTGTCGATTTTGGTGGTAAAGGTCTGCCCCTGTTCGAGCAGCTCTTCACGCAGCGTCGCCGCGTTGGTCAGTGTCCCGTTGTGGGCAAGCGCCACCGGGCCAAAGCGCGTGTCCAGCGTCAGCGGCTGGATGTTTTCTGTCCCGGGGCCACCAGCGGTGGAGTAGCGCACGTGACCGACCGCGCGGTCGCCGGGTAGGTCGATCCCGCCCGCGTCGGCAGAAAAGTGGTCCGACACAAGACCCGCTGCCTTGTGGGTCTCGAAAATACCATCAGAGCACGTGACAATGCCTGCCCCTTCCTGTCCCCGGTGCTGTTGAGCGTGAAGTGCCAGAGCGGTATGCAGCGCGGCGTCCTTCAGTCCAAAGACGGCAAACAGGCCGCATTCTTCCTTCAAGCCCTCAAATGGCATCGGCACGCTCCTCGGCGCTCAGTGTGTCTTGGACGTATTGGGCGACCATGGCCGGATAGAGCTGATGCTCTTCGGCAAGAATGCGAACAGACAGCGCATCAACCGAGTCACCTTCGAGCACTGGCACCCGCGCCTGTCCCAGCACGGGCCCGGCGTCCATCTCAGCCGTCACGACATGAACCGTACACCCGGCCTCCGTCGCGCCCGCGTCGAGCGCCTGAGCTTGCGCCTCCAAACCGGGGAAGTCGGGCAACAGCGAAGGATGGATGTTCAGGATCCGATCTTTCCAACGCGCAACGAATTCTGCGCTGAGCAGGCGCATGAAACCGGCGAGACAGATCAAGTCGATCTCCGCCTCGCGCAGCACGCTGTCGAGTTCCTCTTCCCACGCGGCCTGTCCCGCGCGGCAATGGCGCAGCGCGTGGGTCTTGACCCCGGCACCGGTCGCAAGCCCCAACCCGGGGGCTTCAATCTTGTCGCTGATCACCACCGTAAACTCGACGGGAAAGTCAGCCTCTGCCGCTGCGCTGAGTAAGGAGACCATGTTGGACCCCCGCCCGGAAATCAGGATCGCGCCGCGGCGGCGGCTGACAGCGCTCATGCTGTCACTCCCTCAATCTGCACCGCAGGCGCATCGCTGCTGCTGCGTTCGATGAGGGCGCCAATGCGGAACACGGCGGTTTCACCGGCTAACTGTGCCATCACGGCCCCTGCCTGCTCGGCATCAACGACAAGCACCAGTCCCAGTCCCATGTTGAACGTCCGGAACAGCTCGGCGCGCTCAACCCGGTCGAGACTTTCCAACCAGCCGAAAATCGGCGCAGCGTGCCAGGAAGCGGGGGCAACCTCGGCCGCCAGATCCTCACGCAGCACACGGTTCAGGTTGCCGGGCAAACCACCACCGGTGACATGACACAGTGCTTTGATCGCGCCGGGTACCGCCTCGATCGCCCGGTGAACCTGCGCGCCATAGAGTTCCGTCGGTGCAAGCAGGGCCTGACGCAAGGTCTTGGCCGGTTCAAAGGGGGCCGGCTGGTCGAGTTCGAGGCTCAAGTCTTCGATCAGACGCCGGATCAGCGAGAAGCCGTTGGCGTGTATCCCGCTCGACGCCAGACCTATCAGCACGTCACCCGCCTGCAAAGTATCATAACGCGGCAGGATAGCGTCGCGCTCTACCGCGCCAACCGCAAAGCCTGCCAAATCAAAGTGACCGGGTGCATAGAGGCCCGGCAGTTCTGCCGTCTCTCCACCCACCAGCGCCGCACCTTCGGCAGTGCAAGCCGCTGCGATACCAGCGACCAGCTCCGTATCCCGCTGCGAAGAGAGCTTCCCGGCAGCAAGATAATCCAAAAAGAACAGCGCCTGTGCGCCCTGGCACAGAATGTCGTTGGTGCACATGGCAACCAGATCCTGCCCCAAACCGCGAAAGTCTCCGGGCTGATCGGCCAACAACAGTTTCGAGCCAACCCCGTCGGTTCCACTGACCAGAACCGGATCCTTCAACCCCGTCGCGCGCACGTCAAACAGCGCGCCAAAGCCGCCCACGGCTCCCATAACGCCGGGGCGCCGGGTGTTTTCGATCGCGGGTTTGATGGTGTCTACAAAAGCCTCGCCTGCCTCGATGTCCACGCCTGCGTCAGCGTAGCTCAACTTGCTGTCGGTCGAACCGGCAGTGCTTGAGTTTGGGTCTCGTGCTTCACGGGTCATAAGCGCTTTGGCCTTGATCGGAGGTGCTACAGGACGGACAGGAAGTCAGTGTGCGCCGCGAAAGTTCGCGTAACAATTATGACATATGCGCGTTCCTACCCCACTGCTTTCCTGACTCGCAACGCCCGTCGATGCAGACCAGACCCATGCAACGAAAAAGCCCCTCCGAAGAGGGGCTTTTGCAAGGTTAGTCTAAGCGGTTCCAGAGCTGTGTTAGTGGGTAACCACAGCGTTGGAGCCGGCTTCTTCGGCCTTGGCAATCCGCGCTTCAAACTCCGCGATCTGCTCTGCTGTCAGCGGCGTGAGGGCTTCTGCCAGCGCGTGGGTGAGCACTTGATCCACGTCCGTCACCGGCACAATCTCCAGCGCGTCTTTGACGTTAGACGGGATGTCGGCAAGGTCTTTCTCGTTGTCCACGGGGATCAGCACCTTCTTGATGCCACCCCGAACAGCCGCAAGCAGCTTTTCCTTAAGGCCACCGATGGGCAGAACCTTACCGCGCAAAGTGACTTCGCCAGTCATGGCCACCGTGTTGCGCACCGGAACGCCCGTTAGCACCGACACGATCGACGTCACCATGGCGATACCCGCAGAAGGTCCATCCTTAGGCGTCGCGCCCTCGGGGACGTGCACGTGGATGTCACGCTTAGAGAACAGGTCTGGCTTGATGCCGAAGTCTGCCGCGCGGGACTTTACGAAGCTCTCAGCGGTTTGGATCGACTCTTTCATCACGTCGCCCAGCTGGCCGGTGAAGACAGCTCGACCCTTGCCGGTAACGGTAACCGATTCGATCTGCAGCAGATCGCCGCCGACTTCGGTCCAGGCCAAACCTGTAACCGCGCCGACCTGATTGTCCTCTTCCGCCAGACCAAAGCGGAACTTCCGCACGCCAGCGAAATCGCCGAGGTTGTCAGCGGTGATGGCAAAGGCACCGTCACGCTCTTTCATATCAATCGCCTTCACCGACTTGCGGCACAGGTTGGCGATTTCACGCTCCAGCGAGCGCACACCGGCTTCGCGGGTGTAGTAGCGGCAGAGGTCGCGGATAGCCTCGTCTTTGATCTCCAACTCGCCTTCCTTCAACCCGTTGTCCTTGAGCTGACGCGGGATCAAGTGCTGCTTGGCGATCTCAACCTTTTCGTCCTCGGTGTAGCCAGAGATGCGGATCAGTTCCATCCGGTCCAGCAAAGGCCCCGGCATCCGCGTTGAGTTTGCGGTGCACAGGAACATGGTCTTGGACAGGTCGTAATCGACTTCGAGATAATGGTCCGAGAAGGTCGAGTTCTGCGCTGGATCCAGCACTTCGAGCAGGGCCGACGCCGGATCACCGCGCCAGTCCATGCCGATCTTGTCGATCTCATCGAGCAGGAACAGCGGGTTCGAGGTCTTCGCCTTCTTCAGCGACTGCACGACCTTGCCCGGCATGGAGCCGATGTACGTCCGGCGGTGCCCTCGGATTTCGCTTTCATCGCGCACGCCGCCCAGCGATACGCGAACGAAGTTACGGTTCGTGGCGCGGGCGATCGACTTACCCAGCGAGGTCTTACCCACGCCCGGAGGGCCGACCAGACACAGAATCGGGCCTTTAAGGTCGCGCACGCGGTTCTGGACCGCGAGATATTCGAGAATGCGTTCCTTGACCTTCTCCAGACCATAGTGATCTTCGTTCAGGATGGTCTCGGCGCGCTTAAGGTCTTTCTTAACCTTGGAGTATTTCCGCCATGGCAGGGACAGCATGACGTCCAGATAGTTGCGGATCACTGTCGCTTCTGCAGACATTGGGCTCATCATTTTGAGCTTCTTCAGTTCCGCGTCGAACTTTTCCTTGGCTTCCTTGGACATCTTGACCTTGGTCGCGCGCTCTTCGATCTCGGTCAGTTCGTTGTGGCCGTCCTCGGACTCGCCGAGCTCCTTCTGAATGGCCTTCATCTGCTCATTCAGGTAGTACTCGCGCTGGGTTTTCTCCATCTGGCGCTTGACGCGGCTGCGGATCCGCTTCTCCACCTTCATGACGCCAATTTCGCCTTCCATGTAGCCGTAGACCTTTTCCAGACGGTCCGCGACGTTGAAGGTCTCAAGCAGATCCTGCTTTTCGGAAATCTTCAGATTCAGGTGGCTGGAAATGCTATCGGCGAGCTTGGCCGGCTCCTCAATGCGGGAGACGGTGACCAGGGCCTCTGGTGGGACGCGCTGGTTGAGCTTGATGTACTGCTCGAACTGCGAGACCACCGTGCGCATCAGCGCTTCGACGTCTTCACCGACCATATCGCGCTCTTGTACCGGCGCGGCGTTGGCTTCGAAGTAGTTGCCGTTGTCCTCAACGTCCATCAGCGTCGCCCGCGACTGGCCCTCGACCAGCACCTTGACCGTGCCGTCGGGCAGCTTGAGCAGCTGCAGAACCGTGGCAATGGTGCCCAGTCCATAGAGATCCTCGGGCGAGGGGCTGTCTTCCTGCGCGTCTTTTTGCGTCACGAGAAGGATTTGCTTGTCACCCTGCATGACTGTTTCCAAGGCAGCCACGGACTTATCCCGTCCAACAAAGAGCGGAATGACCATGTGCGGGAAAACAACCACGTCCTTGAGGGGCAGAACCGGGTAGCTTGAAGAGCGACTGGTACTCATAGTTTCTTGGTGTCCTTTTACCTCGTGCCAGCAAAACGTTGATGGTGGTTCAGCGTTTGCCTGCAATAAGAATGCCCGGCTGTGCAGGAGCACTGCGCCACCGATCACCCTTGCTTGCGTCAGCGCCTCAATCCGAGACCCTCACACCGGCTTTATATATTCCCCTTAAAGGTTCCGAGGCTGCGTCTCAATAGCGCCATGGATCCCCTCTTGGGGGTAAGTCGTTGCCCCTATTTGGGGTTGCTTGGCGCGTATTCAATGCGTTTGACAAAGTGTCGCTTTGCATCAGGGCGCTAGCTGATGCGCCCGAAGCCATCCCCCTTGCTTCTTGCACCGCGCCGATCGCAATCGTATAGCGACCGTCATGAAATACGGTGGAGTAGCTTTTGGGCGG
The DNA here is from genome assembly GCA_965658725.1 of Alphaproteobacteria bacterium. GTDB lineage: Bacteria > Pseudomonadota > Alphaproteobacteria > UBA7985 > UBA7985 > UBA7985. Next base: position 11,224 of record CBFHUI010000008.1, on the reverse strand, counting down.
CTCTGTTGGCCGGGCGGATGTGGCGAAATTGGTAGACGCGCTGGATTTAGGTTCCAGTGACTTCGGTCGTGGGGGTTCGAGTCCCTTCATCCGCACCACAGCCGGTTCCGGCACTCCAACAGAACTGGCAAAGCGCTGTTCTCACCGAAGCTGAAAAAGAACAGGAATGACCATGCAGATCCAACTCGTCTCCGAAGAAGGTTTGAACCGGGCGTTTGACGTTACCGTCCCCGGTGCGGATTTTGAAACGCGGGTCGATAGCAACCTTGCTGGTTTCGCCAAGGACCTCAAGCTGCCGGGCTTCCGTCCGGGCAAGGTGCCGCACACCGTGATCCGCCACCGCTACCGCGCGTCCATCATGGAAGAAGTGATGAACGAGACCGTGCAGGAAGCTGTGCGCAGCGCGCTCGAAGAGCACAAGATCAACGCCGCAGCTCCAGCGAACGTAACGGAGATTAAGCCGTTTGATGAAGGCGAGGACGTACAGTTCTCCTTCTCCATCGACATCATGCCGACGATCGAACTGACCGACTTCTCCAAGCTGTCATTCGACCGCATGAACCCCGTTCTGGAAGACCGTCACCTTGATGACGCGGTCAAAGTCCTCTCCCGCCGCGGCGCCAAGCCGGTGGATGTTGAGAACAAGAAGCACAAGATCGCCGAAGACGACATCGCGGTTATCGACTTCCAAGGCTCCGTGGATGGCGAAGAAAAGCCGGGCATGAAGGGCGACGACGTCATGGTCCAGGTCGGCTCGAAGATGTTCATCCCGGGCTTTGAAGACCACCTCAAGGGCAAGAAAGCCGGCGATAGCTTCGAATTCGACATCACCTTCCCTGAGGACTACAATGCCGAGGATCTGCGCGGCGTCGAAGCGACGTTTAAAGTCACTGTCAAAGTGATCCGCCAGCTTGACGCACCGGAGATCGATGAAGAGTTCGCCAAGTCCTTTGGTCGTGAGTCGCTCGAAGATCTGCGCATGCAGGTGAAGCAGGAACTGGACAACATCCACCGCCGCTCCTCACGTTTCCTGATGAAGCGGGAGATCATGGACAAGCTGATGGAAAGCCATGACTTCCCCCTGCCGGACGGTCTGGTGGACAACGAGTTCAACGCGATTTGGGAACAGATCATGGCCGAAGCGAAAGCAGGCCGGATTGACGCCGAAGACCGCGGCAAGAATGAAGAAGAGCTGCGCGGCGAATACCGCACCATCGCAGAACGTCGTGTGCGCTTGGGCCTGATCCTTTCCGAAGTGGCGTCGGCCAACAAGCTGGACGTCTCCCCCGAAGAGTTCAACGCAGCGATCCAACGCGAAATGGCGATGAACCCCGGCAAGGAAGCGGAAGTTTACACCCGCTACACCACCGATCCGAACGCGCGTCAGTCTCTGATTGCACCGATGATGGAAGACAAGGCCATCGACTACATCATCGAACTTGCGGACGTCACGGACGTGGATACCGATCCAGACAAGATCGAAGAGCTGATCGACCAGCCTGCGGAACTCTAAGCGCAGGCCTCAGACACGATCCTGAAAAGAATTAGGAGAGCTGCGCGCCAGCTCTCCTTTTTTTTGTGCCCTGACTGCGCGTGATGTGTCGGGAGTTTAGCCTTCGACTTCAACCGGAAGGCAGAACGTCGAACCGCGCTTCTGCTTCAGCAGATTACAAATCTGCCAAGCATATCCCTCACCGGGCAAAGGCCCGAGCAGCAGGCGCACGATTTCCTGATCGCTGCTCGCACCGGTCAAGTCAGCGGGCAGACGGTCGTTCTGATAGGCCGCTTCCATGAGGCTGAGCACGTCTGGGGCAACGCGCAAGGCATCAGCATATAGGGCTTCAGCCTCATCTGCTGTCTCACCACTGCCCAGCCAAACAGCATAGACCGGGCCTTCGACAATCGGCGGGATGGCATAAGTCAGCGCCGGGCGGTTGTTGGGTAGGGGCGGCAGAGTGGTGGCGGGGTCGCTGGCGGCAGCCAAGTCGGTGCCGTCAATGAGCTCCTGCAAGCTGATCCGTGCGCCCCTTTCCTCGCTGTGCACCCGCAACAAACCGGCCTCGGCAGCTCCGATGACGGCAGGCAAATCGGGCTGTGGCGCTGCGGCTGAGTCGATCAGCGCTGCGATGGCATCGGCAGCCTCAGAAAGCTCTCCCGCGCTTGGGCGCGGTTCGGTCAGGTTGGGTATGGTGTGCTCATCCACCGGCGCGAGCAGGTCTGCAAACTCGTCAAATTCCGAGCCCAGCAGCAGCAGCGGGTCGAGCGGCGTGGGGGGCGTGTTATCACGCGCGCTGTCTGCCTCAACGACCGTTTCCACCGGCGTGGTTGGGAGCTCGGTTGCAAATTCCATCGTTGGATCAGCCGCTGCAGGGCCATCGACACCCGCGCTTGATGGCGCGGGGTCCGGTTGCGGTTCTGCCTCCGGTACTGCGGCCACTTCAGGGACCAGTGCGGGTTCGCTCAAGTCTACGTCGTCGGGGTTATCCGCGGGTGGCGTTGCGGTGGCAAGGCGCTGGACCACCTGAATCGCCTGCAAGTGCCCCTGTTCTGCCGCGCGGGCGCACCACTGTGCTGCGACACCGTAATCAACCGCCACACCGACCCCACGCTCGTAGAACTGACACACAGCCCACTGCGCTTCAGCCAAGCCCCCCTCGCCCGCGTCATAAATCAACTCTAGCGCGCGAACCGCGTTCTTCGGCACGCCATTACCGCCGTAGTAGGCTAGGCCGAGATTGAAGCTGGCAAAAGAATGCCCCTGATCCGCTGCCTCCTGCCAAAGCTCAGCGGCGCGGGCGGGGTCGTAGTCGACGCCGCGTCCTTCGGCGTACATCAGGCCCAGATTGGTGAGGGCTTCGGGCAGGCCGGAGGCCTCATAGAGCGATGCCGCCCGCGCTTCATCCCACGCCACTGCACGGCCGGTTTCATAGAGCAAAGCAAGCGCGTATTCGGCTTGTGGGCGGTCAGCCGCATCGGCGGTGATCAGCCCCTGCCAGATCTCGACTGCCGCAGCGACATCACCGGCATCAACGGCCGCCAGACCGGCCTGATAGTCGCGGAGCGTCGTTTGCGCAGACGCAGAGGCAACCAGCGCGAGGCCGGCACCAGTCAGCATAGCGCGCGCCACGGTCAGGGGGCTTCGGTCGAACGGGAACAAGGCCGACTCCTCAATTTAAGCGGAAGAAATTCTTATCGTTTAACCGTTTTATAATCGAATCTAGATTCGCTGAGAAGCATAAGCATCAACCGATCGATCTTCTGCGCCTCTCACCCGGTCCGGGTCGCGCGCACTTTGTCGTGGACGGTTCTGCCAGGCTGTGGCTTAAGCGGCATGGGGTCTAGCCGTAGACTTGACGCTTTGCCGACCCCGTTTCCCCGATCCGCCTGTTTCCACCCGCTGCCGAAAGCCTGACCATGAGCGCACCTGCCCCGACCCTCACGATGACGCCGCGCTCCTGGATGGACATGGCGCTGCTGTCGTTTCTGTGGGGAATGTCGTTCCTGTTCTACGACATGGCACTCGATGGGCTTTCACCGCTTGCGATTGTGTTTGGACGTTGCGGGGTCGCAGCGGTGTTTCTGCTGGTGCTCCTGCGGGTCACCGGGACGCAGCTGCCGCGCAGTCCCCGGCTTTGGCTCGCGCTGATCGTCATGGGCCTGCTTAACAACGCGCTGCCCTTCTTCCTGATCGTCAGCGGCCAGTCCCAACCCGGTTTTCACGGGGGCATGTCGTCGATCTTCAATTCGACCGTGCCGCTGTTCACTGTCATCATCGCCCAGTTCTTCCTTGCTGATGAGCGGATCACGCTGCCCAAGATCGTTGGCATCCTGCTCGGTATGGCTGGGGTAACGGTGATGCTGGCGCGGGATGCGTTCTCGGGCGACGGCGGGCTGCTGATTGGTGGCTCCTTCGTGCTGATGGCGGCGTTCTCCTATGGTGTTGCGGGGGTCTGGGCGCGGCGCCTTGGCGGGGTGCCGCCCATGCAGATCGCGGCAGGGCAGCAGATTTCTGCCACCGCTTGGATGGTGCTGCCGGTGTTCCTGATCGACCAGCCTTGGACCTACAGCGAGTCTGTTCCGCTGTCGTCTTGGGGCGCCATCGTTGGCCTGGGGGTCTTTGCGACCGGGATTGCCTACGTCCTCTTCTTCCGCATCCTGCGCACGGCCGGCGCGACAAACGTATCGCTGGTGACGCTGCTGATCCCTGTTTGGGCCATCCTGTTCAACGCTACGCTGCGTCAAGGAACGCTGGCATTCTGGGAGACGATTACGCTGGCGCAATGGGTTGGTATGGCGCTGATCGCGCTGGGACTGGCGGTGCTCAACAAGTGGATCGCCCTGCCGAGGATGTCTGGCTAAAGGAGCGCTTTGACGCAAGCAATTGTCGCGGCCACGTCGCTGGTTGACCTGTCCGCCCAGAGTGTGTGTCTTAAACCCAGAACACGACCTGATATTGTTTGCGAAAGAGGCACGATATGGCCGACCGCTATGGTTTCTGGCGACTGCTGCGCGAAGGCTTGCGCGGACATACCGGATGGGGCCCCGCGTGGCGCGATCCTGAGCCTAAGCCCGAGTACGATGTCATCATCATCGGCGGCGGTGGCCACGGTCTGGCGACCGCTTTTTACCTCGCCAAAATCCACGGGATCACCAACGTGGCTGTGCTGGAGAAAGGCTATCTCGGCGGCGGCAACGTTGGGCGGAACACGACCATTGTGCGCTCGAACTACCTGCACACGGGCAATACGCTGTTCTACGAGAAGTCATTGCAGCTGTGGGAAGGGCTTTCGGCGGATCTGGACTATAACGTCATGTTCTCCCCGCGCTCGATCATCAACTGCTTCCACACCGATGGACAGCGCGACGCGGACGCTCGCCGGGGCAATCAGATGATCCTCCACGGCGCAGATGCCGTGCTGCTGGATAAAGAAGGCGTGCGCCGCGAAGCGCCGCTGGTGGACGTCGATAACCCTCGCTTCCCGATCTACGGCGGGCTGCAGCAGAAGCGCGCCGGCACGGCGCGGCACGATGCTGTTGCCTGGGGCTTCGCGCGCGGCGCGGACCAGCGCGGGGTCGATTTGATCCAGAATTGCGAGGTTACCGGGATCGACGTCGTGGACGGCCGCGTGACTGGCGTACAGACCTCCCGCGGGCCGATCCGAGCTAAGAAAATCGGCATGGCAGTCGCGGGCAATACCTCGCGCGTGGGTGCACTCGCAGGACTGCGCCTGCCGATCGAGAGTCACGTGCTGCAGGCCTTTGTCACCGAGGGCATCAAGCCCATGCTCGACAACGTCATCACCTTTGCCGCCGGTCACTTCTATATCTCCCAGTCCGACAAGGGCGGGCTGGTGTTCGGGGCCAGTCTGGACGGCTACAACACCTATGCCCAGCGCGGAAATCTCCCGTTGATTGAGCACGTCATGGAAGCCGGGGTTTCCTTTGTCCCGGCCATGTCCAAGGTGCGTCTGCTGCGCTCCTGGGGTGGGGTGATGGACATGAGCCCCGACGGCTCCCCCATCATTGACCGCACCCCTATCGAAGGGCTCTACCTGAACGCAGGGTGGTGCTACGGCGGGTTCAAGGCGACGCCGGGCTCGGGCTGGTGCTTCAGCCATCTGATCGCCGACCGCCCAACCCATCATATCGAGCAGATGCGGCTTGACCGGTTTCGGACAGGCTATGTCATCGACGAGCTGGGCGCGGGCGCTCAGCACAACCTGCACTAATCGAGGGAGCGCTAAGCGATGCTGATCCCCTGCCCCCATTGCGGTTCTCGTCCGTCTGAAGAGTTCACCCCCAAGGGCCTCGCCGAAGCGCCACGTCCCGCGCTGGGCGGTGACGACCGGCCCGAGGATGCGGCTTGGCAAGACTACCTGCACACCCGCACGAATGCAGCCGGAGAAACCGACGAGTACTTCCACCACGCGCTGGGATGCCGGTCGTGGGTTGTGGTACACCGCAACACGCTGACCCATGAAATCCGCGGTGCAACGCTGGCGTCAGAGTTCTGGTCCGGTAAGGAGGACAGCGCATGAGCGCCCGCCTGCCCCAGCCCAACCGTCTGCCCACGGGCGGCGTGATTAACCGAGACAAACCCGTCACCTTTACCTTTGACCGCCGGGTCTATCAGGGTTTTGAAGGCGACAGCCTCGCCTCTGCCCTGCTCGCCAGCGGGGTCAAGCTGTTCGGCCGCTCCTTCAAGTATCATCGCCCGCGCGGCATTCTGGGCTCCGGCCCCGAAGAGCCGAACGCGCTGGTCGAAGTGGATCAGGGCAAGGCTGACCGCGACCCCAACCACCGCGCGACCATGCTGGAGATTTACGAGGGGCTTGAGACCTTTTCGCAGAACCACGTCGGCCCGCTGAACATGGACCTGATGGAGGTCAACGACCTGATCAGCCGCTTTCTGCCGGCTGGGTTCTACTACAAGACGTTTTTCTTTGGCGGGCTGCAGGCTTGGTACCGGCTCTATGAGCCCATCATCCGGCGTGCTGCCGGGCTGGGACGTCCGCCGCTGGCCGCTGATCCTCACCATTACGACAAGGTCTACACCCACGCCGACGCCTTGGTGATTGGCGGCGGGATTGCCGGTTTGACGGCGGCGCTGTCGCTGGCCAAGGCGGGCCAAGCGGTGCTTGTCTGTGACGAGCGCGACCGCATGGGCGGCGCGGCGCTGTGGCAGGGTGAGCGCTTTGATGGCCAGTCCGGTGCAGATACGGTCGCGCACTTGATCGCAGAGATCGAAGCGGCAGGCGGCCGCGTACTGCCACGAACAACGGTGTTCGGGGTTTACGATTCCGGCACGTTCGGCGCAGTTGAGCGCTGCCACGACCACCTGTCCCACGCGGACCGGCTGCCGCATACCGCGCGGATGAAGTATCACCGGATCCAGGCAAAAACCGTGCTCTTCGCCACTGGCGCGATCGAGCGCTCTGTGGGCTTCAAGGGCAACGATCGGCCCGGGGTTATGCTGGCCAGCGCCGGACACACCTTCCTTGGAAAATATGGCGTCAAAGTCGGCGATGCCGTCACGGTCTTCACCACCCACGACGGCGGCTACGGGACGGCTGCTGCCATGGCCGAGGCGGGCGCTGCCGTGACCGTGCTCGATGCCCGTGCCGATGCAAGCCTCGAGCTGGACGGCGTGACTGTGCATCGCGGGGTCTATGCGCAGCAGGCGCACGGTCGCCTTGGCCTTCGCCGCGTGGACTATGCCGGAGCTGCCAGCGGCAGCATCGACGCGGACGCGCTGCTGGTCGCGGGCGGGTGGAACCCGGCCGTGCACCTCACGTCCCACACCAACGACCGACGCCAGTCCAAGCCGGTCTATGACCCCGAACTGCTTGCCTTCCTGCCCCCCGAGCTGGTGGAGACCGAAGCTGCTGCGGGGTCGGTGACGGGCGCGATGAGTACCGTAGACTGTCTGACCTCAGCCCAGCAGGCCGCACGAAAACTTGGCGGGGTCGCGATCGACCTGCCCGCAGTGACAGGCGCACTGCCCGTCTCTAAACCCACCGAGATGTGGGCTGTTCCGGGCGCGGGCGACAAGGCCTTTCTGGACATGCAGAACGACGCCACGGTCAAGGACGTCAAGCTCTCCGCGCAGGAAGGCTTCACCTCGGTCGAGCACATGAAGCGCTACACCACGCTGGGCATGGCAACTGATCAGGGCAAGACGGCAAACGTCACAGGGCTGGCGCTGCTGGCCGCGGCCACTGGGCGGGACATTGCGCAGGTTGGCACCACCACGTTCCGCCCCCCTTACACCCCGATCCCCGTCGGCGTGCTCGCAGGGCATCACCGCCAGCGCGACTACGAACCCTTCCGCTACTCGCCCGTTCACAACTGGGCCGAGGACAACGGCGCGACGTTTATGGAAGCGGGCCTGTGGATGCGCCCGGCTTACTACACCCATCCTGAAGACAAGGACTGGTTGGACAGCGCCGTCCGCGAAACCCGTGCGACCCGCTACAGCCTGGGCATCACCGACGTCTCGACGCTGGGCAAGATCGACGTTCAGGGCCCAGACGCAGCCGAGTTCCTCAACAGGCTCTACACCAATGGCTGGAAGACCCTTCCCGTAGGTAAGGCGCGCTATGGCCTCATGCTGCGTGAAGACGGGATGGTTTTTGACGATGGCACGACCTCGCGGCTGGGGGAGAACCACTTCTACATGACCACCACCACCGCCCACGCTGCTGGCGTGATGGCGCACATGGAGTTCATGCATCAGACCGCCTGGCCCGACTTGCGCGTGGCCTTTGCGTCGGTGACCGACCAGTGGGGCGGGCTGGCGCTGGCGGGACCAAACGCCCGATCCTGTCTGGCCGCCCTGTTCCCCGACCTCGATGTCAGCGACGAAGGTCTGCCCTTCATGGGCGTGATCGAAACCCAGTGGAAGGGCCACACTGCGCGCCTGTTCCGCATCTCGTTTTCTGGCGAGTTGGCCTATGAAGTCGCTGTGCCCGCTGACGTGTTCGACGCATTCTGGCGCGAAGCCATGGCCACCGGGGCGGCGTGGGACATCACACCCTATGGTCTCGAAGCGCTCAACATCATGCGCATCGAAAAAGGCCACGTGACCGGTGCGGAGCTTGATGGGCGCGTCTCAATGGATGATGTCGGGCTGGGCAAGATGGTTTCAACCAAGAAAGACTTCGTCGGCCGCGCCATGTCCGAGCGTGTGGCCTTTGCCGACCCTGATCGGGTCAAGATGGTCGGGCTGGTCGCCGCCAACGCCGGTGACAAGATCATTGGCGGCGGCATCGTCTTTGACAGCGCCACCGGGCCGTTCGACTACACCACCATGCTGGGTTACGTGACCTCCGTGGCGCAGTATTCACCGCTGAAGGACCGCTCCATCGCGCTGGCCTTTGTCAAGAACGCCGCCGACTGGCACGGCAAGACGCTCTATGTCGTCAGCCACGTACACGGCAAATCAATCATGGAAGTCCGCGCGGAAAGCCCGCACTTCTACGACCCTGAAAACAAGAAGGTACGCGGCTGATGAGCACCATCGCACTGAGCAGCCCTCTGGGGCCACGCTGGACGCCGGGCCACTGGGGCAGCACAGACGGCGTCGGGATCCGCGCGCACCATGCCGCCGGCCTGTCCATCGTCGAAGTCGGCGCACTGCCGGACAACGCAGCCGATCTGCGCACGGCCCTCTACGCGGCCTTCTCCATCGATTTGGGCGCGGGCACCCCGGCGGAGAGCGCGGAGAACGCGGTCTGCACCGGGCCGGGTAAGTACCTGCTCACCGGCACAACGCTTCAGACCGTGCAGGCGGCCATCGGCGCGTTGGGGCTTGCCGTGGATCAGTCCTCGGGGCGGGTGAAGCTGTCGATTGACGGGCCTGCGGTTGCGGGCTTGCTGGCCAAGGCCTGCCCGATCAACCTTGCCGACTGGCCCGTGGGTGCCGCGCATGCGAGCCACTTCATGCACATCGCCTGCGCTTACTATCGGCGCGCAGAAGATGGCTTCGACCTGTACGTCGGCCGCTCGTTCGCGCAATCGACAGCAGAATGGCTGCTCGATGCAGGGGCAGAGTTCGGGGTGGAAATCGTCTAGCCCCGCCGGGACGCGCCACCGCGACCCGGTTCAGAGGCAGGGCGGCAAAGGCCGCCCGCCGATTACTGGTCTTGGCCCTCGATTTCGATTTCGTTCGCCTGGTTCAGTTCAGCCGCCGCATCCTGCCGCGCCTGCGCTTCTTCGGCGCTGATCACCTCGACCGTTTCCAGATCATAACCGTGGATCAGCATGGCCTGGGCGTGGGCCTGCTCGATGGCTCCAATCTGCTGAAGGGTAAGGCCGCCTTCGCGCCACTGGCCCGCCGTCCCGGCGCGGAAGAATGGACGGCCTTCCGCGCGGCCGTTTTCGGCGCTCGTGGCCTTTTCCGCCTCGACCATCTTGTCAAACGTGGTCGCCGCCAGCGCCTTGTCGAACTGCGCGAAGTCCAGCTTCAGGTTCATGAACTGCACGATCGACAGGAAGGTCCGCCGTGGGTTGGCAATCATGTCTTCGTAGCGCACGACCAGGCGCGGCATGGCCGGGTGCATGGTCCAGGACATCACGTTGCGGGTCCACGAACCGATGGGCTGCGGCGTGGTGCCTTTGGCGAGCAGCGCGAACTGCGGCTGGTTCATGTTGGCAATCGCCGCATCAACCGGGAGCTCCATGTCAGCGGCCAGCGACAGCGCAATGTCGCGCGGGTCGCGGACCACGACGATCCCGGCGCGGGAGAAGTTCGGGTGGAAGGTTGGCTTTCCGCCCCAGTCCGTGATCATCAGGTGCGAGCGCATGACCAGATCCGCCTTGGACTGCTCACAGGCGCGCATCAGGAAGTCCGGCCGCTTCTCGCCCACGTCGCGAGGCTTGAGCTTGGAAACCTCTTCCCGCATCAGCGCTTCGAAAAGGCCGGCGTTCGCGTCGTGGGCGAAGGCGCGGCCCATGTTCGGCAGGCTGACTTCATCGAGCTCGGCCATGTAGGTGTGCAGGAAGGCCCGCACCCACGCATTACCCGAACGTGGGTAGGACTGGATCCACGTGATCCGAGCGCTGGGCAGTTTCTGCTTGGCAAAGGGGTTCCTTGCGCCGGCGACCGGGGTTTTCTTCTCTTCAGCCATGGTCCGCTCTCGTTCCGTTCGATTGGTTTCTGCGTGGTGGGGGCTAGAGCGTGCCCGGATAGCCGCCGCCATCCAGCACGAGGTTTTGACCGGTTATATAGCCTGCGCGGGACGAGCAAAAGAACGCACACGCATGGCCGAACTCTTCTGCGGTGCCAAAACGCTTGGCGGGGTTCCGCGCTGCGCCTTCGTTCCAGGCGTCTTCGAAGCTCTTGTTGCTGTTTTTCGCGGTGTGTTGGTAGTTCTGCACCAGCCGCTCGGTGTCGTGCTGACCGGGGAGCACGTTGTTGATCGTAACGTTGTGCGCCACCACCTGCCGCGACAGACCGGCGATAAAGCCCGTCAGGCCCGTGCGCGCCGCGTTGGACAGGCCCAGATGCGGGATCGGCGCTTTAACAGCGGCAGAGGTGATGTTGACCACACGGCCAAAGCGCCGCTCGATCATGCCGTCGATGGTCAGCTTGATCATCTCAATCGGCGAATAGAGGTTGGCGTTCAGCGCACTCATCCAGTCGTCCTGGCTGAAATCGCGGAAGTCGCCCGGTGGCGGGCCACCGGCGTTGTTGATCAGGATATCCGGCGCGGGCGCAGCAGCG
>CBFHUI010000007.1:0-54405 GCA_965658725.1 Alphaproteobacteria bacterium | reverse complement strand
GCACGCGGCGGCCGGTTGTCTCCGCGCATGATCCAGAAGCGTTTGCAAGAGCTGCGAGTGCGTCTGAACCTGCCTGAAGGCACCACGCCTCACGCCCTGCGTCACTCCTACGCCACCCACCTGCTGGGCAACGGCGCAGACCTGCGGGCGATTCAGGAACTGCTCGGCCACTCCGCGCTGTCTACGACTCAGCGCTACACGGACGTGGACACCGAGCGTCTGCTGCAAACCTACCGCGATGCGCATCCGCGTGCGACCGCAACGCAGTAGCACAGCTTCCGATCACTGAAGATCGAGCTTACGCGGCGTTTCCTCTGGGAACGCCGCTTTTTTCTTGCCTAAATGGATGGCTAAGGTAAGCGCTTACGCTGGAACGACCAGAACCATGGGGAAAGCGCGCGCGTGCCTAAGCTATTGAACCGCATAATTATTTTGCTGTCGCTGACCGTGCTGGCCGGGTGTGGGAGCACGGATCTGCCCGTGGTGACGCAAATCCCTTTCGCGTCGGCTTCTCCCCTGCAAATGATGGGCGGCGCGCCCGAGGAAGGCGAAGAGCTCGCCAACTTTGCCTCGACCGGTGCGGAGTGCGGGATCGACGAACGTGAAGTGGCAACCATGGTCTATTTGCCGCGTGCAGGTCGGCTGGGAGACGGCGTAATTGGCTGTTCGATCATCCGCCCGCCGTCTCGGGTGCGGGATAAGGCTTTGCACCGCCAGCTTTGGGCTTTGTCCAAGGCCTTGATCCCTGACGATGACGAAAACAGGATTGAGCGTGTGGTGCTGGCGCAGGATCGCCGGTCTGAAACCCTTGCCTTTGTCGCGACGCTGGATGATGAGGGGCGGGCGTGGGAGTTTGGGCTCAACCTTGATGCCGTGAACCTCGACGATCAGGATATCTATGAGGAGCTGCTCTCGACCATCATCCACGAGTACGCGCACATCCTCTCGCTCAATGACACGCAGGTGTCTTATAGCACCGAGCAGCAGGCCGCTTACGACGACTTCAGCATCTCCGACGAAAGCTACGAGCAAATCACGCTCAAAGCCGCGAAGCAGTGCTTGGCGCTGGCTGGGATCTACGACGGCGACGCCTGCTACCGCCCCGACAGCCATATGTACATGTTTTTCCAGACGTTCTGGGAGAGCTACGGCGATGACAGCCTGGCAGCCGCCGCCGCAGGTGCGATTTACGATGAAAACCCTGGTGACTTCGTAAACGACTACGCGGGCACCTCGCCAACTGAGGACTTTGCCGAGACCTTTGCCGCTTGGTTGATGCCAGACCACAGCGCCTTTCAGATCACGGACGCAGTGCGGGCCAAGTTTGAATTCTTTGAAGGTCGGATCGGTCTGACCACGGCGCGGGATCAGATCGCCAAGGGCTTGCGCTCCGTACGCAACTAGCCCGCGCCACCTCCACCCGACCGGCGGCTGTCCATCTGACGCAGAACCGAGCGCTGGATTTTCCCCGTGACGGTCATGGGGAGAGTGTCGATGAAGATCACGTCGCGCGGGTATTCGTGCGCAGCAAGTTGCGTGCGGACGTGGTCCTGCAGGGCCGTTGCGAGTGCCGCTGAGCCGTGCTCTCCCTTTGTCAGCACCACGTAGGCCACAATGATTTCGCCCCGATCCTTGTCAGGACGGCCAATCACGCCGGAGAACTGCACCGCCGCGTGGGTCTGTAGACATTCTTCAATCTCGGACGGACCGATGCGGTAGCCGGAGGAGAAGATGACGTCGTCGTTGCGGCCTTCAAACCAGAAGTAGCCTTCCCGGTCGCGAGAGCCGCGATCACCCAGAATACACCAGTCGCCGATGAACTTCTCTGCTGTCTTGTCCGGCTGTCGGAAGTATTCGAGGAACAGCACCGGGTCTGGACGACGCACGGCGATGTTGCCGATCTCGCCGGCTGGCAGCACGACGCCCTCGTCGTCCACAATTGCCACGTAATGACCCGGAACCGCGCGGCCCATAAAGCCGGGCTTGATCTCCATCAACTCGTGACAGTTGGCGATCACCAGATTGACCTCGGTCTGACCATAGAACTCGTTGACCGGCTGGCCAAAGACGGTACGAGACCAGTCCTGCAGCGGCGCGCCCAGACGCTCACCGCCACTGCCGACCGAGCGCAGATCAACGCCATCGACAGGCGCATCAACGGCCTTGGCCATCATCTTGAGCGCTGTCGGCGGCAAGAAAGTGTTACGCACCCGATGCCGGGCCATGAGGGCAAAGGCTTCGTCCGGGTCGAACTTGCTGAACCGCCGCGCCACAACCGGAACGCCCAGATACAGCCCCGGCAGCAACACGTCGAGCAATCCACCGATCCATGACCAGTCCGCCGGGGTCCAGAAGCGGTCTTGTGGCTGGGGCATGAAGTTTTGCGGCAACTCCACCCCGGGCAAGTGACCAAGCAGCACACGATGACCGTGGACAGCGCCCTTGGGCGGGCCTTCGGTACCGCTGGTGAAGATGATGATGGCACGGTCGTCAGCCAGCGTCTGAACGGCCTCAAAGTGATCGCGTGCGGGGTAAACAAAGTCGTTCCAGCTGGTGGCATGCTCGCTGGGACCGTCGATGGAGATAATGGTTGTGAGCGAGGGCAGGGCCTCACGGTCCAGCGCCGCGGCTCCGGCTTCGCCGGTCACAAGAAAGCGGGCTTCTGCGGTGCGCAGGCGAAAGGACAGCGCCTCCTGCGCGAACAACTCGAACAGCGGGATAGTGATAAGTCCGGCCTTGAGCGCGCCCAGATGCGCGGCGGCGGTCTCAACCCGCTGAGGCAAGTGGATTCCCACGCGGTCACCAACCCGCGCGCCGTTGGCGATTAGCGCGTTGGCAAAGCGGTTCGCCAGTCGGTCGAGCGCCAGAAAGGACCATTCGCGCACGCTGCCGTCGTCTTGCTCATCAATGATCGCGAGCCGGTCAGGGTCTTGCTTGGCCCAAAAACCTGAAACGGCTTCACCAATGTTGAAATAGGTTGGGATGTCCCATTGATACCCGCGCACCATGTCCCGGTAGGGCTGGGCTTTTAACAGAGCGCGATTGATCGTGGGTCCAGACATCGGTCGAGTATAAGCGATCCCCGTGCAGGCGGGTAGGGGCGCGGCAGGGTGACCAAGAAAAATCCCCCACTGCGGGGCAGCGGGGGATGCTTTATGGGCGCGGAGCCTATGGGTGTGAAAGGAAGGTTCTTAAACCTCCAACCACTCCTGACGCACGTCGTCGTTGTTCATCAGGTCATCTGGCGTGCCTTCGTAGACAATCTGCCCATGCCCCATGACGTAAACTCGCGTCGAGATCTTCATCGCGATGGTGAGCTTTTGTTCCACCAGCAGGATGGCGATCTTGCGCCGCGCGATTTCTTCGAGCAAGTCGGCGACACGCTGAACCATTTGCGGGGACAGGCCCTCGGTCGGCTCGTCGATCATGACCACGTCTGGGTCGCCCATGAGCGTCCGGGCCATGGTCAGCATCTGCTGCTCACCGCCCGACAAAGCTGCCGCATCGACGTCCTGCCGTTCCCGAAGGTTGGGGAAGAGCTCAAAGAAGTCTTCCTCTGACCAGCGGCCACCATTCTGACCGGGCTTAACGCCCAGGTTGAGGTTCTGCTTGACTGTCAGGCCGGGGAAAACATCCCGGTTTTCAGGGACATAGCCGATTCCCGCTTGCGCGATCTGGTGTGGCGGCATCCCCGCGATCTCCTGACCCCGGAAGGTAATGGAACCCTTGGGCGGAACCTCCCCCATGATCGACTTACAGGTCGTGGAGCGGCCAACACCGTTCCGCCCGAGCAGGGAAACAATCTCGCCTTCATCGATGGAGATGTTGACGCCCTGCAGGATGTGCGACTTGCCGTAGTAGGCGTTGAGTTCGTTGACGTTGAGAAGTGCCATTCTAGTGCTCCTCTTCCAAAGCTGCGCCAAGGTAGGCCTCTTGGACCGCTCGGCTTTCACGGACCTTCTCCGGCGTGTCGCAGGCGATGATCTCGCCGTACACCAGCACCGAAATCCGGTCGGCCAGGTTGAAGACCACCGACATGTCGTGTTCGACCATGACCAGCGTCTTACCCTCGGTCACCCGCTCGATCAGACCAACGATCTGTTCGGTCTCAGAGGCGGACATCCCGGCGGTAGGTTCGTCGAGCATGATGACGTCGTTGTCACCGGCAATGGTGATGCCGATCTCAAGCGCTCGCTGCTCGGCATAGGACAGCACGCCAGCAGGGGTGTGCATCTTGGACGAAAGCCCGATGTCGTAGACGATCTGTGCCGCCTCGTCATTCAGACCCTTTTCCAGTCCCAGTAGCTTCCAGAACGAGTAACCGTAACCCCGAGCCCACAGCAGGCCACAGCGCACGTTCTCAAACACCGACATGTTCGCAAAGATGTTGGTGATCTGGAAGGACCGCGAGAGGCCCATTCGGGAAATCTCGAAAGGCCGCTTGAGGGTGACGTCCTCGCCGTTGACGAAGACGCTGCCCGCGCTCTTGCTGTACTTGCCGGTAATCAGGTGGAACAGCGTGGATTTACCGGCACCGTTCGGGCCGATGATCGCATGGCGTTCGCCCTTTTCGATCTGCAAGTCCACGCCGTGAATAACCTTGATCCGGCCAAAGGCTTTCTCCACGCCCTGCAGTTCAATGGCAGCGGTGCCAGAGGTCTGCGGGGCGGCGTTTGATTGCTGAATCAATGCTTCAGTCATCATGCACCTCCTGTTTCACGGGCTTGATCCCAGGCATTGCTGACGCGCTTGCGCATCAGGTACATGCCGACCAGTCCGACCACCATGACGGCGCCAGCCCCAAGCCAGTTGACGACTTTGCTGGTGTCGATGGAGAACAATTCGAATGGGTGAGCTTTGGGGTTGCTCGCGCCTGCGATCTGGACGTGGTGCAGCATCTCAGCAAGCACGATGAAGCCAAAAATGGCGACGGCCGATGCGATGATGACGAGTCCATAAGGCACGAGCAATCGGCCCCATCGTTTGACGAACGCGATGTGCATCAGGATGATCCCGGCCACGCCCTGAGGCGCGAACATGACCATCACCAGGAAGATGATGCCAAGGTAAAGCTCGTAGAGGGTCGAGGGCACGACCTGGGCGAAGAACTGATAGATCAGCGCTCCAAGGATCGGGCCAATGAAGAACCCGGCTCCCCCCACGAACACAGCCATCAGTGCCACGCCGGAGTAAAAGCCTGAGAGGTCGGACTGGGTTGTGCTTTCAAACGCCAGCGCGGACATGCCGCCCGCAACACCGGCGAAGAAGCCAGCGGCGATGAACACCAGATAGCGCACGGAGCGCATGGAGTAGCCGACAAACTCGACCCGCTCTTCGTTATCGCGCACAGCGTTGGACAGACGTCCTGCGGGTGTGCGGGAGAACAGGAAGATCAGAACGACGGCCAGCAGGAACCAGAAGGAAATGATCAGGTAGATCGTCTCGTTCTTGTAGAACCAGATATCAGTCTCCCCGAAGAACGGGATGACAAAGGGGTTCTCGTCACGGGCAAAGGACTTGCCATCCTCCCCACCGAGGAAGTTCTTGAACACCGCGGCGGCAGAGTAGGCGAGTTGGCCCAACCCAAGGGAGATCATGGCGAACACGGTCCCCGCGCGGCGCGTTGAGAACGAGCCGACGATGACCGCAAGAATGACCCCCATCAGACCGCCGAAGAGCGGCAGGAAGGGCGCCATGTTGAAGCCTTGCAAGCCGAAAGGCGCTTCGAAGAAATACGCTGCGTAAACCACAGCATAACCGCCGAAGCCGTAATAGACCGCGTGACCGAAGGACAGCATGCCCCCTTGTCCCAGCAGCATGTTGTAGGACATGGCAAACAGGATGATGGCCAAGGACTGCGCGAGCAGGGTGTGGGTGGGTACGGGTAGGAAGCCAAAGACGGTTTCGCCGCCGCTGAAATAACCACCGATCAGGATCAGTCCCAGCATGATGAACATGAAGACCTGCACACCAACCGGCAGGCCGCTGGGGCGGAACTGGATGTTCCGCTTTCGGATGTTCAGCGCGTTGATGTAAGTGCGTTCGGTTTGAGCCGTCATCTTATGTCTCCCGCTTACCGAGGATGCCCTGCGGACGGAAGATCAGGATCAGGACCATCAGCAAGTAAGGGAACAAGCTCCCGACCTGTTTGGTGGACATCATGATCAAATCACCGATCATCAGACGGCGCAGCTCGTAGGTTGGTCGCTCCAGCAGCTCCCACTCGATGCCAAGGGCGACGGTGATGCTTTCCAGAACCGAAATGACATTGAGCTGACTGGCGTCAAACATGGTGGTCAGGACACCGATGATCATCGATGCCACTAGGGCACCGTTGAGCGATCCCAGTCCACCCATGACGATAATCACGAAGATGATGGGTCCAAGGCGCGCAGCAGAGCCCGGCTGCAGCGCATCAGTAGGTAGGGCAATGACGCCCGCGAGCGCCGCCAGCGCGGTTCCAACGCCAAAGACGGCCATGAAGATCAGTGGCACGTTATGACCGAGGTTTGACACCGTGTTCGGGTGCGACAGCGCGGCCTGAATGATCATGCCGATCCGCGTGCGGGTCAGCAGCAGGTAAAGCCCGATAAAGATCGAAATCGACACCAGAATCATGAACGCTCGGAAGGAGCCAAAGGTCTGGTCACCAATGGTGAACAGCGGACCTTGCAGCAGTTCCGGCACCGCATAGGGCTTGGTATCGTTGCCGAATACCAGCTTGACGAATTCCTGAATCAGGAAGGCGAGGCCAAAGGTGAAGATCAACTCGGCAACGTGACCGAATTTATGAACCTGGCGTAAGCCAAAGCGCTCAACCAGCATGCCGATACCGCCGACGACCAAAGGCACCACGGGCAAGGCGATCCAGAAGGTCAGCCCCCATTCCTGTGCGATGATATAGGCGAAGTAGCCTCCCAGCATGAAGAAGCTGGCGTGTGCGAAGTTGAGTACGCCCATCATTGAGAAGATGAGCGTGAGCCCGGCTGACACAAGGAAATAGTATAAGCCCCGTGCCAGGCCGTCGAGCAACGTGACGGTAATAAACCCCCAATCCATGCGGCCTGTTCCTTATCGTTTTGCCGGCACGCCAGCACCCCCTCGCCTGATGACGAAGGCGGATTGCTCTAGTGCCGTTCCGTTAATTGTTTCTGGCAGCCGCAAACCGTGGCTCAGGGCCACACATCGGCGGTACTGTCAGAGAACTGCCAGAGCGCAAAGTGCCGCTCAATGGCGAAAAAGAAAAGGGGCGGTCTCCGATAAAAGACACCGCCCCTGTGGATCAGTCTGGGATCCCTAAAGACCCCAGCATCAAGTCGTCCTTAAGGGCGCTTCATGTCACACGTGGTTTCCATGCCCATGGACGCCATTTCGATGGTGCTTTGGGACAGAACGCCGTAGCCGGAGTTGTCGAAGTCCATCGTGTTGCCGTCAGCGTTGGTTGGCAGACCATCGTTCGTGTGGGTCTGGATGTGAACGTTCTGGAACGCCTGGTGATCTTCTGCACGCATGAAGACCTTGGTGCCCAGCATGGAGTCGTACTCCATGTTCTCCATCGCCATCGCAACAGCCTTTGGATCAGTGGTGCCAGCAGCCTGCATGGCCTGAGCCAGCATGCCGATCACGTTGATAATCCGTGGCTGAGAGATGTCGGAGTCAGGGAACTGAGCCTTGAACGCAGCGTGGTACGCCTGGAACTCAGCCGTAGGAGACGCGGTCCAGCCTTCGGAAACCAGCCCGATTACGCCGTCACCTGCTTCGCCGAACAGGCCGGTGATACCGTCTGCAGCTGCGTAGTAGGTGTAAACCGGAATGCCCAAATCAGCTTCAAGGATTGCCTTACCCAGGCCAACCATGTCGCCGCCCCAGTTACCCGTGATCAGCGCGTCAGCACCGGAAGCCTTCACGTTACGAGCGTAAGGGGTGAAGTCCTGTACCTGACCGATTGGGTGAAGTTCGTTACCAACGATCTCGATGTCAGGGCGCTTTGCAGCAAGCATACGCTCTGCACCAGCAGCAACCGCCTGACCGAAGGAGTAGTCCTGACCGATGAGGTAGACTTTCTTCATGTTCGGGTCGGCAGCCATGACGTCGGTCAGTGCATCCATCTTGATGTCGGAGTTCGCATCAAAGCGGAAGTGCCAGAAGTTACACAGGTCGTTGGTCAACGCTGGATCAACGGCCGAGTAGTTCAGGAACACAACTGGGTTGTCAGGGTTACGACGGTTGGTCTTACCAACGAAGTCGGTCAGAGCAGCGGCCACACCGGAAGAGTTACCCTGCGCGATAAAGGTCGCGCCTTCGCCCAGAGCTTTTTCAGCCTGCAGCGTGGACTTCTTCGGGGATGGGAAACCTTCTGCACCATCGTAAGGCAGGATCTCGAACTTGACCATTTCGCCACCAACATCGATGCCGCCCTGGTTGTTTACGAAGTAGTCTGCAGCGAACTGAAAGTTCTGCAGGCCCTTCTGACCCGTCGAAGCGAAAGCGCCAGACAGAGGGTCAATCCAAGCGATTTTTACGGTGGTCTCAGCGCTTGCAGCGCCGGACACAGCAAATACGGCAGCGGCTGCTGCCATCAGGATCTTTTTCATTAATTCCTCCCAGAATTCTTTGTTGAATTTCGGCACTCCTCAATGCCGAAACTTCAGGGAAGACGTTATCATGTCCTGCGTTCTTGTGAAGTCAGTTTTGCTTTACTGGTATGAGAGTGCGGATTTTTGGTCAGGTTCGTTAACACCACTGGCATGACCAATTGTGCAAGTCCTTGAGCTTTAAGGGGAGGATTGCAACAGGTCGGTTGAGGCAGGGCGTTAATTCGAAGCCTGTGCCCCTTTCAGAACCCAAAAAGTATCTGTTCCTTGCGACGTTTTGACTTCAATTGTGTCGTCGTAGCGGATCGCGAGTCGGTGGCAGCCTTGAAGGTGGGTGAGCGCGCTGAAGCAGATGGCCTGCTGGTCGAGGTAATAGAGTCCCGTCTCCCCACCAAACTCCGCTACACCCAAGTTGAGCCGCCCTTTGACGATTTGCGCGCCGTAGGGAATGCACGCTGTCAGGGGCCCTGGAATGGCGGTAGGGCACAGCGGCATGCGCGGGTCAGCGGGTCGGCCAGCGGAAATGGCAACGGTGCCGTAGTGAATGCCGCGGTCGTCGGTGATGTCGAACAGTGGGTTCGCAGCGGCAAGGTCCGAGAGCGCGTCGATATCCAGCGTTCGCGCGCCATCGTAGAAACCTTCTGGCGTCGTATCGGCAAAGGTCACTTCCGGCGCGGACGAATTCCCGCACCCGGACAGGGCTAGTGCCAGGCAAGTGACCACGGCAAAGGGCGCCAGAATGCCAAACAGCCCGCGTCCTGCATCCGTATTCGGCGCATTTTGAAAGTGATCGTCGATCAACATGGTGGGGCTCCCCGGTTCCGTGGCGTAATGCAAAGGCTGCCAAGGTTATGAGCCATTCACGTGCCAACCGGCAGAGCCGGGCAAGGCTCTAGAGCCCGTTCGGGTCGCCGCGTTCAGCGAGAAGGGCTTCGATTCGCGCGATGTCCGGGGGATTGTTGACCTCCCAGAACGGATAACCGCGCCCTTCGACGGGCACCGCCTGCACGGCACGGTCGTTTTCCAGAAAGCGCATTTGCTCCAGACCCTCGGTCACCTCAAGCGGACCGACAGGGAGGGAGGGATAGGCGGCGAGTGCGTTGGGGCGGAAAGCGTAGAGGCCGACGTGGTGCCAGACGTCCATCACGTCGGTCTGGCCGTTGAAGGGCAGCACTTCCTTGGAAAAATACAGCGCGCGGCCGGACTGGCTGAGCACCGCTGTCGTCCCGCCAACCATGCCTTTTGCCCGGTCCGCGCGGAACAGGGCGAGGGTCTCTGCTGTGCAGCGCACCACCGGGGTTGCGACCGACACGGCGGGGTCTTCAAAAGCCCTTATGATGTCCTCGACCACCCAGTGCGGGGTCAGGGGCGCATCGCCTTGCAGGTTGATAACAACGTCCGCCGTCTCCCCGCGTCGGGCCAATTGAGCGTAGGCTTGCGCCACGCGTTCGGAGCCGTTGCGGCAGTCCGGGGCGGTCATAATCGCTTCAACACCTTCGCGCTCCGCCGCTGCGGCGATCAGCATGTCATCTGTGGCGACAAAGACCCCAGCCGCGCCGCGCACGCACTTGGCTGCGCGGGCGGTGTAGGCGACGACGGGCAGGCCGTTGAGTGGAGCGAGCATTTTGCCGGGAAACCGGCTTGCCCCCATGCGCGCCGGAATGATGATCAGCGCCTTTACCACTGGTTCAGGTCCACCCGATCTGCTGGTCGAGCCCGGCTCACAGCATCCAGTGCGAGCAGATCTTCGAGCAGGCCGCGCAAATGGCTCAGCGGCACCATGTTCGGCCCATCCGACAACGCGGCGTCCGGGTCAGGATGAGTTTCGAGGAACAGGCCATCGACCCCCACCGCTACGGCCGCGCGCGCCAGATGCGGCACAAAGGTCCGTTGCCCGCCTGACCGCCCACCCAGTCCGCCGGGCTGCTGGACGGAATGGGTGGCGTCAAAGGTTACGGGATAACCCAGGGCGCGCATGGTCGGCAGCCCACGAAAATCGCTCACCAGCGTGTTGTAGCCAAAGCTCGTTCCCCGGTCGCAGAGGATGATCCGGTTGTTACCGGCTGCGACGCACTTGGCGGCGACGTGTTCCATGTCCCAAGGCGCCAGAAACTGGCCTTTCTTAATGTGCAGCGCCCGCCCGGTCTGAGCTGCGGCGGTAAGCAGATCGGTTTGACGACAGAGGAAAGCAGGGATTTGCAGGATGTCCGCGACGTCCGCGACCGGCGCACAATGCTCGGGCAGGTGGACATCCGTCAGCAGGGGCAGACCAGTCTCCGCCTTGATCGCCTCAAAGGTGCGCAGGGTCGCGTCCAGACCCATGCCGCGCGGCGCATCAGCGGCAGTGCGGTTGGCTTTGTCGAAGGAGGCTTTAAAGACCAGCGGCATGGACAGCGCCTCTGCCATCTCCGCGAGGTCATGTGCGAGCGTGCGCAAGCTTGAGTCAGATTCTGCCTGACAAGGGCCAGCGATCAGCACCAAGGGGTGCTCTGCGCCGAAACGAAGGGGGCCGACGTCCACGGTCATCGCACGCCGCCTGCTGCGTCTGCTCTAGTTCAAGGTTTTGTCGTCGGCGCGGTTATCATTGCGCAGCTCATGCACACCTGCGCCGATGTAGTGGTAAATGATCCGTACAACCGACTGGAAACCGGCCATGAGCTCTTCGATGCTAAGGCGGTTCACCTGCATCGAGTTGCTGAGCAGAACCGCGCCGTCAGTGGGGTTGATGCTAAATGTTGGCAGACCCGGTCCGCCTGCACGGAAGTTGGCGAGCAGCAGATTGATCGCGATTTGCTGGTCCAGTTCCTCTACACGCAGCGGGATTTCCGCAACGATATCGAGACAATTTTCGTGCACGCCCTGCGCCAGCGCGACCACCACGTCGTCGTTCAAGCCAAGACGGGCAATCCCGTTTTCGTCAAAAGAGAGGCCGTCAGCGCCCAACTCTTTGGCCATCGCTGCAAGGGCGTGGGCGGGCGTAGGGAAGCTCATCAATTTCTCCAACTGCGTCGAGTGGTGTCCGGTTTGGGTTCAGTGCTTTGCAGTGGGTCGCACATTCGCCGCGCGCTTGCAACGGCGCTTTGGCGCTGGCTTGGGCTTTTCGGCTTGCGGGCGCGGGGCCGGGAGACCATCTCCCCCCTATGGCCCGTTCCCGACTGAGACTTTCCCCCATCGAATGGTTGGCCCTAGGCGCGCTGGTGCTGGGGCTAATCTATGGAGTTGTGACCTTTACCAGTGCGCGCGACCAGTGCGCCAACCCGCCCGGAAGCCTGTCCATCCGGCACGACGGTGGAGAGCGCGCTGTTCTGCAGGGCACGATGGCGGGACAGGCGACGTGCAAACTGCGGGCTTTGGCGCGGGTAAATCCGGCGGTGACAACGCTGGTTTTGGTCGAGATCCCCGGTACCGTAGATTTGCTTGATACTCAGGCAGCCACCCGGTTCGTCCGGCGTCAGGGGTGGAACACTGTGGTTCCGGCGACGGGGTCAATTGCCTCCGGCGGGGTGATGCTGTTCCTCGGTGGGGTCGAGCGGCAAGTCAGTCCGGGCGGGCAAGTGGGGGTCCATGCCTGGTCCCAGCGGGGGCAGGGGCGGCTTTATTCCTCCCCCGACGATATCCCAGCCAATGCCGAGCGTGCCTATCGCGACATTTACCGCGATTTGGGGATCGACCCGGCCTTCTATGATTTTCAGGTGCAAGCAGCGCCCGCCGAAGACATCCATTGGATGAGCCGGTCGGAACTGCAGCGCTGGGGGCTGCTCACGACGGTGGGCGGGCTGCTCTGAGCGATTTTGCTTTGGCCCGCGCCTCGCGCCAGAACACGAACAGGCCGCTGCCGATGATGATTGATGTGCCAAGGATGGTCATTGGGCTGATCCCACCGCCAAAAAGCAGGGCTTGGGCAATGCTCGTCCATACGATTGCCAGGAAGAAGAAAGGCGCGACCCGCACGGCGTCGGCATAGTGCAGTGCCAACACGTTGAACATGTGACCCGCCGTGCCGAAAACCATGCCGACCAAAAGAAAGAGCGCCCAAGTCAGTTTGTCGCCGGGTAGGACGAGGTTGCCTTCGACCAGAAACAGCAGCGGGACCAGCGCCACGGCACCGACACTGGTGGTGTAGAAGACGGCCGACCCGGCGCTATCGTGACTGGCGAGTTGGCGGGTGGTCAGTTGCATAAGGGCAAAGAAGACTGCAGAGCCGAAGGACACCAGCATCCACGGCGAGAACCCGTTGCCCCAAGGCTGCATCACCACGAGCACACCGCAGAAACCAACGCCGATAGCGGCCCAGCGAAGCCGCCCGACCCGCTCACCCAGCACGGGCTGGGATAGAGCCGCGAGGATCAGCGGCGCGCAGAAAAAGATCGAGATCGTGGTGGTGATCGGCAGATGACCCAGAGCCGTGAAATTACACACAGTCGTCGCGGTCATGAAGAACGAGCGCCAGAACTGACCCCAGGGCCGGTTCACCCGCCAGACGTCCCAGCGCCGGTCGATAGCGGCCCCGACAAAGTACGACGCAACCAACCCTCCGGTGAGCCGCACCCAGACCACCAGCAGGTCGGGCATACCACGCAAGTCAATCAGGACTTTGGCCGAGACGTCGAGCCCGGACCAGAAGAGGGTTGCTGTCAGCATGAAACTCATGCCCAGTACGGCATTCTGCGTCGGTGTCGCCATGTCTACAGAATACCTTTCGCAAACGACGCTTTGAGACAGGTGTGCGGCGCAAAGCCTCCGTACCAACGGTCTCATCCGGTGCTAAGCACCATACGAATCTAAAGATGTCACATGAAAAGGTGTGCAGTCCATGTCTACAGGTATCCCTAGCACGGCGCGTGTCGTGGTTATCGGCGGCGGTGTCGTTGGCGTTTCGGCGCTTTATCACCTTGCAAAGAAGGGTTGGTCCGACTGCGTGCTGCTGGAGCGGACGGAATTGACCGCTGGTTCGACGTGGCACGCGGCAGGACTGCTGCCGCTGTTCAACGTGTCCTATTCGGTCGGGCAGTTGCACCAGTACTCGGTTGAGCTTTACGACCGGCTCGAAGACGAAACCGGGCAGGCGGTCTCCTTCCACAACACCGGCAACCTGCGCTTGGCCATGAACAAGGAGCGGATGGACGAGTACCACTGGTACCGCTGCACCGCAGACACCATCGGCGTTGAAAGCCACATGCTGACGGTCGAGGAAATCAAGAACCTGTGGCCGCTGATCCAGACCGACGGGCTGGTCGGCGCGCTCTGGCACCCAACCGACGGCCACATCGCCCCGGTTGACCTGACCCAATCGCTGGCTAAGGGCGCGCGCAGCATGGGCGCGCAGATCTTCCAGCGCACGGTCATGTCGAACATGGAGCGGACGGACGCGGGCGAATGGGTCGTGACCTATCACCCCTACGGAGAGCCAGAAAACACTGCCACCATCACCTGTGAACACGTCATCTGCGCAACCGGCAACTATGCCCGCGAAACCGCGCTCAAGGTCGGTTTGGAGATCCCGGCGATTCCGGTTGAGCATCAGTACATCGTCACCGGCGAAGACCCTGTGCTCATGGATTACCGTGCTGCAGGGAACAAGGAACTGCCGGTGCTGCGTCAGTCCGATAGCTCCTGGTATCTGCGCGAAGAACGCGGCGGCTGGATCCTTGGCCCCTATGAAGAAGGGGCGCCCGCGCGCTTTGCTGATGGCGTGCCGGATTGGTTCGAGAAAGACCTTTTCGAGGGCGAGTTGGAGCGCCTGATCCCGCACGTTGAAACCTGTATGGAGCGTGTGCCTTCGTTCGAAAACGGCGGCATCAAGCAAATCGTCAACGGCCCAATCTCCTACGCACCAGACGGCAACCCGATGGTCGGCCCGGCCTTTGGCATTCCGAACATGTGGATTTCAGAGGCGCATTCCTTTGGCGTTACGGCCGCCGGCGGTGCGGGCTGGCAGCTGGCCAACTGGATCGTTGACGGCGAACCTTCAGTGGACATGCTTGGTGTGGACCCCCGCCGGTTTGGCGTTGTCACGAAGCACTTCACCAAGCTCAAGAACGAAGAGGCTTACAGCCACGTTTTCGTCAACCACTTCCCGATGGAAGAACGCCCTGCCGGTCGGGGAGCGCGGACCATCCCGGTGCATCAAAAGCTCGTGGACGCTGGCGCCGTTATGGGCGCGCGCTTTGGCTGGGAGCGGCCCAACTGGTTTGCCAAAAACGGGGAGAAGGCCGAGGACGTCTACTCCTACCGCCGGTCGAACTGGTGGGAGCCGGTCAAGCGCGAGGTTCACACCATGCGTGAGCGGGTCGGCCTGCTGGAGCTGTCTGGTTTCTCCAAGTTCGAGATCGAAGGCCCCGGTGCCCGCGGCTTCCTCGACAACCTCGTCGCCAACGCGATCCCGCAGAAGCAGGGCTCGGTCCGTTTGGCGCACGCGCTGAACCCGTCCGGCTCGGTGCGGTCTGAGTTTACCATCACGAAGCTCTCTGACGGCCAACTGGGCGAGCGCTTCTATGCCATTTCCGGCGGTGCGGCACACGATTTTGACCTAGACTACCTGATCAAGTCCGCACCACGCGACGGCTCGGTCTACATCAACGATGTTACCACCCAATACGGCGTCTTCGTGCTGGCTGGTCCAGATGCGCGCAAAGTGCTGGAGCAGTTGGCGGATGGCGATGTTTCCAACGACGGCTTCAAATGGTTGACGGCCAAGGAAATGACCGTCGGTTTTGCGCCCAAAGTCCGCGCCCTGCGGGTCAACTTTGTCGGCTCGCTGGGCTGGGAGCTGCACCACCCCATCGAGTATCAAGCGCACCTCTATGACGCGATCATGGAAGCGGGCAAAAAGTACGACATCGATCTGGTCGGTCTGCGGGCCATGGACTCGATGCGGCTGGAAAAGTCCTACCGCATGTGGGGTACGGACCTGAACGCGGAAAACTCCATCCTGCAAGCGGGCCTGAGCCCGTTCGTGCGGATGAACAAGGGCGAGTTCATCGGCCGTGACGCGCTGGCCAGTGAAAAAGCAGATGGCGCGAAGTTGTCTTACGTTACCATCGAAGTCGATGCCGACGACGCCGATTGCTTCGGCAACGAGCCGATCATCATGGACGGTAAAGTCGTGGGCCGGGGTACGGCGGGGGGCTTTGGCCACTTCGTCAACAAATCGCTCCTCCTAGGCTACATGGATGCGGAGCAGGCAGAGGTCGGCGCGGCTTGCGAAGTGCGCGTGCTGGACGGTTTGCGCCCGGCAAAGATCATCCCGCACAGCCCCTTTGACCCGGACAATGAGCACCTGCGCGCCTAAGCGTTTAGCGCGCAAACCCTCGTCCCGCTGCAAGCCAAAGAAAAGGCGCTGTACCTCAGACCGGGGGGCAGCGCCTTTTGCTTTTTTGATCGCAGGTATGGCGCAGGGTGAGGCGGAATGTCGCGCTTGCAGCTAATCAATTTGCGGGAATGGCTCTAAAATTGCTCTATCATAGGACGCGTACTGCCTTGAACACAGCGCGTCGTTGATCCAGCGAAGGCCCAAACCGCATGACCACACCTCTCCACCCCGTGCAGGCAGCGCGCAGCAAACTGCTGCCGCAAGTGCTCTACGTCACCGGCTCGAGCGCTTTTGCAGCAGTGGTGACCCTGCCATTGGGATTGATGTTTTTCGGGGTCATCAGTCCGATGTTCCGCCATGGCGTTGAGGGCGACGGGATGAGCGCAATGGGGATGCTGTGGCATTGCGCGCAGTCGTGCTTGCTGCCCACTTTCCTGATCGCTCTGCTGATCGGTCTTTGGGGCTTGCACAAGCGGCGGCAGTTTGGGCGGCAGTTGAACTGGCCGTTCTGGCTCATTGTGGCTTGGGGCGTGTCTGCGCTGGCTGCGTTGGCCGTCGGCTACAGTATAGAGGCCAACCCGCGCTCGCCTTTCCGCCTCGCCGACATGGACTTTGCCCCGCTCAACATCCGCGTCGCGTTGCAGGCTTTCTTGCTGTTCGCTTGGTATTCGCTGCTGACGCTGGTGGTGGGTGCGGTGCATGTCACGGCTCTGGAGCGGCTTTTTTCGCGCATGGGTAGGGAATAAAGGGGTCTTATCCCCACAAACGCGCAAAGGCGCAAAAAAAGGCGTGGTGTCGCCTTTAAATCTCCACGACACTCCGGCCCTGTTTACCGCTGGCGTGCAAGGAGACCCGCGTTGCCCCTGCTAACCCCCATTTTGCGCGTTGCTGCGCCGTCTTTGGCCTTTGTTTTGACGCTCATGCTGAGCCTGGGAACGTGGGCCATGCCGACGCCTGCCGAGGCTCAGCGTGTCGTGGTTTCTCCGGCGGCGCAGGCTGAGAGCAACGTGCCCAAGTGGCTGCGCGGTCGGCCTTGGGGGATTACGGTGGGCTATGACAGCGCCTATGAGGGCTCGGGCGAGTTGGGCCTGACCATCAACCTTGCCGCCGATTATGGTTCTGCCCAAGCAGCACGGTCGCCGCTGCAATCCCTGTCGTCGATTGATATTCCTGTTGTGTCGCAGGACTGGTTGCAACTGGGGATCAGTGCCAACCTGTGGGGTGACCATGTCAGCACCGGTCCGAGGGAGGGGCTGGACTACCTCTATCCCTCGCTGGCAGCCGGTGTCTGGGGCAGTGTTGGGGTCGACTCGATTGCTTTGGACGCGAAGATTTTGGGGAAACTCTGGTCCCCAGAGATATTTCCGACCCCGCGAGAGGGGTTTGAGGGTCAATTGGGCCTAACGCTCTATGCACCCCTGATGCGATTGGGGGGCGGTCGAGCGCTTGATTTGGCGGTGCGTGGCGACGTTACTTTTGCCGACGACGCTTACATGTCGCAGCACTTCGGGATCTCCGCCAGCGAGGCTGCACGTTCGGGCTTGTCAGCCTACACCGCAGGCGCTGGCCTCAAGTCTACCGGGCTTTCACTGGGCGCGGTCGTACCTCTGAGCCGCAATTTCGAGCTGCAGGGCGCGGCTGGTCTGGTGCAGTTGCTGGACGACGCGGCGCAGTCTCCGTGGGTCACCGAGCGCGGTAAAGCGACCGATATTTGGGGCAATGTTGGCGTCGCTTTCCGATTTTAGCGCGCAGGTCAATGTCGCTGGCGTAAAACTGGTGTGCGCGCAGGCACTATATATGTGACAAACTAGGGCTTGAGGTTTTGGGTTCCGACGTGTTTTTTACGGCCACGTAGAAAGGGGGCAGTTTGTCCCCGGTTCACCAAGATCGAGAATATCCATGCCCAAAGCCATTGTGGACGGTGTCGAAGTCGAATTTGAACACGGTATGAGCGTGCTGCAAGTCGCTGAACTTGCCGGCGCTGAAATCCCCCGGTTCTGCTACCACGATCGCCTGTCTGTGGCCGGCAACTGCCGCATGTGTCTGGTCGAAGTCGAAGACCAGCGCGGCCGCGCGCCCAAGCCGGCGGCGTCGTGTGCGCGGCCGTGTAGCGATGGGCGGAGGGTCCACACCCCCACCCACAAGGGGAAGAAGGCCCGTGAAGGGGTCATGGAATTCCTGCTGCTCAACCACCCGCTGGACTGCCCGAGCTGTGATCAGGGCGGGGAGTGTGATTTGCAGGATCAGGCGCAAGCCTTTGGCCGCGACGGTTCACGCTTTGCCGAGAACAAGCGCGCGGTTGAAGAAAAGTACATGGGCCCGCTGATCAAGACGATCATGACCCGCTGTATTCAGTGCACCCGCTGTGTGCGCTTTGCCACCGAAGTTGCTGGCACCGAGGACATCGGCCTGCTGAACCGGGGTGAACACGCTGAGATCTCGACGATCGAACGCGCGGTACAGTCCGAGCTGTCGGGCAACCTTGTAGACATCTGCCCAGTCGGCGCGCTGACTTCCAAGCCTTACGCCTTTACCGCGCGCCCGTGGGAGCTGCGCAAAACCTCCTCCATCGACGCGATGGATGCCGTCGGTGCCAACATTCGTATTGATGCGCGGGGCCGTTCAGTGCTGCGCGTGCTGCCGCGCCTGCATGAGGACGTGAACGAAGAGTGGCTCGCGGACAAATCCCGCCACGCCATCGATGGTCTGGGCCGTCAGCGTCTCGATCGCCCTTACGTGCGGGAGAATGGTAAGCTGCGTCCGGCGAGCTGGGATGAAGCTTTCTCTGCCGTTGTTGAGAAGTTCAACGCGACCGCAGCGGACAAGATCGCCGCCATTGCTGGCGATCAGTGTGACGCGGAAAGCATGTTTGCGCTCAAGGCTCTGATGGACGCCAAGGGTTCTAAGAACCTCGACTGCCGTCAAGACGGCGCGGCGCTGGCAACCGGCGGCAACCGCTCGGGCTGGCTGTTCAACACGACCATCGCCGGTCTCGAAGAGGCCGACGCCGTGCTGTTGATCGGCTCCAACCCCCGCTGGGAAGCGCCGCTGATCAACGCGCGCATTCGCAAGCGGTTCCTGACTGGTGAGCTGCAAGTCTTCGGCGTGGGTGCGCCCCACGACCTGAGCTACGAGACCACCTGGGTCGGCGCGGGTCCGCAGACGCTGAGCGACATTCTGGACGGCCGCACGGCTGCTGCTGACGCGCTGCGGACGGCAAAGAAGCCTGTGATCATCGTCGGTCAGGGCGCTCTGGCGCGTGAAGACGGCGCGGCGGTGCTGAACATGGCGGGTCAGATTGCTGAGAAGTTCGGCGCGATCCAAGACGACTTCAACGGGTTCAACGTGCTGCACACTGCGGCGGCGCGGGTTGCCGGTCTGGACATGGGCTTTTTGCCCGGCGAAGGCGGCAAGGGCATGGGCGATATCCTCGCCGGCGCGCAATCCGGGGAGATCGAAATGGTCTACCTGCTCGGTGCTGACGAGTTCGATACCGAGACCCTGCGCAAAGCCTTTGTGGTCTACCAGGGCCACCACGGCGATGCGGGTGCGAGCGTGGCAGACGTGATCCTGCCCGGCTCAGCCTACACTGAGAAAAGCGGGCTGTTCGTCAACACCGAAGGTCGCGTGCAAGCGGGTCGACTGGCGACCTTCGCCCCCGGCGATGCGCGTGAAGACTGGACCATCCTGCGCGCGCTGTCCGGCGCGCTGGGCAAGCCCTTGCCCTTCGACGACCTCGGCGCGCTGCGTCAGGCCATGGTCGAAGCCGTGCCGCACATGGGCGGGATTGACCAGATCGAGGCGACTGAATGGGCGCTGCCGGGTGTGGCGGGCGACATGCAGGAAGCGGCTTTCGAGCCGATCATCGACAACTACTACATGACCTGTCCGATTTCCCGGACGTCGAAGACCATGGCGGAGTGCACGGAAGTTTACCTCGCTGGTTCGCTCGACCAAGCGCGTGAAGCGGCGGAGTAAAGGCTATGATGGACCTCTTTCTTACGACCGTTTGGCCTGCGCTGAAGATTCTGCTGACCATTCTGGTTGTGATTGTTCCGGTTATTCTGGGCGTGGCGTACATGACCCTTGCCGAGCGTAAGGTAATCGCGGCGGCGCAGTTCCGGCATGGCCCGAACGTGGTGGGGCCTTTCGGGGTGTTGCAGCCTTGGGCCGATGCGCTGAAGCTGATGTTCAAGGAAGTGATCCTGCCCGCTGGTGCGAACAAGGTCGTCTTCTTCCTCGCGCCCATGCTGACCTTTGCCCTGGCGATGCTGGCGTGGGCCGTGATGCCGATCACCGAGAACTTTGCCATCGCAGACATTAATCTGGGCCTGCTGTACCTGTTTGCGATCTCCTCGCTGGGGGTCTACGGGATCATCATGTCCGGCTGGGCGTCGAACTCGAAGTACCCTTTCCTCGGCGCTTTGCGTTCCGCAGCGCAGATGGTCTCTTACGAAGTGTCCATGGGCCTGATCATCATCACGGTTGTAATCACCGTGGGAGCGGGCGGGTTCAACCTCGGCAACATTGTCGAAGCGCAGCGCGGCCTGTGGTTCGCGATCCCGCATTTCCCGATGTTCGTGGTGTTCTTTATCTCGGCTCTGGCAGAAACCAACCGCGCGCCGTTCGACTTGCCTGAAGGCGAGTCCGAGCTGGTCGCCGGTTACTTCCTCGAATACTCGTCCATGCAGTTCGCGCTGTTCTTCCTGGGCGAATACGCGAACATCCTGCTGATGTCCGCAATGACCGTGACGCTGTTCCTCGGCGGCTACCTTGCACCGATCGACGTCTGGTTCCTCGGTGACGTTTGGATGCAGCCGATCTGGTTCGTGCTGAAAACGTCGTTCATCGCTTTCGTCTTCCTCTGGGTCCGCGCAACGGTCCCCCGTTACCGCTACGATCAGCTGATGCGTCTGGGCTGGAAAGTGTTCCTGCCGCTGTCTCTGTTCTGGGTCGTCCTGACCGCCGGCGTCATCGTCGGTTTCGACCTCTAAACGAAAAGGCTCCTGGCCATGTCTGCACTCCTCAGTTCCCTGCGCAGCCTGCTCCTGCTCGAACTTGTTCGCGGGATGAGCCTGACGCTCTGGTCCATGTTCACCGCGCGCCGCGTGACGGTGAACTACCCCTATGAAAAGGGTGTTCTGAGCCCGCGTTTCCGCGGTGAACACGCCCTGCGCCGCTACCCTACCGGGGAAGAGCGCTGCATTGCCTGCAAGCTGTGCGAGGCTATCTGTCCGGCGCAGGCCATCACCATCGAAGCCGAGCCCCGCGAAGACGGCTCCCGCCGCACCACGCGGTACGACATCGACATGACCAAGTGCATCTACTGCGGCTATTGCCAGGAAGCATGCCCGGTTGATGCGATCGTGCAAGGGCCGAACTACGAGTTCTCCACCGAAACCCGGGCGGAGCTTTACTACAACAAAGACAAGTTGCTCGATAACGGCGACCGGTGGGAACACCTGATCGCTGCCAACATCGCGCAGGACGCTGCCTACCGCTAGGGCGGGCCGGTCAGCCAGTAAGGAAAGTTAGACTGACATGGAAGAGATCATCTCGGGCTTGACCTTCTACCTGTTTGCGGGCGTGACCATCGCGTCGGCGCTCATGGTGGTCGGCTCTCGCAACGCCGTTCATTCGGTGCTGTTTCTCATCCTCGCGTTCTTCTCATGCTCAGCGCTGTTCGTGCTGCGCGGGGCAGAGTTTGTGGCGATGATCCTTGTGATCGTCTACGTCGGCGCGGTTGCGGTGTTGTTCCTTTTTGTCGTGATGATGCTGCACGTCGGCGAAAACCGGCTGTTCCAAGGGGTGAAGCGGTTTGGCGTCGTGGGAGTGCTGGTCGGGCTCGCCGTTGCGGCTGAGCTGATCATCGTCATCACCACGCGGGCCTTCCGACAGGACGCGCCAGCGGCCGCGACCAACCCTGCCTTCGCTGACCTGAACGTCACCGAAGCGTTGGGGCAGATCCTCTACACCGATTACTTCCTGCTCTTCCAGATGTCCGGTCTGGTGCTGCTGGTCGCCATGATTGGCGCGATTACCCTGACGCTGCGTCAGCGCGATGGGGTGAAGAAGCAATCCATCCCGCAGCAGATCGAGCGGAGCCGCGACGAAGCCGTCGCCCTGCGCAAGGTTGAGTCCGGCAAGGGCATCGGCTGAGCAGGCAGCGCGCGGCGCAGGAATAAACGACACACGTCACACACTTACGACCTTTTGAACGGCGCGTCTGGGACGCTCTCAGCCCGCGCCACGGAGATAAGACGAAGACCATGGCCATTACGCTCGAACACTATCTGGTTGTCGGAGCTTTGCTGCTCACGATCGGCCTGTTCGGCATTCTGCTCAACCGGCGGAACGTCATCATTATCCTTATGTCTGTCGAGCTGATGCTCCTGTCGGTCAACGTGAACCTGATCGCCTTTTCGACCGAGTTGGGCGATTTGACAGGGCAGATCTTTGCGCTGCTGATCCTCACCGTCGCGGCGGCAGAAGCGGCCATCGGGCTGGCGATCCTCGTGGTGTTCTTCCGTAACCGGGGGAACATTGAGATCGAAGACATCAACTCGATGAAGGGCTAGGGCAGCGTCATGTTTGATTTCCTCATCGAAAAAGCGATTGTTTTCCTGCCGCTGCTGGCGGCGATCATCACCGGCTTTGCAGACAAGCGCCTGGGCGACCGGGGGGCACAGCTGCTGACCTCTGGCGCGATGGTGCTGGCGGCGCTGCTGTCGGTTTGGCTGTTTGTGCAAGTGGGCCTGAACCATCAGGACGCCTACGTCGTTCCGCTGTTCACGTGGTTTGCTTCGGGCGACTTTGCGGCCAGCTGGGCGCTGCGCATCGATACGCTGACCGCCGTGATGCTGGTGGTTGTGACCGTCGTGTCGTCCATCGTGCACATCTACTCCGCCGGCTACATGTCCGAGGACAAGTCGATCCCGCGGTTCCAGGCCTACTTGAGCCTGTTTACCTTTGCCATGCTGATGCTGGTGACCGCAGACAACCTGATCCAGCTGTTCTTCGGCTGGGAAGGGGTAGGGCTGAGCTCTTACCTGCTGATCGGGTTCTGGTACCACAAGCCGTCCGCCAACGCGGCGGCGATGAAGGCGTTTATCGTGAACCGCGTGGGTGACTTTGGCTTTGCGCTGGGCATCTTCGGGGCCTTCCTGCTGACCGGTTCTGTTGCGTTTTCGGGCGAGCAAGGCGTGCTCGAAGTTGCGCGCCACGTCGATGCGGATCACCCGCTGCCGGGCATCTTCGGGATGTCCTTTGACACCTCGATCATGATCGTTTGTTTCCTGCTGTTCATGGGCGCGATGGGGAAGTCGGCGCAGTTCCTCCTGCACACCTGGCTTCCAGACGCGATGGAAGGCCCAACGCCTGTCTCCGCGCTGATCCACGCCGCGACCATGGTTACGGCTGGCGTGTTCATGGTGGCGCGTCTCTCGCCGCTGTTCGAGCTTGCGCCGCTGGTGCTGGATTTTGTCACGATCATCGGTGCGCTGACCGCAATTTTTGCTGCGACTGTTGGCCTGACCCAGTTCGACATCAAGCGCGTGATCGCCTACTCGACCTGTTCGCAGCTGGGCTACATGTTCTTTGCCGCCGGTGTTGGTGCCTATGACGCGGCTGTCTTCCATCTGATGACCCACGCGTTCTTCAAAGCGCTGCTGTTCTTGGGCGCTGGCTCGGTGATCCACGCCATGCACCAC
The DNA here is from genome assembly GCA_965658725.1 of Alphaproteobacteria bacterium. GTDB lineage: Bacteria > Pseudomonadota > Alphaproteobacteria > UBA7985 > UBA7985 > UBA7985. Next base: position 30,790 of record CBFHUI010000007.1, on the reverse strand, counting down.
GAACAGGACATGCGCAAAATGGGTGGGATCTGGCGCAAGGTGCCGGTGACGTACGCCTACATGTGGATTGGTTCGCTGGCGCTGGCGGGGATTGGCATTCCGTTCCTCTTCGGCCCGGCTGGCTTCGGTTTCGCTGGCTTCTATTCCAAGGATGCGATCCTTGAAGCCGCGCACGCAGCCCACACGCTGACCGGCAACTTTGCCTTCTGGGCAGGGATTGGCGCAGCCTTCCTGACGGCGTTCTACTCCGGCCGCCTGCTGTTCCTCACCTTCCACGGTGAGACCCGCGCGGACAAGCACACCTTTGACCACGCGCACGAAAGCCCGCTGGTGATGATCGGCCCGCTGGTCGTGCTCGCCATCGGTGCGGTGCTCGCGGGCGGTGTGGCCTATCCTTGGTTCATGGAAGGCGGCCACCACGGCTATGGCAGCGGGGAGGGCGGCAAGCACCTCAAGGAAGCCGCCCACGCCGCAACCTTCTGGGCGGACTCTGTGGTCAAGGATCACGATCTGATCGACAAGATGCACGCCAGCGCGGCATGGGTGAAAATCCTGCCGCTGGTCATGGCCGTTTCCGGCCTGGGCCTGAGCGCGGTGTTCTACCTGATGATGCCAAACGTGCCCAAGCAGATCGCCAAGACCTTCGCTCCGATCGACATCTTCTTCCGTCGCAAGTGGTTCTTTGACGAGATCTACGACTTCCTGTTCGTCCGCCCGATCCAGAGCTTTGGCCGCTTCCTGTGGAAGGTCGGCGACGGCAGCATCATCGACCGCTTCGGCCCGAACGGCGTGGCCAATGCCAGCCAGCTGTTCGCGCGCTTCTTCAGCTCAATGCAGACTGGGTACATCTACCACTACGGCTTCGTCATGGTCGCTGGTCTGGTCGCAATCATCACACTGTTCCTGTTCGGAAGCGGCTTTGCTGGCCAGCTTCTGGCAGGCGGCAACTAAGCCGGGAAAGACGAGGACACCACCATCATGGATAACCTGCCGTTTCTTTCCATCCTCATCGCTCTGCCGCTGATCGGCGCGCTGGCGATCCTGCTGCTCGCGCGCGGGGACGAGGCCACCGTTGCCCGCAACGCCAAGCAAGTGGCGCTGGCCAACTCGACCATCGTGTTTGTTGTGTCGCTGCTGCTTTGGTTCGGTTTTGACCGTGAAGATCCGGGCTTTCAGTATACCGAAGAGTACACGTGGATCGCGCAGTACAACATCGCCTATCGCGTGGGCGTGGATGGCATTTCAGTGCTGTTCGTGCTGCTTTCCACGCTGCTGACGCCGCTGTGTATCCTGTCCGCCTGGGACGCGGTAAAGCACCGCATGAAGGAATACATGGTCGCCTTCCTGGTGCTCGAGGCGCTGATGATCGGCACCTTTGTGGCGCTGGATCTGGTGCTGTTCTACGTATTCTTCGAAGCCGTGCTGATCCCGATGTTCCTGATCATCGGCGTCTGGGGCGGCGCGCGCCGGGTTTACTCGGCCTTTAAGTTCTTCCTCTACACGCTGCTGGGCTCGGTTTTGATGCTGGTGGCGATCATGACCCTAATGTTCACTCAGGGGACGGCTGACATTTCGGTGTTGGTGCAGGGTGATTTGGGGCTGGCGCAGAACCTGCAGATATGGCTGTGGCTGGCGTTCTTTGCGTCTTTCGCCGTGAAAATGCCCATGTGGCCAGTCCACACGTGGCTGCCGGATGCACACGTGGAGGCGCCGACGGCGGGGTCTGTGATCCTTGCCGGGGTGCTGCTGAAAATGGGGGGCTATGGCTTCCTGCGCTTCTCCCTGCCCATGCTGCCAGATGCGTCTGAAGCGCTGGCGCTGTTTGTGCAGATCCTGTCGATCATTGCCATCGTCTACACCTCTATCGTCGCGCTGGCGCAAGAGGATATGAAGAAGCTCATCGCCTACTCATCGGTGGCGCATATGGGTTACGTGACGCTGGGGATTTTCTCGCTCAACGATCTGGGCGTGAATGGCGCGATCTTCCAGATGCTCAGCCACGGTGTCATTTCTGCTGCCTTGTTCCTGATCGTCGGTGTCGTCTACGACCGCCTGCACACGCGCATGATCTCCCGCTACGGCGGCATCGTCGAAGTCATGCCGCGCTACGCAATTATCTTCATGCTGTTCATGATGGCCTCTGTCGGTCTGCCGGGTACGGCGGGCTTCGTGGGTGAGTTCATGACATTGTTCGGGGCGTTCAAGGCGAACATGTGGATCGGCATCCTGGCCGCATCGGGCATCGTTCTGGGTGCAACCTACATGCTGCTGCTCTACCGCCGCGTGGTTTTTGGCAAGCTGGAAAAAGACGACCTCAAGGCCATGCTCGACATGACCCCGCGGGAAATCTTTATTTTCGCGCCGCTGGTTATTCTCGTGCTCTGGATGGGGATCTACCCCATGCCGTTCCTCGACATGATGTCGGCGTCCGTGGATGCACTCCTTGTTCCCTACGTAGAAGCCGACGCCGCTGGCGTTGCTGCTTCGCAATGATCCGCTGATAGGGGTTTGATCGATGAATTCGAATTTCTCTGACATCACGGTGATCCTGCCCGAGCTGCTGCTCGCGGTTATGGGGATGGTGCTGCTGATCTGGGGAGCCTTCCGAGGCAACCGTGACTTCCACGTCATCACGCTGTCTGCTGCTGCGCTGATGTTCGCCGCTGCGACAGTCGCCGTGGTGGCGCCGATGGGCATGGGGTTCAACAACCTGTTCGTCAACGACGCCTTCGCGCGCTTTGCCAAAGTGGTGATTTTCGCCGCAGGCGGTGTTTCCGCGCTGATGGCCGTGACCTTCACCAGCGACACCTTCCGCCGGTTCGAAATGCCCGTGCTGATGATCTACGCGGCCGTGGGTCTGTCGATTATGGTTTCGGCGCAGGACCTGATGACGGTCTATCTGGGCATCGAGCTTTCCTCGCTTTCCGCCTACGTCCTTGCCGCAATGCGCCGGGACAACCTGCGCGCCTCTGAAGCCGGGCTGAAGTACTTTATCCTCGGTGCGCTGTCCTCGGGCATCCTGCTCTATGGTATGTCCATGGTCTACGGCTACACCGGCGGGACCAGCTTCAGCGCTGTTGCTGAAGGCATCGGCGGTGACGCTTCCTTTGGCCTGATCATCGGGCTGGTGTTCCTGATCGCCGGTCTGGGCTTCAAGATCTCGGCCGCGCCCTTCCACATGTGGACCCCGGACGTCTACCAGGGCGCACCCACGCCGATCACTGCTTTCCTCGCGACCGCATCCAAGATGGGGGCCTTCGCGCTGGTCATCCGAGTGATGCTAGAGCCCTTTGCCGACATCACCGCCGAGTGGCGGCAAATCGTGATCCTGCTGGCTGTGGTCTCCATGGTCTGGGGCTCGCTGGCGGCCATTTGGCAGACCAACATCAAGCGGATGATGGCCTACTCCTCGATCGGTCACATGGGCTTCGCACTCGTCGGCGTCGCGGCTGGGTCGGAAGCTGGTGTTGCCGGCTGTCTGGTCTACCTGGCGACCTACGTGGTGATGAACCTTGGTGCCTTTGCGTTGATCCTGTCGATGAAGCGTTCCGGCGAACCAGTCGAGCAGATCAGCGATCTCGCTGGCCTCTCCCGCTCCCGCCTGCCGATGGCGCTGGCGTTGCTGGTGGTGTTCTTCTCCATGGCAGGCATTCCGCCGCTGGCCGGGTTCTTCGGCAAGTTCTTCGTCTTTACCGCTGCCGTCGAAGCGGGCTTCTGGTGGCTTGCCGTCATCGGTCTGGTGACGTCGGTTGTCTCCGCCTTCTACTACATCCGCATCATCAAGGTCGCCTTCTTCGACGAGCCGGGTGAAGACGGTGAGTTCGACGGTGCGGACGTGACCCTGCGGGCGGTCTACGGCCTGTCCGCCCTGTCGCTGCTGCTGTTCCTTGCAGTGGTGATGCTGGTGGTCAATTGGGCCACCACGGCTGCGGGCGTCTTTGCTTAAGCCAGCCGTCGCCGCGCCAGTGCGGCACTGTTCAAAGGGGCCGCGCCGATGACGGCCCGCCCCTTTGACTTGACGCCAACCGATCTACCGTCGCCATGGCAAGGCCGGTTCCACGATCAGCTTGGCTCGACCAGCGACGAAGCCCTCGCACTGGTTCGCGCGGGCGAGATCGACGGTCCCACGCTCATCCTCACACACGAACAAACCGCCGGGCGCGGACGGGGCCGAGCGGCGGGCAGTTGGACGAGCACGGCGGGCAATCTGGCCATCAGCTTCATCCACTTTCCGCATTCACCCGTGCGCGACTGGCCCGCGCTGAGCTACGTGGCCGGTCTGGTCCTCGCGCGGACGCTGAGAGATGTGTGCGGCTTTCCCGAAGCCAGCATCGGTCTCAAGTGGCCCAACGACGTTTTCATCAGCGGCGGCAAGGTCGCTGGCCTGCTGCTGGAGACGGTGAGTTTGCCTCAAGGACGGGGACAGGCGCTGGTGCTGGGGCTTGGCTTGAACATCGAGACGGCCCCCACGCTGGACCGCCCCGACTACATCGCGCGCGATCTACGATCGCTGGGTTACGATGGATCGGCGCGGGACGTGGTGCTGCACCTGATCCACGGCTGGGCCGAGGCGGTTGAGCGCTTTGACCGCGAGCCGGGCCCCCGCCACCAACTGTTCCGTGATTGGCAGGCGCGTGCGCTCTATCTGGGTGAGGATATTCGGGTGCGGTTGGACGGTGACGAGCAGATCAGCGGGCAGTTCATCGGGCTGGATGAAGAGACTGGGGCCCTGCGCCTCAAGCTGCCGGGCGGAAAAGTTCGGACAATCATGGCCGGAGATGTCATGCTAGCCTCTGCACCGCACGGTTAGAGACAGGGTACGAGGCGCGCGATCATGCTGCTTGCGATTGATTCTGGAAACACCAACGTTCTCTTCACGCTCATGGACGACGGTAGCCCTGTCGTGTCGTGGCGGCGCTCGGCGGATGACCGACGCACGGCGGATGAAGATGGGGTCTGGCTGCGACAACTCATGAAGCTGCGCGGGACCAAGGCGAAGCAGATCACGGGCGTGATCATCTCTTCGGTCCGGCCTGCCGCGCTGTTCGGCCTCAAGCAACTCGCAGAAGTTTATTTCAACTGCGTGCCGCTGGTGGTGGGTGAAGACGAGGTTCCGATAAACTTCGAGGTCCGCGTGGACCGCCCCGATCAGGTTGGCGCAGACCGGCTGGTGAACACGCGCGCGGTCGCGACAGTGCTGGGGCAGGGTCCGGCGATTGTGGTTGATTTCGGGACGGCAACGACGCTGGACGTGGTTGCGGCAGACGGTGCTTACATTGGAGGTGTGATTGCACCGGGGGTTAATCTCTCCGCCGAAGCACTGTATCAAGCCGCTGCGAGACTTCCCCGGATCGACCTGCGCAAGCCAGCGTCGGTTCTGGGCCGGGACACGGTCGCCTGCATGCAGTCGGGCCTGTTCTGGGGTTACGTGTCGATGGTTGAGGGCTTGATTGCCCGTTTGCGTGAAGAGCTGGACATGCAGAGTGCGCCCGTGGTGGCGACCGGTGGCCTAGCGGCTTTGTTTGCAGACGGCACCGATGTCTTCGACATCATCGACCCAGATTTCACCGTCAAGGGATTGGCGGCTCTCTATTCGGATTGGGCCAAGGCGCAGGCTTAACAACAGCGCCAAAACACAGAAAGGGGCACCACGCGGTTTCTCATGCGGGCTGAAGCAAGCCCCGCCGCTGCGCGCGTGTCCCTGCTATACAATGACCGGCAGGCATGGCCCTGTTGGGCAAAGGAGACTTATGGCTGGACGCCTAACGAAACCCGCGAAGGACGAGATCCTTTTCGTGGCCCTTGGGGGTTGCGGGGAAATTGGAATGAACCTCTATGCCTATGGCCACAACAACGAGTGGTTGGTGGTTGATTGTGGCGTTGCTTTTGGCGACTTGAGCACGCCGGGGATGGACGTTCTCGTCCCCGACGTCAGCGCGCTGGTCGAAGGCGGGGGTAAGATTGTCGGCATGGCGATCACCCACGCGCACGAAGACCACATCGGCGGCATCCCGCACCTGATCGACGATCTCGACTGCCCCGTCTATGCCACGCCCTTTGGCGTGTCCATGATTGAGCGCAAGGTCGATAGCTACGGCGGATCAACCGGCGACCTGATCCGGGTCAAGCCCGGCAGCAGCGTGAAGATCGGCGGCTTTGACGTTGAATTCGTGCCGGTCACCCACTCCATTCCCGAAGCTTGCGCCCTGTCGATCACCACGCCGGTGGGCCGGATGATCCACACTGGCGACTGGAAGATCGACCCGGACCCTCAGCTGGGCATGATGTTTGACAGCGACCGGCTTGCCGCGCTGGGCCGCGACGGCGTGCTCGGCCTGGTCTGTGACAGCACGAATGCGCTCGAAGAAGGCCATTCAGGCTCCGAAGGCGAGGTCTACCCGGATTTGCTGGAGGTGGTGAAGAACGCAACGGGCCGCGTGGCCGTGACGTGCTTTGCGACCAACGTGGCGCGAGTTGCGACGGTCGCTAAGGTGGCCGAAGCGACCGGCCGCCGGTTGGCACTGATCGGGCGCTCCCTGCACCGCCTCTATGAGGTGTCCAAAGAAAATGGCTATCTGCAGTCCTTCCCCGATGTTGTCCCCGAAGACGCTGTCGGCCGGTTGCCGCGTGAGGAAGTGCTGATGCTGGTAACCGGGACGCAGGGCGAGCCGCGTGCTGCGCTGTCCAAGCTGTCCCGCAATGAGCACCAGCACGTGACGCTCAGCCCCGGTGATACGGTGGTGTACTCCAGCCGTGAAATTCCGGGCAACGAGACCGACATCAACCGCGTGCGTAACAACCTTGCGGCGCTGGGTGTCGAGGTGCTGGTGGACGGCAAGGACGACTTGAACGTCCATGTCACGGGTCACCCGCAGCGGGATGAGCTGATGCAGATGTACCAGTGGACCAAGCCGCAAGTGGCAGTGGCCGTGCACGGGGAAACCCGGCACCAGCTGGAAAATGCCAAGCTCGCCCTGACCTGCCAAGTCGGACAAGCGCTTGCGCCGGGCGACGGTGACGTTATCCGGTTCAAGAAAGGGCAGGACGCGGAAGTGATTTCCCGCATCGATGTTGACGTTCTCGGTCTGGACGGTCGCCGTCTGGTCGCGCTGGAAAGCGAGATGGTGCGCTTGCGCAAGCGGATGATGCACAACGGGACGATCAACGTCGCTCTGGCCATCAACGACCGTGGCACGATCGTCGCTGATCCAATCCTTGTTTCCGCCGGTGTCTTTGAGAGCCCGGAAGAGGATGATATTGAAGATGAAGCGGCGGATTGGGCTTGGGACGCTGTAGACCGCATGAACAAGAATGACCGCAAGTCTGACGACGCGGTCGAAACGGCGGTATTCAAGTCGCTGCGCAAGTTCTGCCGCGACACCATTGGCAAAAAGCCGTTGGTGACGGTCTCTGTCTTGAGGGTCTGATGCCATGTTGGGTCGCTTGAACCACGTCGCGATTGCTGTGCCGGATCTGGCCGCAGCGTCTGCGACTTATCGGGATACGCTGGGCGCGGTGGTTTCCGCGCCTCAGCCGCTGCCTGAGCACGGCGTGACCGTGGTTTTTGTCGAGTTGCCCAACACCAAGATCGAGTTGCTCGAACCCTTGGGCGATGACTCGCCGATTGCGCGCTTCCTCGAAAAGAACCCTGACGGCGGCATGCATCATCTCTGTTACGAGGTGGACGATATCTTGCTCGCCCGCGATCGGATGAAGGCACAAGGCGCGCGCGTGCTGGGCGATGGCGAACCCAAAATCGGCGCACACGGCAAGCCCGTCCTGTTCCTTCACCCCAAGGACTTCGTTGGCACGCTGGTCGAGCTGGAACAGGTCTAGAAAGCGTAAATCCTCCGCTTGTCACATCCCCGGCTTGAAGGCATGGTGCAGCCCATCATTCAAGGGACCGGAGTAGGGGAGAGTACCATGGTCGAGAGCAGAGCCGCCGTCGCCGTTCAGGCGGGCAAGCCGTTGGAAGTGACCACCATCAACGTTGACGGGCCGCGCGAGGGCGAGGTCATGATCGAGATGAAGGCAACCGGCGTGTGCCACACGGACGCCTTTACCCTCTCCGGCGCTGATCCAGAAGGGATCTTCCCAGCGGTTCTGGGCCATGAAGGTGCGGGCGTGGTGGTTGATGTTGGCCCGGGCGTGAAGTCGCTGAAGAAGGGCGACCATGTGATTCCGCTCTATACCCCTGAATGCCGCGAGTGCGACTACTGCACCTCGGGCAAAACCAATCTGTGTCAGTCCATCCGCGAGACGCAGGGACAGGGGCTCATGCCCGACAAGAGCTCGCGCTTTTCGCTGGGGCAGGACCGGCTGTTCCACTACATGGGCACATCGACGTTCTCGAATTTCTCGGTACTGCCGGAGATTGCGGTCGCCAAGGTTCGCGAAGACGCGCCATTCGACAAGATCTGCTACATCGGTTGCGGCGTGACCACGGGCATCGGGGCGGTCATCAACACGGCCAAAGTCCAGCCCGGCGACAATGTCGTCGTCTTTGGCCTGGGCGGCATCGGCCTCAACGTGATTCAGGGCGCACGGCTCGCCGGTGCGGATATGATTGTCGGCGTTGACCTGAACAATGGCCGCAAGGACATCGCCGAAAAGTTCGGCATGACCCATTTCGTCAACCCGACCGAAGTCGAAGGCGATCTGGTGCCCTATCTGGTCAGCCTGACCAAAGGCGGCGCGGATTACTCCTTTGAGTGCATCGGCAACGTTCAAGTGATGCGCGATGCGCTGGAGTGCTGTCACAAGGGTTGGGGCACATCGATCATCATCGGTGTCGCGCCGGCGGGTGCAGAGATCTCCACCCGGCCGTTCCAGCTGGTCACGGGCCGCAATTGGCGCGGTACGGCCTTTGGCGGGGCCAAAGGCCGGACGGACGTGCCGAAGATCGTGGACTGGTACATGGAAGGGAAGATCAACATCGACGATCTGATCACGCACAAGATGCCGCTTGACCAGATCAACGATGCCTTCGACCTCATGCACGAAGGCAAGTCGATCCGTTCGGTCATCGAATTCTAAGCCAGCAACAGAAAGCGATAACCATGAAGATCGTGAGCGAATGCCGCTGTTTCGGTGGGCGTCAGCTGACGCTTGAGCACAGCAGCGCAGCAACCGGCACGCCCATGCGCGTGGCCGTCTTCCTGCCACCCAAAGCCGACACGCTTGCCCAGGGGGAGACGCTGGCCGGGCTGGTGTTCCTGTCTGGGCTGACGTGTACGGAGGAAAACGTCACCATCAAGTCCGGCGTGCAACGCTACGCCGCTGAAGCCGGTATCGCCTTCATCGCGCCGGATACCTCGCCACGCGGGGAAGGCGTGGCCGATGATGAGCGCTACAATCTGGGGCAGGGGGCGGGCTTCTACGTGGACGCCACGCAAGCGCCTTGGGCACCGCATTTCCAGATGGAGACCTACATCACGCGCGATCTGATCGAAGCCGTGACGACAGCGCTGCCGATCGATCGGGAGCGGTTGGGCGTGTCCGGGCATTCCATGGGCGGTCACGGCGCACTGACGCTGGCGCTGCGCCATCCGGGCCTGTTCAAGTCGCTTTCCGCCTTTGCGCCGATTGCAGCGCCGATGGAGGTTGAGTGGGGTCAGGTGTGTTTGGGGGCCTACCTTGGACCTGACGAAGCGCTCTGGGAAGCCCACGACGCCAGCCGCTTGTTCGCCAAGCAGACTTTCCCCGGCCCGGTTCTGATCGATCAGGGCGAGGACGATCCTTGGCTTGACAGTGGACTGCGGCCAGAGCGTTTGGAGGCTGCATTTGCCGCTTCAGGACAGGCGGGAGAAATCCGTCGCCACGCCGGTTACGATCATTCTTATTTCTTCGTCGGCAGCTTTTTCGACGACCACATCCGCCACCATGCCGCTCAACTGAAAGCCTGATCCCAGCAGGGGGTCGGAGGTCGTTTCCAAAAACTTCGATCAAGGGGGTCAAAGCCTTGGCCCCCTTTTTGCTGCCCCGGCTCTAGGGCCCTTGGCAATGAGACTTTCTTACTATCCATGTGGATTACGCGCCAAAAACTGCAGGATGAACCGGACGCCGTGCGCCCCGTGGGTGTGGGACGGCGCGTGCTGCTGATTTTGTTGGCGCTGCTTTTGCCTTGCGTTTCTGTGGCGCAAACTTCCTCACCTCTGATCCTGAGTGGTTCAGTCCCTCAGGGTGCCATGGTTGGGGTGCTGGCAGCAGGCACTGACTCAGTTTTCGTAAACCGCGCTCTGGCCACACCGGGGCGGGCAATTTTTGAAGGCGATGTTGTTCAGACGGACGCCTCGGGCCGCGCGCGGCTCGACCTGCTCGACTTCTCGACCTTGCATCTGGCCGGAAACAGCGACTTGCGGGTCGCCCGCGTGGTGCGCGCGACGGCGGAGCGACCGGCGACGGTGATCCTCGATATGAAGCAAGGTGTGGCGCGGATGATCAGCGGCACGCCGGATCAGGCGGAAATCGCGCTGATCCGGGGGGCAGGCGCGATTGCGTCCAGCCGCGGGGGCGCCCTCGACATCGTCGCAAGCTCGGAGCGGCTTGTGACCGCCATGCGCAGTGGCAGTTCGAGCTGTCGATCGACCAGCGGTCAGATCCTGACCATGAGTCGCTTGCAGCGGGTGTGTATCCTCAGCCAAGGCTCGATCCGCCCAAGCACGCTTTCCATGGCGATGAAGCGCGTGATCGATGAGCGCCTGAGCGTGCCGCCTTCAGTGATTGCGCGAGCGGTGAGCAGTTCTGCCTTCACCCACGCCCGCACCAGCAGCGGTGCCATGCCCGGCGAGCAACGGGCCAACACCCAGACCCAAAGCGCCTTTGCCGCGACCGTTCCCACCAACGCACCCAAGGTAGCCTCTGGCGGCTTGAGCGGGTTCACACCGCAGGGCATCTTCAGCCGCCTGACTGGCGGGCGCGGAGGGCAGGAGACCAGTGCCGCTGCCACGCCCACCAACGCACGACAGCAACCGGCGCAACTGACCGTCCAGCCGATCACTTTGACCCGCAGAGGGGATACACTGATGGCGGCGGAACACCTGATCGGTCTGGACAGTTTGCCGCTGTTTGGGACGGGAAACGGGGATTTCCTCGACAACGGCGCTCAGGCCCCGCAAAACGGGGACTAACCTGCGCTCCAGCCACCCGGATAGTCCCCTGCACCGTGAACCCTTCTGACCTCAAAGGCCCCTTCGACCTGATCATCTGCCCCGGTGCCTGGACCCCGGCGCGGCATTGGGAAGGCGTGGGCCGCATGCTGTCCCAAGCCCAGGGGCAGGCGGACCTGCGCGGAATATCGGCGGTGCAATGGCCGGGAACCGCTCCAGCGGGCCTGCTGGAGCACCGGGATGCGGTGCTTGCGCAGGTGGCGGCAACGAGCGGCAGCGACAGCGACGCGCCTTTGGTTCTCGCTGGGCATTCTTTTGGCGCTTTTCCCATGCTCGAAGCGGCGGCGGAACTGGGGGAACGGGTCGCGGGCCTGATCTTCATCGATGCCTTTCTGCCCGACTATGGCCGCAGCATTTTCAGCCAGTCCGAAGGCAGAAGCGGTCCCCGCATCATGCGGGAGCAGGCGGCGCAGAACGGCGGTATGGTGCCGCCGCCGGACCCGTCGATCTGGGGACTTGGCACAGCTACGGACGACGACGTAGACGCGCCCGGTACGCTCTTACCTCAACCGCTTTTCTCGCAGTCCTTGGAAGTCTTTGAAGAGCCGCTGAGTGATGCTGCGCTGCAAGCCTTTAACGACGCGCCTAAGCGCGCGTACTTCAGCGCTTCGCGAAACGGTAACAATCCATTCAAGCGCGCCTTTGACGGGCTCGATGGGCGAGCGGACTGGTTCACGGTGCAGATCGAAGGCGGACACTTGCTCCACGTCGATCGCCCGGCAGCGCTGGCCTATTGGTGTGCGCAGTTCCTGCGGCTGGTCGCGGGGCGCCGGTTTTAGCCCCTTAAGGCTACGGCAGGGTCGCATGTCGAGGACGCGCTTGCCCTCGTGCGCGGGCTGGGGCTAGTGATGGTTCAAACGTGTTCAGCCGAACCGAAACAGACGATGGATGGCTCCCGATGGTTCAACCCTCGTCCCTGCGCCCGGAAACGCTGGCGCTGCATGCCGGTCAAACCCCTGATCCGCGCAACGGTGCGCAGGCGGTCCCGATCTATCAGACCAACGCCTACCTCTACGATGATACCGAGCACGCGGCGTCGCTGAACAACCTTGAAACCGGCGGCTATATCTACTCGCGCATTGGCAACCCAACGGTTTCCGCTGCCGAAGAGCGGATTGCGGCGCTGGAAGGCGGCGTAGGTGCGCTGGGGCTGTCTTCGGGCCACGCGGCGGTGTTCCTGACCATCGCGACGCTGCTGTCTGCCGGCGATCACATCGTGGCGACAAAGGCGCTCTACGGCGGTTCGATCAACCTGATGAAACTGACCCTGCCGCGCTTTGGTATCACGACGACCTTTGTGGATGGTTCGGATCTCGAAGCGATCAAGGCCGCAGTCCAGCCGAACACGAAGATGATTTATGGTGAGGTGATCGGGAACCCCGGTCTGGATGTCCTCGACATTTCCGGCGCTGCTCAAATCGCGCAGGAAGCCGGCGTGCCGCTGGTGATCGACAGCACCTTTACCCCGCCAACGCTCTACCGCCCGTTTGAGGACGGCGCGAACATCGTGGTGCACTCGGCGACCAAGTGGATCGGTGGGCATGGCGTGACCATGGGTGGCTTTATCGTCGATGGCGGTAACTTCGACTGGGCCGGATCAGACAAGTTCCCAACCATGACCGAACCCTATCCCGGCTACCCCGGCATGACCTATGTCGAGCACTTCGGGCCGGGTGCCTTTATTGCGCGGGCGCGGACCGAGGGCCTGCGCGACTTTGGCACCGTCCTGGCACCGCAGAGCGCCTTCTACCTGCTTCAGGGCATGGAGACGCTGAGCCTGCGCATGGAGCGACACCTGCAGAACGCCCGAGCCGTGCTGGAGTTCCTGTCCAACCACGAAGCAGTGGCGTGGGTGCGCCACCCGGATCTACCGGACCACCCGGATCACGCAGTCGCCAAGCGCCAGTTGCCCAACGGCACGACGTCAATGATCGTCTTTGGCGTCAAAGGCGGCTTTGACGCCGGGCGGACCCTGATCAACAGCGTGAAGCTCGCCAGCCACGTTTCCAACGTCGGTGACGCCAAGACGCTGCTGGTCCACCCCGCTTCGACCACGCACATGCAGTTGGGGCCGGAGCAGCGCAAGCTCGCCGGCGTGCCAGATGATATGATCCGCCTGTCGGTCGGGATCGAGCACGTGGATGACATCATCGACGATCTGCGCGCCAGCCTGCGCGCGAGCCAGCGCTAAGCGCGAACAACAGCAGTAGTCACAAGAAAGAGACGACGGCGATGAAATCAGTAACCGTTCGCGGCGCGGAAGCGCTCTACTTTGATGCGGGTCAAGCGGCCAAGGAAGGGCAGCGGTCGATTGTGTTCCTGCACGGCTCAGGCTGCGACCACTCGGTTTGGGCCCTGCAGTCGCGCTACTTCGCCTTTCACGGCTGGAACCTCTACGCGGTTAACCTGCCCGCGCATGGTGTTGGCCAGAAGGTTTCAGACGGGGAACCGCTGGACTCCGTTGAGGCGATGGCGGACTGGACCATCGATTTTCTGGATGCGGTCGGGGAGAAGAGCTGCACGCTGGTTGGCCACTCCATGGGCGCGCTAGTGGCTCTGGACGCGGCAGGGCGCTACCCGGACCGGGTCGAGCACCTGATTATGGTCGGCGCGACGGCGAAGATGCCGGTGCACCCGGAGTTGCTCCGCGCCTCGGCGGACCGAGAGGAAAAGGCCGTTGATTTGATGATGGACTGGGGCCACGGCCCTTCGGGTCACAAAGGCGGCAACATTAACGCTGGCACCTGGGCCAAGGGCGGGGCGAAGCGCATGGTGATGCCGCGCGTGGCTGATGGTGTGCTGGGCCTCGATATGGCAGCCTGCAACGCTTATGAGGGCGGAGAAGCGGCGGTTGGTGCGCTCACGTGCCGGACGTCCATCATCTCGGCGCAGCGGGACAAGATGACCCCACCGCGCAACGGCAAGGCCATCGCAGACGCGGTTCAGGGCGCCGCTTATATCCTGCTGCCTGAAATCGGTCACTTCATGCTGGGTGAGGCTCCGAACGCGTCGTTGGGTGCGCTCAAACAGGCGGTTCGCTGACCTAACCAAAGCCGACAAAGCGCACCAACAGGAGCTGCGCTTTCTTGACTCCTCTCGGCTTTGACCTTCCTTGTACGAGGTAGGTTTTAACCGGGAGGACACCATGACGGCTGACAACCCTGTTCGCTGGGAAGCGGACGGCGATATTCTTGTGATCACCATCGACAACCCACCCGTTAACGCACTGCGCCAAGGCGTAAGGGCGGGTCTGATTGCGGCTGTGGACGCGCTCGAAGCGGACAGTGCGCTGGTGGCGGGCGTCGTGACAGGTGCGGGCCGCGCCTTCATCGCTGGTGCGGATATCACGGAATTCGGCAAGCCGCCTTTGGAGCCAGACCTCAACGCCAGCATTAACCGTATCGAAGGCGCGGCTAAGCCAGTCGTTGCGGCGATCAATGGTGTTGCTTTAGGTGGCGGTCTGGAAGTCGCGCTGGGCTGTCACGCCCGCATCGCGCACCCCCGCGCCAAAGTCGGCGTGCCGGAAGTGCATCTGGGCATCATCCCCGGCGCGGGCGGGACGCAGCGCCTGCCGCGCGTCGCCGGTGTCGAAGCCGCACTGGACATGACAACCACGGGCAAGCACGTCCCGGCGGCCAAGGCCATGAGCTTGGGGATCGTGGACGGTGTGGACGAAGATTGTGTCGGCGCGGCCAAGGACAAGGCCCGTGCGCTGGCGGCTGCTGGCAGCTGGACCGTCGTTTCCGCCTTGCCGAACCCGACTGCGCCCGAGGGTTTCTTTGATACGGCGCGTGCAGCGATTGAGAAGAAAGCCCGGGGGCAGATGTCGCCGATCCTGTGTCTTGAAGCGGTCAAGGCATCAACCGAACTGCCCTTTGCCGATGGCATGCAGCGCGAGCGGGAGCTGTTCGTCGAAGGCCTTACCAGCGACCAGAGCCGCGGCCTGATCCACGCTTTCTTCGGCGAGCGTGAAGTTGCCAAGATCCCCGGTCTGGACCCCGAAGCCACGCCGCGCGACGTCAAGACCGCGGCCGTCATTGGCGCGGGCACCATGGGCGGCGGGATCGCCATGTGCTTTGCCATCGCGGGCTTTCCCGTGACCGTACTGGAGCAGAGCCAGGAGGCGCTGGAAAAAGGGCTCGGCGTCTGCCGCAAGAACTATGAGAACACGGCGAAGAAAGGCCGCCTGACCGCTGAGCAGGTCGAAGAGCGTATGGCCCTTCTCGACGGGTCAACCGACATGAACGACCTCGCTGACGTCGATATCGTTATTGAGGCTGTGTTCGAAAACATGGCGGTCAAGAAAGACATCTTTGCCAAGCTCGACGCAGTTTGTAAGCCCGGCTGTGTGCTGGCGACGAACACCTCAACGCTCGACATCAATGAAATTGCCAGCGTGACGGAGCGTCCTGAAGACGTGATCGGCATGCACTTCTTCTCACCGGCCAACGTCATGCGCCTGTTGGAAAACGTGCGCGGGGACAAGACCGCTGATGACGTGATCCTGACGGCGATGAACATGGGCAAGCGCTTGGGTAAGGTGTCCGTGCTTGTCGGTGTGTGCGACGGCTTCGTTGGCAACCGCATCCTGCACGAATACATCCGCTGGGCTTCGATCCTGCTCGAAGACGGCTGCTTGCCGGAGCAGATTGACAAGGTATGGACAGATTTCGGCATGCCCATGGGGCCCTTTGCCATGTCCGACCTCGCCGGCCTCGATGTCGGCTATCGCATCCGCAAGGAGCAAGAGGCGACGCGCTCCTCGAACGTCCGTTACGTCCACATCGCGGACAAGGTGGTCGAGATGGGGCGGCTGGGGCAAAAGACCGGCGGCGGCTTCTTTGACTACATCGACGGATCGCGGGTCCCGGTTCCGAACGCCGACGTGACGGCACTGGTGATTGCGGAGAGCGAGCGGAAAGGCATCGAGCGGCAGACCTTCTCTGACGACGAGATTCTGGACGCGCTCACGGACCTGATGACCAATGAAGGGGCGAAGATCCTCGAAGAGGGCATCGCCATGCGTCCGGTCGATGTCGATATCACGTACATCTATGGCTACGGCTATCCGGCCTACCGTGGCGGTCCCATGCACCGCGCGGATGCGGTCGGTCTGGCCGAAGCATTGGCGCGGATCAAGGCGCGTTACGAGGAAACCGGCGATCATTCGTGGAAGCCTGCGGCGCTGCTTGAGCAGCTCGTTGCCGAAGGCAAGACGTTCGCCGAATGGAGCAAGGCCCGCGCGGCCTAAACCAAACACGTTGCAAGGGAGGGAGTAACCCCATGGCCAACATCAACACAGGCGCACGCGAAGCCGTTATCGCGTCCTTCGCCCGCACCCCGATCGGCAAGGCTTACCGCGGTGCTTTCAACGACACCGGCGCACCGGAAATCGCAGGCGCGGCCATTGCGGCTGCGGTCGAGCGGGCCGGAATCGATGCTGCTGAGATCGACGACTGCATCATGGGCTGCGCCATGCCGCAGGGTTCGACGGGCCTGAACGTAGGCCGCTCGGCGGCGCTCGCTGGTGGGCTGCCCGTCTCTGTCTCCGGCATGACCATCGACCGCCAGTGCTCGTCGGGCATGATGGCGATTGCGACGGCGGCCAAGCAGGTCATGCATGACGGCATGACGGCCGTTGTCGGCGGCGGGGTCGAGTCCATCTCGCTGGTGCAGAACGAGCATCAGAATACGCACCGCCTGCTCGATCCTGCGGTTCTCAAGAACGCGCCGGACTACTACATGCCCATGCTGCAAACCGCTGAGACCGTGGCCAAGCGCTACAACGTCTCGCGGGAAGTCATGGATCAGTACGGCGCAGCGTCCCAAACCAAGGCTATTGCCGCCAACGAGGCGGGCAAGCTCAAGGACGAAGTGATCTCCATGACCGTGACCAAGAAGGTTATGGACAAGGAGACCAAGGAAATCTCCGACGTGGAAGTCACGGTAGACCGCGATGAGGGCCTGCGCCCTTCAACGTACGAGCAAGTTGCTGGTCTGAAGACGGTCATTGAAGGTGGCACGATCACGGCCGGCAATGCGTCCCAGCTTTCCGACGGCGCAGCGGCGACCGTGGTGATGGAACGGGGTGAGGCAGAGCGCCGGGGCCTTGCACCGCTGGGCTACTACCGTGGTATTGCCGTTGCGGGGTGTGAGCCGGATGAAATGGGCATTGGGCCTGTCTTCGCCGTGCCAAAGCTGCTCAAGGCGCATGGGCTGAGCGTAGACGAAATCGGCGTGTGGGAGCTGAATGAAGCGTTTGCTGTGCAGGTGCTGTACTGCCGCGATATTCTGGGCATCCCGGACGAGCGTTTGAACGTCAACGGCTCATCGATCGCCATCGGCCACCCCTACGGCATGACCGGCGCGCGGCTGGTCGGCCACGCACTGATGGAAGCAAAGCGGCAGGGCGAGCGCTATGCCGTTGTGACCATGTGCGTCGGTGGCGGCATGGGCGCAGCGGGGCTGTTCGAGGTCGCCTGATTTTCTCTTTGTAAACAGGGGAGGTGCGCCCGGTAAAAATGTATTAAGCTGAGGCGTATCTACTGTTTTGAAGGAGAAGAGGGCTTGATGCGTTCGTTTGTCCTAGCTGCCGCCATTCTCGCGCTGGCCACCGGTTTTGCGCAGGCTCAGTCCACCGTGGAAACTGACCCGCCGAGCGACACCTGCGCCGACCTGGTGATTAAGCGCGATAGCGACTTGAGCCAGCTTCTCGCCGCCCAGACGTCGATCCCGAGCAGCGCCGAAGTGCTTAAGCTGCAGCAGGAGGTGAGCGACACGGTTTCGGCGTTGGAACTGGCCAAGCGGACCATGGACAACGCCGTGCCGAACTTTGCGCAGGAAGTCGCGGACTTCGACCAGATGGTGTTGTCTTTCATCGACAGCGATCAGGCCGAAGCTGTCCTGAAGGCGCAGATTGATGACTCAGTCGAGCGGCTGCGGGCCACGGCCTACCAGCTGATCGAAATCCGGCGCGCAGAAGCGGCGGTGAGAACCATGAACGACCAGCTGGTCGACCGGGTGACGGCCTACAACGAGCGGGTGGTCGCCTACAACGAACGTGCTGCAGCGTTCCAAGCGCTGCAGACCCGCTTGCAAGACGTATGCGGCATCACGCCGGTTGTGAGTTTTGCAACGGAAACACAGGGTACCTAGGTCACTGAGAAAGACCGGGAAAAACGGAGAGAAACCATGGACTTGAAATACGCAGACGAAGATCTGGCGTTCAAGGCACAGATCGAAGACTTTTGCGAGGCTCATGTCTCTGCCGAAACGCGCCGCAAGATTGCGCTTGGGCATCGGCTGAGCAAGGCGGACATCGTCGATTATCACCGCGTTCTCTACGATCATGGCTACGCTGTACCGAACTGGAAAAAAGAGTGGGGCGGGACCGATTGGACCTCGATCCAGCATCAGATTTTTGACGACGTGACCGCAGCCTACGACTGCCCCCGCCGCCTCGCCTTTGGCGTGTCCATGGTGGGTCCGGTGTTGCAGGCCTTTGGCTCGCGTGAGCAACAAGAAAAGTACCTGCCTCGGATCGCGCGGCTGGATGACTGGTGGTGTCAGGGCTTCTCTGAACCCGGTTCTGGCTCCGACCTTGCCTCGCTCAAGACAACAGCGGTGCGCGACGGTGACGAGTACGTCATCAACGGCCAGAAGACCTGGACCACTTACGCCCAGCACGCCGATATGATGTTCATCCTGACCCGTACGGACAGCGAGTGTAAGCCGCAGGAAGGCATCTCCTTCATGGTGCTGGACATGAAGACCCCCGGCATCACGGTCAAGCCGATCATCCTGCTCGATGGCTACCACGAGGTGAACGAAGTCTTCTTCGACGACGTGCGCATTCCGGTTGAAAACTTGGTGGGTGAGGAAAACAAGGGCTGGGATTACGCCAAGTTCCTGCTCGCTCACGAACGCTTTGGCATCGCGCAAATCGGCTTTGCAAAGAACCAGCTCGACCGCCTCAAGGACATTGCCGCGCAAGAGAAGTCCGAAGACGGCACGCCGCTGTCACAGGACGTGTTCTTCTCCCAGAAAGTGGCGGAGATCGAGATGGACCTGACCGCGCTGGAAGTCACCAACCTGCGGGTTCTGGCAGACAAGCAGAACCAGTCCGACCTGACCTTTGCCGGCATGCTGAAAATCCGGGGCTCCGACCTGAACCAGAAGCTTACCCGGCTTATCATGGAAACGGTTGGTCCGGCTGCTGCGGTGGAGCAGCAGGATCTTGTCCTGCACGGCCGCAACGAGCCGCCTTTGGGGCCTGAGTATGCGGGCGGGGCAGCACCGTCGTATCTGAACAACCGCAAGCTCTCGATCTTCGGGGGCTCCAACGAAATTCAGCGTACGATCATCGCCAAGGCCATGCTCACGGCCTGACCGTCAGCGCGCCTCAAGAGAATAAGAACAAGCAGGATTAAGGGGAGGAGCAGCCATGGATTTCTCGCTCAGCGAAGAGCAGCGGATGCTACAGGAAACCGTCGGTAAGTTCGTGGCGGACCGCTACAGCCTCGACCAACGCAAGGGCTACATGGCCCAGAACGCTGGGCACGATGGCGGCGTCGCGGGGGAGCTGGCGGAGCTGGGGCTGAACCTCGTTCAGATTGCTGAAGACCACGGCGGCTTGGGCGGTGATGCCTTTGACGCCATGGTGGTCGGAGAGGCACTGGGTCCGGGACTGGTGCTAGAGCCTGTGATGGATGTCATGACGGCTGTTGCGGCCTTGTCCGGCGGGCAGGATGCTATCCTTGAAGACACCAACGCCCACACGCTCGGCCTCTACGAGCGCGGCACCCGCTACAGCCTCACCCCGGCCGGGACGACAGTCGAAGGCGGCAAGATCACCGGCGCGAAGACCCTCGCGCCCAACCCTGTTGGTGCGACCCACGCGCTGGTTAGCGCGGTTGAGGGCGGCAGCGTCGGCCTCTATCGCGTTTCGCTGAGCGACGCAGGAACCAGCATCTTCGGCTATCCGCTGCAGGATGGCCGCCCCTTTGCAGATTTGGTGTTCGACGGGGCTGCGGCGGAGAAAATCAACGGCATCGGCGCGGCTGAAATCGACGCGGCCGTCGCCCGGCTGGCCATCGCAGAATGCGCGGTTGCCGTAGGTGCGATGCAGGCTGCCTTGGACATGACCAAGGAATATCTCGGCGTCCGTAAGCAGTTTGGCCGCCCCTTGGCCGCTTTTCAGGCGCTACAGTTCCGGCTGGTCGATATGAACATGGAAGTGCAGGACGCGCGCTCCATGGCCATCTGGGCCGCCAATCAGGCCAACGAGACCAGCGGCGACGCTCTGCTCCGAGCCGCATCCATGGCCAAAGCCAAGATTGGAAAGGCTGCGACTTACGTGGCAGAAGATGCGATCCAACTGCACGGCGGTATGGGTATGACGCGCGACTATGGGATCGGGGCCTACGCCAAGTATTTGACCACCTTTAACCTGCTGCACGGCGACGTGGACTTCCACACCGCCCGGATGATCCGGCTCAGCTAGCGCCCGGTTCTCACGCGATAGGCACACAGCAAAAGGCCCCGCCGGGGGAGGAAACCGGCGGTGAAATCAGCTGGATGTCAGAACAGTCGTTCTTATAGCGGTGCCCGTAGGAGATCAGCCCGAGGTTGGTCAGTCGGTTCCAATCGTCATAGTTGCGCTTGATGATGTCCCGCGCCACGTCGATCTTCGCGACCCCGTTGATCTGGCCCCACATGGAGTTGGAAAAGTCCATGATCAGGATTGCGTCGCCCGCCTTGGAGGAGGGGGTTGAAGCCTGGCTCTGCTGCGCCGCGCCCGTCCCATGAAACCCGACCAAAGCGGTCAACGTGAACAAGGTCGCCAGCTGTGTCTTGCGAACTGTTGTGGATAGAAAATGGGCAATCCGACCCAGAAGAGGCGTGAGCATAGAATCAATCTCGTTCCAAAATGAGAACCCTTGGGCGAATGGCCATGGGCTCTTTAAAGTTGAAGGATCGATTGCAAAGGCTAAGCTAGCTTTCAGCAAAAATGCATACTTACTGATGCGAGGGATGAAGGTAGTGAATCTGACTGCTTGTGGGCCACCTCACTGGTATTTTATCCGTGTTTGATCGTCACAATTTTTGTAAATTGACCATGGTTTCTACATATTTGCGCGTTAGAGGTCTCATAATTCATCCAAGGCATTGCACTGGTGAAAGCGGTAATGATAATCGCCCACACAGCGCATGCGAGAAGAATGCGAGCACGAACGTTCGGCTTGGAACTGGAAATAATTATGCGACGAAACTGGGTTGCAGACCCTAAGGGCATAGGGCATACCTATAGCACTCGCGGAGATGGAGATCACATAGTGATGAAGAAAATTGCAATTGCAGCCGCCGGCCTGAGCCTTCTGGGTCTAGGTGCCTGTGTGGCACCAGGTTACGCCCCTTACTACGCCCACGATGCTGAGCATCACGGCGAAGAAGGGTACTACGTTCACCCCAACGGCAGCTGTGTCGTGCCGGGCGCGCTGGTTGGTGGCCTTGCTGGTCTCGCAGCTTACGCGCTGGCTGACGAAGTGCTCGACTGGGCCGGCCCGATTAACCAGGATGAGCTGCTGCTCTCCGGTATCGCTGGCGCTGGCGTCGGTGGCATCATCGGCTCGGGTTCCTACTGCCCGCGCTACGGCTACTAAGCCAGTCAAGCAGAGCTTAGCTGCCCCGGCGCTACGCCAGGGCCGTTGAATTCGATGAAGAGGGGATGTCGCGCACTTTGCGCTGCATCCCCTTTTTCGTGCGCTGTCCTCAGAATCGTTTGGGTATCAGCAAGGCCTGCTCGCTGCCTGACAGGCTGAGCTCTTCAGGATCGATACTCCGGGCGGGCAGGCTCTGGATCTCCGCCACTCGGGGCTGGTGCGGGATTTGATCGAGAAGATGGCTGATACAGTTCAGGCGCGCGCGCTTCTTGTTGTTGCTGTCCACCACGTGCCAGGGCGCCCATTTGCTGTGCGTGTGCTCAAACATCTGATCCTTACAACGGCTATACTCCGCCCAATTCTCCCGCGCGCGAATGTCGATGGGGGAGATTTTCCAGCGCTTGGTTGGGTCGGCCGCGCGATCCTGTAGCCGCTGCTCCTGCTCGGCAGCGGAGACGCTGAACCAGTACTTGATGAGGTGGATGCCGTCTTCGACCAGCAGGCGTTCAAACGCTGGAGCGGCTTGCAAGAAGGCGGCGTGCTGCTCAGGCGTGCAGAAGCCCATAACCGGTTCGACGCCAGCGCGGTTGTACCAAGACCGATCGAACAGCACCAATTCGCCCGCCGCGGGCAAGTGGGCGATGTACCTCTGGAAGTACCACTGGGTTTGTTCTCGCTCCGTCGGTTTGCTCAGTGCGACGACACGGGCGGCGCGCGGGTTGAGCGGCTGGGTGATGCGCTTGATCGTCCCGCCCTTACCGGCTGCATCCCGGCCTTCGAAGATCACCAGAACCCGCCGCCCGTTGGCGATGATGTCGTTCTGCATCTGCGTGAGGCGCACGTGCAGTTCGGCGAGTGCGCGGTTGTAGGCTTTCTTGCTCAGCGTCTGTTCGGACGGCTGCGGGCGAGGCGGTTGATCGGCCATGGCGGGCGGGCCCTTCCTGTTCAGCCTCCCATGGCAGTGAGCCAGTCGCGGACGGCGGCGGCAATCTCGTGGGGGCTGTCTTCCTGGATGAAGTGCGATCCTTTAACCGTCACTTCGGTTTGCGCGGGGAAGGTACGACAGAAGTCGCGGGCTTTGCCAGTGAGGATTGCGCCGGGTTCGGCGTTGATGAACAGTTTGGGGATGTGCGTCTGTGTCAGCCAGTTCTGATAGGCGGTGACGATCTCCACCACGTCGGCAGGCTCTCCCGCAATCGGGATTTGGCGAGGCCAGGTCAGGGTTGGGCGGCGGTCTTCGCCCGGCTGGGTAAAGGGCGCACGGTAGACGTCCATCTCAGCGTCTGTCATCGGGCGCAGGATCGAGCCGGGGAGCACGCGCTCGACGAAGACGTTCTTCTCCAGCACCATGGTTTCACCGTTTTCGGAGCGGAAGCCCTGGAACACCCCGCGGGCGGCCTCGGGCCAGTCGTCCCAAGTGGGAACGACGGCGGGGATGCCTTCCATGTAGCACAGACCGCTGACCCGCTCGGGGTGGCGGTGAGCCCAGTGGAAGCCAAGCGCAGAGCCCCAGTCGTGGATGACCCAGACGACATCCTCGCCGATCTCCAGCGCGTCGAGGGCGCCATCGAGGAAATGTCGGTGGTCGGTAAAGGTGTAGCGGTCCGGCCCGCTGTCCGGCAGCTTGTCTGAATTTCCCATGCCGATCAGGTCAACGGCAATGCAGCGGCCAAAGCCGGTCAGGGAGGGCATGATGTTGCGCCACAGGAAAGAACTGGTCGGGTTGCCATGCTGGAACACCAGCGTCCGACCGGGCTTGGCACCGGGGTCGGCCGGCAGGTCAACGTAAGCCATGGAAAGGCCATCGACGGTCACGGTTTTGTGGGGCAGGGGCTGGGTGGAAAGGGCGGTGGTCGGCGACATGATCGGGCGCTCCTCTTGGCGGAAACAAGCGGCAGCGCGAGCCGGAACCGTTGGCACCGAGCCGGCGCGCCATCGCGGTACTCAAGCACAAGCCAGCGGAGGCGCAAAGAAAAGCAGGGGAGTGGACAGTTCGGCTTACCTGCGTGGGTTGCGCGACGCGGCTTGAAGCGCGTCAGCGCTGAAGGCCGTCGGCGCCACCCTAGAGTGCCACCCCTACGTGCCAGCGGGTTCCGCTTTACCACGTAGCGCACCCTGACCATCGGGAAGGGGGCGTGGCAAAGTGCCGGGCCGACAGGCCCGTCCGTTTGATCAAGCCCCCTTGCTGAAAGCGATGCCGTTAAGCTTTGGCAGCCTGGATCAGCGACCAGACTCGATCCGGGGTTGCCGGCATGTCCACGAAGCCCACTCCCAGCGGGTCTAGCGCGTTCTGGATGGCGTTCATCACGGCCGCACAGGCCCCAACGGTCCCCGCTTCGCCGCAGCCTTTGATGCCCATTTCATTGTTCAGCGACTTGACCCCGCGGTGGGTGAAATCGATGTCCGAAATCGTGTCAGCCCGCGGTACGGTGTAGTCCATGAACGAGCCCGTGAGCAGCTGTCCGGTCTCATCGTAGACCGTACGCTCCATGAGCGCCTGACCCAGCCCCTGTACGATCCCGCCGTGCACTTGCCCTTGCACCACTTGCGGGTTGTAGAGCAGGCCAAAGTCGTCCACGACCACGTAGTTCACCAGCGCCACCACGCCCGTTTCCTCGTCGATTTCGACCTCAGCGATATGGCAGCCGTTAGGGAAGGTGGAGACGTAGTCATCGTGGCTCGCTTCCACGTCCAGCGTGCCGGCGGGCAGGGTTCCTGCCAGTGTTTGCAGGTCCAGGCTGATGTCCGTCCCCGCCACGCGGTAGGCCCCATCGTCAAAGCGCAAGTCTTCGGGCGCGCACTCAAGGTGCTCGGCCGCGTGATCCTGCGCGGTCTCGATCAGTGTCCGAGCGGCTGCGCGCATCGCAATGGCCTGCGCGATCAGCGAGCGTGAGCCGCCCGTGCCGCCGCCATTGCGGATGCGGTCGGTGTCGCCTTGGACGATGACGATGTCTTCAATCGGCACCCCGGTCTGCTCGTGCACCACTTGAGCGTAGACCGTCTCGTGGCCCTGTCCGTTGGACTGCGTGCCGACGGTGACTTCGAGCTTGCCTTGGGGGGTGAAGGTAAAGGTCGAATCTTCGTGCGGGTTCCCCAGCGTGCTTTCGACGTAGTAGCACAGGCCCATCGCCCGCAGCTGCCCCCGCGCCGCGGCTTCAGCCTGCCGCGCCGCCAACCCGGCATGGTCCGCTTTTTCCAGCGCCAGCGTCATGAGCGCGTCGAACTCGCCGACGTCATAGGTCATGTCCACCGCTGTCGTGTAGGGCATCTGTTCGGGCTTGATAAAGTTGAGCGCGCGGAAAGCGATAGGGTCCATGCCCACTTCCTTGGCAGCTACGTCGATCAGTCGCTCGAGCAGGTAGATCCCCTCGGGTCGCCCTGCGCCGCGATAGGCGTCTATCTGGGTGGAATGGGTGTAAACCCCGTCCACGCGGAAGCGCGCGGCGGGAATATCGTAGACGCCGGGCAGAATTTTCTGCTGCAACTGGGTCGGAATGCCTTGCGCAAACTGTGAGAAATAGGCCCCCATCCCGGCGTAGGAGTGGATATCCACCCCGAGGATCCGGCAGTCCTTGTCCAGCGCCAGCTTGGCGTGGGAGATGTGATCGCGGCCCATGTTGTCGGACAGCATGGACTCGCCCCGACCCGCCAGCCACTTCACCGGCCGGTCAAGCTGCATGGCGGCAAAGGGTGCAAGGTACTGTTCGGGGTAGGTAAAGGCCTTCATGCCAAACCCACCGCCAACGTCCGGTGTCACCACCCGGATCGCCTCGCGTTCCAGCTTCAAGCAGGCCGCCAGCCGGTTCTTGAGGTTCCAGCCGCCCTGCGTGCTGGTGATCACGGTCAGGCGGCCGTCTTCCATCTGCGCCACCGCGGCGCGCGGTTCCATGGCAACAACAATGACGCGGTTGTTCTCCAGCCGCATGTTTACGACGGTCTCAGCCTCTTCGAGGATGCGCTCCATTTCCGCGTCGTCCCCGACCCCGCTCCAGCGAAAGGCGATGTTACCCGGCGCGTCGCTATGCACCTGTGGAGCGCCCTCGGCCAGTGCAGATTCGATGTCTGTCACGGCTTCATGGACGTCGTAGTCCACGTCGAGCAGCTCAGAGGCCTCTTCGGCCTGCGCCTGGGTCTCTGCGATGATGACGGCCACGGGCTCACCGGCAAAGCGCACGCGGTCGGTCGCCAGAATGGTCCGCGGTGCCTTCGAGCTTTCCTGACCCACAATCGCAAAGGGCATGGCGTTTACCGCGCCCACAGCATCCAGATCAGCAGCGGTATAGACCGCCAACACGCCCTCCGCCTCACGCGCTTCTTCGGTGTCGATGCCAACGATGGTTGCATGGGCAAAGGGCGAACGCACCACGACCATGTAGGCTTGGCCTTCAATGTTCACGTCGTCGGTGTACTGCCCTGTCCCGGTGACAAAGCGTTCGTCTTCGAGGCGGCGCACAGAAGCGCCGGTTGAGAACTTCTCAACAATGCCCATCAAAATTCTCCCAGAAACAAATCGCTGGCCCTGCACGGGCCGCCATGCGTATTTTCTTAGCAAGCAGCAGCGTACCCGTCCCTGTGGCATGGGGTCTAGCGCTGAAGTGTGCATGCAGGGCTTCTTTGCCGCGCAGGGCATCTTGCCGAGCTTGCTGCACTAGCCGGGCTGGCCCGGGAAGCAGAACGAACGATATTGCCACCACAACCCGGCGCCCGCTTGGTCACCCGAACCCGACCAGCATGCCAAGCCCAGAGATGAGAAGGAACCAGCTATGGAGATGACAGGCACGTCACGTTTGAAAGCCGACCGGGAAACAGTCTGGGAAGCGCTGAACAACCCCGACGTCCTTATGGCCTGTATCCCCGGCTGCGAGAGCTTTGAGGCTACGGGAGAAAACGCTTTTGAAGCCGTTGTCGGAGCCAAGGTTGGCCCAGTCAAAGCGCGGTTCAAAGGCAAGGTCGAACTGATGGACATGGTCCCGCCGCAGTCCTACCGCTTGGTGGGAGAGGGCGCAGGCGGAGCCGCTGGTTTTGCCAAGGGAAGCGCTACTGTTACCCTCACCGAAATCGAAGGCGGAACCGAGCTGGCTTATGAAGTCGCGGCCAACATGGGCGGCAAGATCGCTCAGCTTGGCGCGCGGCTGATGACCAACACCGCCCGCAAATACGCCGACCGCTTCTTTGACGCTTTCGCCGAGCAAGTTGGCGGCAAGCTCGATGATGAGGCTGACGAGGACAGCACCGGCGCTGACGCCGCCGCCTGACCATTACCCCCGCCGACCCTGGCGGATTACGGCGTCCCACCCTCCCTTTGCAACCCGTTCGGAAAAGAGCCCTGTTGAGCGCGCCCACAGAGAAAACCCCATCAGCACCGACCCCCACGCCCGCCTTCGACAGCGTCGATGCAACCCGCGCGGCGTTGGCTGAGACCGGCTATATCGCCAACACAGAGCTGGCGACTGCTTTGCATCTGTCCACGGCCCTCTCTCGCCCGCTGTTCCTCGAAGGCGAAGCCGGGACGGGTAAGACGGCGGTTGCTCAGGCATTGGCACAGGCGCTTGATCTGCCGCTGGTGCGCTTGCAGTGCTATGAGGGCTTGGATCAGGCCGCCGCTCTCTATGACTGGAACGTCGCGGCGCAGTTGCTCGAGCTCAAGGCGGAAACAGGTGCCGACCTTTACGAGGACCGCTTCCTGCTCGCCCGCCCCCTGTTGCAAGCACTCCGCCACCCCAGCGGCAAGCGCGCCGTGCTTCTGATCGATGAGATCGACCGGGCCGACGCGGCTTTCGAAGCGTTTTTGCTGGAGTTGCTGTCAGACTGGCAGATCACCATCCCCGAGCGCGGCACCATCCACGCCACGCAACCGCCGCTAACCCTGCTCACTGCCAACGGCACACGCGAGATCCACGACGCGCTCAAGCGCCGCTGCTTCTACGCCTTTGTGGATTTCCCCAGCCGCGCGGTCGAGTTGGACATCCTGCGCAGTCGCTTGCCAGAGGTTCCAGCCAGCCTTTCCGGGCAAGTCGTGGATTTCGTTCAGGCCCTGCGCGAAGAGGGTCTGTTTAAGGCCCCCGGCGTCGCTGAGTCGCTGGATTGGGCGCGGGCGTTGGTCGCGCTGGATGCCGCCGTGCTGGACCCGACGCTGGTCGATGCCACGCTGGGTGCGGTGCTCAAGTATCAGGATGATCTCGCCGCTGTGCGGGGAGAGCGGGCACAAGCCATCCTGAACGACCTCCACGCCTTGCGCCGCGACGCGCAAGTGCTGTTCTAGTCGCCCGCCTGTTCGCGCGTTGGTCCGCACCATGGCTGCCCCTTCCGCCCCCAGCACCACGCCTCAAGCCGCGCCCTTTGTCGCCGGACATCTGGCGGACAACGTTGCGGGCTTTACCGCTTTGCTGCGTCGCTCAGGTATGGCGTTGGGGTTTGAGAGCGCCGTTCGAGCCGCGCAGGCGCTGAGTGTTGTTGATCTTCGCGACCGGCGACAGGCCAAGGCCGCGCTCAGCGCCGCGCTGCTGCACCACCGCAAGGACCGCGCCCTGTTTGACGCCGCCTTTGCCGTGTTTTGGCGGGCGCCGGTGAGTGGCTTTACGGCTGAGGCAGAGGCCGATGATGACGATCCTGCGTCCTCCGGCAACAATGCGGACGATACCGCGCTCCCTAAAGCCCTCGAAGATGCCCTGCGCGCCAACACACCCGATGTCATTGATGAGGTCGCCAGAGCGGCGGAGCCAGACACTGACGAGGACGGTGTCGAGGTTCAGTTGCAGGCGACGGAAGCCACCAGTGAAGAACGCCTGCGCGCCTTGGATTTTGCGGCCATGACGGCGGAGGAGCAAAGCGAGGCACAGGCCTTGATCCATCGCTTCACGCCAATACTCAAGCCCCGGCCCACCCGCCGCTTTCGCCCGGCAGGCGCGTCCGGGCGGATCGATCTTGCAGCGAGCCTGAAAGGCATGCCGCGCACGGCGGGGGAGTTGCAGCGTCTGGTCTACCGCAAGCCCCAGCGCCGCCCGGATCCTCTGGTCATTCTCGCCGATGTTTCTGGCTCCATGGACGCCTATACGCGGCCCACACTGATTTTTGCGCACGCATTGGCGCAGCGCATGGCCTGCCCGGTGGAAACCTTTGTTTTCGCCACCCGCCTGACGCCCATCACCCGCGATCTGCGCCGCCGCGACCCGGACCGGGCGCTGGGTGCTGCAGTGGCCCGGGTACAGGACTGGTCAGGCGGGACGCGGTTGGGGGAGATCATCGGTACCTTCAACCGCCAGCACCTTCGCCGTGTGCTTTCCAGCGGCGGGACGTGCCTGCTGATTACTGATGGGCTGGAGCGTGGAAACACAGCACGGTTAGAGGCTGAAGTGCGCCGCCTATCGCGGTTTTCGCGCCTATGGTGGCTCAACCCCCTGATGCGGTATGAAGACTACAGCCCCAGTGCGCGCGGCGCAGCGGTGCTGGAGCGCTATGCTGAAAGGCGGGTGTCCGTTCACTCTCTCGACAGCCTCGCCGCAATCGGTGAAGCTCTACGGGATCTGGGCTGAGAACGAGGGGGATAGGACTGCATGAGTGAAAATCTGGACGTCCTGCACGCGCTGGAGCAATGGCAAAGTGCCGGTCAGCGGGCGGTTCTGGCCACAGTGGTCAGCGCCTGGGGTTC
Organism: Alphaproteobacteria bacterium; assembly: GCA_965658725.1. Taxonomy (GTDB): domain Bacteria; phylum Pseudomonadota; class Alphaproteobacteria; order UBA7985; family UBA7985; genus UBA7985. Next base: position 1,313 of record CBFHUI010000007.1, on the reverse strand, counting down.
CGCCCCGCGCAGCCCCGGTTCGCAAATGGCCATCCGTGCTGATGGACATATCGTTGGCAGCGTCTCCGGTGGCTGTGTCGAAGGTGACGTGATCGCTCAAGCCCTTGAGATGATGGACGCACCGGCCAATGACGCGCGGCAAGCTGACTACGGCGTGAGCGATGACAGCGCTTGGGCGGTTGGGCTGGCTTGCGGCGGTCAGATACGAGTGCATCTTCATGTCCCTGCGCCAGATTTTGCTGCGCGGACCCTTGCTGCCATGGCTGAAACCGGGCTGGTCGAAGTGCCGCTTGATCTGGGCGAGGGTGGAGGTGAGGTTGCGCTGACCGTTGCCTATGCAACACCGCTGCGCTTGCTGATCCTCGGCGGTGTTCACATCGCGCAGGCTTTGGTCGCGCTGGCACCGACCGTGGGCCTGACGCCGACGATCATCGACCCGCGCGGGGGCTTCGCCAGCCCCGAACGCTTTCCCGATGTGCCGTTGCTGACCCAGTGGCCGGATGAAGCCGTTGCAGCCTTTGGCATCGACGCCCGCACGGCGGTTGTTGCGCTGACCCACGATGAGAAGCTTGACGACCCAGCGCTGCTCGCTGCCTTCGCTTCCAAAGCCTTTTACATCGGCGCTCTAGGGTCTCGCCGAACCCAAGCCGCGCGCCGCGAGCGCATGCTGGCAGCGGGGGTGAGCGAGGCGGACTATGCCCGCCTACACGGCCCCATCGGGCTGGACATCGGTGCAGCCAACCCGCCAGAAATCGCGCTTGCCATCCTCGCTGAGATTGTCGCCGAACTGCGGGGCAAGACGTGAGCGTGACGCCGCTGGTGCTGGCGGCGGGGCAGGGGCGGCGCTTTGGCGATGGGTCCAAGCTGCTCGCCGATCTGGGTGGTCGAAGCGTACTGGGCCGCGTGTTTGACCGTCTGGCCGAGGCTGAACTGACTGCTGGACTGGTGGCGCTTCCCGATGACTCGCGCGGCGATGCCCTCAGCGCAGAAATCCCGCGAGGCTTTGAGGCGCTTCGCCTCGACCAAAGCCAAGTCGGTATGGGGCTGAGCATGGCCGCGTTGGCTGCACGGGTTCCGGAGGGAAACGGAGCGCTGGTGGTGCTGGGGGATCAGCCGCTGCTGACCGCCCGCGCTCTGCGCGATCTGCTCGACTGTGCTGAGAGTGGTGAAATCGCCCGCCTGTGCCACAGCGGTGCAGCCGGTCACCCGGTCTTGTTTCCCGCCGAACTGGTCCCTGAACTGACCCGCCTATCCGGAGACGAAGGCGCACGGGGCGTTCTCAAACAACACGGCTACCGGGCCGTAGAGGTCGA
>CBFHUI010000006.1:0-57458 GCA_965658725.1 Alphaproteobacteria bacterium | reverse complement strand
CCGGGCGCGGCGCAGTGCTTCTGCTGTCTCTTCAGCGCGGGACGACAAGGACTGTGTCGAACCAGATAGCGAGGCGCTATGGACTGCCCCCACGACCCAGGGCTCTAACGCATCCCCACGCCGGGACAAAAGCCACAAGAACCGCTAAGCCCGCGCGAACAATCGGGCTGGACCTGAGCGCTCCCCCGCGATAGCGGTTGTCCCTCAGGATTTGACCGGGGGAGCAAGCGGATGGCAGCGGATCAAGCAGGCGAAAGTGTTGATGTTCTAGTCGTCGGCGGCGGCACAGCGGGCTTTGGCGCGGCGGTGGCTGCTGGACGCAAGGGCTTGCGCACTGTCTTGCTCGAAGCAACCACGAAAGTCGGCGGGGTCATGGCCTTTTGCCCGGGCATGCCCTGGGGCGGCGGTTATCCCGTTGATACTATCATTGGTGGCGTGCTGGAGGACTTGACCCAGCGACTGATCGCCATGGACCCCCCGGCTGCCGAGAAGCGGCCTTGCACGCTGGAGAATTTCGGCCCGGAAATCATCTATGACCACGACATCGCCACCCTGACCATGTTCGAGATGCTCGAAGAGGCCGGCGTTGACCTGCGGCTCAATGCGACGGCGCTGGAACCGGTGATGAGCGCGGACGGGACGCGGATCGAGCAGGTGAGTTGCTTCAACCGGAACGGCCGCTTCGAGCTTCGGCCAAAGATCGTCATCGACTGCTCGGGCGACGGCGACATCTCGGCCAAGGCTGGTGTGCCCTACGTGCTCGGGGACGCGGCGGGGAACATGATGGGCGTGACAATCTCATTCCATATGCTCGGCGTGGATTGGGAGCGGGCCTTTGCCGAGCCGGACCCCTATTTCACCCGCTTTGCCGCGCGCGGGGTCGCTGAAGGTCGGCTGCACCCGGATCTGGCAAAACTCTACTTGATGAAGGGCTTTCACCGTGGGGACGTCTTCTGCAACTCCGTTCACGTGCGCGGGGTGAATGGGATTGACCCCGCTGCGGTTGCAGAAGCAACGCAGGAAGGGCGTCGGCGCTGTCACCAGCTCGCCCAGTTCCTGCGCGCGGATGTGCCGGGGTTCGAGACGGCTTATATGAGTCAGCTTTCGCCCACAGTCGGCGTGCGCGAGACGCGCAAGCTCGAAGGCGCTTACCGGATCACCGGCGAAGACCTTGCCCGCGGCACCCGCTTTGCCGACGGTATCGTCTGCTGCGACAACCCCGTGGATGACGTAATGCGGGCGACCGCCAGCATGACCCACGACGCAGCAGTGGCCGAAGGCAGCTACTACACCCTGCCGTTCCGAGCGCTGACCCCGGCGCGGATCGAAAACCTGATGTTCTGCGGACGGATCGTGTCTGCGGACGCGGTCGCCTTTGCCTCTGTGCGCGGCATGCCCCAATGCATGGCCATGGGCCAAGCGGCCGGAACGGCGGCAAAGATGGCGATTGACGCAGGCTGCGCAGTACAGGCTATCGACACAGGCGCGCTGGTCGCGGACTTGAGCGCACAGGGCGTGCGCGGACTGGGGAACACTGAACTGGTTGAAGCGGCCTAAGCCCGGCGGCTCTTAAGAACCGGTTGACGCCCTCCCCTCCCCACACCCAAGTAGAACGCCGCAACAGCAGGAACCGCCATCGTGACCCACGCCCCCTCTCCGCCCGCCAACAACCGCATCGACCACATGCGCCCCGATGCCCCAGAGCGGGCGCACTTTGGTCGTTACAGCGTGGGGCGGTCGAGCTTCACGCTGACCAACCCGGGTGCTGTGCGCACCATCGGCCTGATGAGCGGCGAAGGCCCGGCAACCGCAGACCGAACGCTCACCCTAACGCTGTTCTACCCCGCTGAAGGCCCGGTGGAACCAACACCGATCCAGACGCTGCTGCGCGATGGTGTGACGCCGATTACGCTGCACGGACAGTCGAGCGAGGAAGCGGCGCCTGCGGCCGCAGAGGACGGTACAGAGGGCTTTCCGCTGGTCCTGATCTCCCACGGCTACCCGGGCAACCGCTTTCTGATGTCCCATTTGGCCGAGAACCTTGCCTCGAAGGGCTACGCGGTTGCCAGTATCGACCATGCCGGGTCAACGTATGACGACATGGGTCCGCCTGAGGCCGTGCTCGTGGACCGGCCCAGCGATATTCAATTTGTGCTCGACCATCTGACCACCGGTGCCGGCCACCCGGCGCTGGAAAGCGTATCGACGGACTCGATCGGGCTGGTGGGCTACTCCATGGGCGGGTACGGCGTCCTCATGGCGCAGGGTGCGGGGCTGTCCGCAGGGGTGTTGGAGCGTACGCCTGAAACGGCCCAGGCACTGGTGGGCCGTTTCCTGACCAGCAGTGATGAACCCGCGCTGCGACCCGACCCGCGCGTCAAGGCGGTGATCTCAATCGCGCCGTGGGGGCGGCAGATGGGTATCCTCGACCCCGCAGGACTTGCGCGCATTGAAACACCGCTGCTCATCGTCGGCGGGTCAGAAGACGATACTTCGGGCTACGAAACCGGCATTCGCCAGATCTGGCAGGACGCCAGCGGTGCTGATCGGGCGCTGCTGACCTTTGACCACGCCCAGCACAACGCCGCCGCGCCAATCCCTGCCCCCGCTGAAGCCTTTGCCGAGAATGCCACGCTGGGGTGGCTGCCCTATGAGCACTACGCTGATCGCGTCTGGGACAGCGTGCGAATGAACAACATCCTGCAAGGCGTCGCCACCGGCTTCTTTGACCATGCCCTCAAGGGTGCCTCAGATGCGCCAAGCCTTGCGGATGCCTGCGCAGAACCGGCCCCCACTGGCACTCGGATGGAGTTTCTGGCGCGCGGCGAAGGCTAAAGCCGGTCAGGTCCTGCAAGCGGGCCTTGCAGCCGTGAAGCATGACACCAATATCGCGACTATGGCTGATCGCTCCTCCACCCGTCCCTCTGCCGCCACCAAGATTGCGACCTGTCGCTACTGCGGAACGCGTACCGCGCTGGTGATGTCAGCGGCGGCGCGGCACAAGCTGACCTGCACGGCCTGCGCTGCGCCGCTCGACGACCTCCGCCTGTGGCAGCCCGACCCGAGCCCGGCCCCGCCGCGCCCAGCGCCTGCGCCTGCCTCGGACGTTGGTGTTGCAGCGATCTGGAACCGGCGTACCGACACTGACGACGACGATGATGACGACGAGGACCGTCGCACCGGATCAAAGGCATCGAAGAAGAAGAAATCCAAAAAGCCGAAGAAAGACAAGAAGCGCCGCCGCAAGTCATTGGCGGAGCGCTTCCTTGATGAGGCCAAAGACGCCCTCGACGATATCTTTGATTAGCGCGTGCCTGCTAGCGGCTGGCGACCAGCGCCTCGCGGATGAGCGCAGCGATGGCCTCAGGCGTTGAAGGGCGCGGGTTGGTCGCGGTTGCGGCATCGTTGAAGGCCTTGACCGACAGCCGCTCAACTGCGCTTTCCTCGACGCCGAGTTCGGCCAGAGAGGTGGGGATGCCGTAGCTGTCCAGACGGGTGCAAATCTCGCGGTGGAAGCTGTCAAAATCCCGTGTTTTCAGCCCCATAGCCTCACTCATTGGCCCAACTTGCTCCGCGATGCTCGGGGCGTTGTAGCGCAGAACAACAGGGAGAATGACGGCATTGGTCAGGCCGTGCTGCGTGTCGTATTCGGCGCCCACCATGTGGCTGATCGAGTGCACCAGCCCCAAGCCTTTGACAAAGGACACGCCAGCCAAGCACGACCCCACCAGCATCCCGCCACGCGCGGCGACTGACTGGGGTTGTTCAAGGGCTTCGGGCAACCAGCGATGCACCAACCTTAGCCCTTCGAGCGCCATACCATCGCACATGGGGTAGAAGTCAGGCACGGTGTAAGCCTCAACCGCGTGCACCAAAGCATCAACGCCGGTCCAGGCGGTCAGGTTGCGCGGCAGGCCAAAGGTGATTTCGGGGTCAAGAACGGCGGCGCGGGGGTGGTAGGTCGGATGCCAGACGCAGCGCTTTACCCACTCTTCTGTGTCGGTGACCATGGCCGTGCTTTCGGTCTCCGCGCCTGTCCCGGCGGTGGTTGGAATGCAAACCAGCGGGGGGAAGTCGCCAGCGCCGAGGCTTTCGTCCGCCGCTCGATCCATGTCGAACACCCACAAATCGTCACGACCGGACGCAAGCAGGCCGATTGCCTTGCCTCCGTCCATCCCGCTGCCCCCGCCAATTGCAACGATGCCGTCATGCTCACCCGCCCGGAACTGCGCCACACCGCGAGCAGCGTCGGTGTCCGTCGGGTTCGGAGATACATCGGCGAACAGCCCAGTGCTCAACCCCGCCGCAGCCAGCGCGTCCAGCGCGCCCTGAACGAAAGGTAAGTGCGCGCTCGCCCGGTCGGTCACGACCAGCGGGTTGCGCATGCCGTTTCCGGCACAGATCGTGCCCAGTTCCGCAAGGCGTCCCGGACCGTAGAGAACCGGCACCGGAAAGCTCCAGTCATAGTGCGCTGAAAAGTCGTGCATAAAAGGCCTTCCTGTCCCTGAAATCGCGCTTTCTTGTGCTTACCTTGCCCTAAGTCCCGAGGCTTGGAAATGCCCCGCAGGCCTCTATCCAGTCGCGAAGCAAAGCGAGGCTTCAACCTTGACCCTCTGAGAAGGCTGTATCAGTGTTTGCGCATTCATCTTGAAGGACTTAAGCCCCGATGACCCAAAGCACCCGGCCTGAACGCGCACCGTTTGATCTTTCCCGCCTTATCGTGATTGGCGGCGTGAATTACACGGTGATGGGTCTGGGGCTGGCGGGGCTGATCGTGTCGATCCTGGTCTACCGCCTGTTCGGGTTCCGGTTTGAGTTCCCCAACATCATCATCGAACGCTTCGACTTTGCCGCCGCGATCAACGACGGCGAGGACTGGCTCAAGGCCAACGTCCGCTCTACCACGCGCGCGATTGCCAAGGTCGTCACGGGCTTTATCGAGGAAGTCGAATACTTCCTCCAAGTCCGGCCTTGGCCCCTTGTGGTCGCGGTCATGGGCCTGATGGCGTTGCGGTTTGGGGGCTTGCGGCTGGGGCTGTTTACCGTGCTGGCCGTGATGTTCTGGGGCGCCATGGACATGTGGGATCCGGCGATGTCCACGCTGGCGCTCATGGGCGTTTGTGTGCTGATTTCCGTGATGTTCGGCGTGCCCTTGGGAATCTGGTGCTCGCAGAACGACCGGGTTGAAGCCTTTGTCCGCCCCATTCTCGATACCATGCAGACCATGCCGGCCTTCGTCTATCTGCTGCCGGCCATCTTCCTGTTTGGCATCGGTGAAACCGGCGCGGCGATGGCGATTATCATATACGCCATGCCGCCGGTCGTGCGCCTGACCAATCTGGGGATCAGGCAAGTCCCGGCTACGTCTGTTGAAGTCGCGCAGTCCTTTGGCTCGACCCGCCTGCAAACCATGGTCAAAGTTCAGATCCCGCAGGCCATTCCCTCGATCATTCTGGGCATCAACCAGACCATCATGATGGCGCTGGGCCTTGCTGTTCTGGCTGTGTTCATCGGCACGGGTGGGCTGGGCCGTGAAGTGTATTCCGCGCTGATCCGGCTCAAGGTTGGCTGGGCGTTTGAGGCGGGGATGTGCATCGTCTTCATGGCCATTGTCTTCGACCGCCTGACACTGGCGATCAGCAAGCCGGTCAACGCAGAAGCACTGGCCGATAAAACCCAGATGCGCTTCCGCCTCCTTCCCCAGGGCTGGCACCGTTTTGCGCCAGCGCGGCTGTTCGAGCGCGGGATCGACGCGGTATGGACCGGGCTGGCGTGGGTGTTTACCACGCTGATTGATACGACGGCGCTCGGGCTGGAGCGAGCACTGGGCCTGCTCTCCAAGCCGCTGGGTCAAGGTCTGGCCGAGGGCCTGCGCGCCCGCCGCTTCTTTGTCAGCTCAGTCCTGATTATCGCAGGGATTTTTGCTTGGGATGCTTGGGTGCTGCCAATCGGCTGGTACCCGGAAAGCCTGATGTTCACCATGCGTGAGCCGGTGGACACGGCGGTGGACTGGCTGGCATCTAATAAGGTGTTCGCGGCCTTTTCCAAGGGCCTGCGGGCGGTCATCTTCCTCTACCTGCTACAGCCGCTGGATCAGTTCCTCGTCGGCCTGCCATGGTTCTATCTGCTTGCGGCCCTGTTCCTGATGGCGTGGGCGGCGGGCGGCTGGGTGATGGCAGCGATCATCACCTTCCTGATGTTCCTCACCGGCGTCGCTGGGATCTGGGAGCCGACGATGGAGACCCTGGCCGCGACGCTGGCGTCTGTGGCGGTCTGTGTGGTGGTCGGCCTGCCGCTGGGGATTCTCGGAGCCTATAACCGGACCGTAAACCAGATCATCCGCCCGGTGCTCGACACCATGCAAACCATGCCGACCTTCGTTTACCTGATCCCGGTGCTCATGCTCTTTGGCGGCAACAAGGTCACGGCGATCATCGCGACCGTGATTTATGCTCTGCCGCCCATGGTTCGGATGACCATGCTGGGCCTCCAGCAACTGCCCGCGCAGGTCAGCGAGGTCTGCGACGCCTACGGCTCGACCGAGACCCAATCCCTGATCAAGGTCAAGCTGCCCATGGCCAGCCCGTCGATCATGCTGGGGGTCAATCAGGCCATCGCCATGGCACTGGCCATGCAAGTCATTACGCCCATGGTAGCGGGTGAAGGGCTGGGCAAGGTGGTGTTCAGCGCCATGACGGTTGCCGATACCGGCGTCGGCTTGGTTGGCGGGGTTGGGATCGTCCTGCTGGCAGTCATCCTCGACCGCCTCACCAACGCCGCGACAGCCAAGCAGCGCAAGGCACTGGGGCTCTAAAGCTGGCCCCTCCCCCCCTTTCTCTCGGCCGATCGACCAGCGGGCGGGGAGCAAAAACGAAAACAGGCCGCAGCGGGTTTCGCTGCGGCCTGCTTCGTTGAGCCTAAGAGGCTCAGCACAAAGTGCGGGTGCTTACTGCACCCACGCCTTCCAGGGTGCTTCGTTGGCGTCGAGCCACTCGTCAACCACCTCTTCAACGTCACGGCCGTTGATATCCACGTCGTAGATCAGGCCGGCCTGAACGCTGTTCGGCATGGTGGAGTTGCGGATCAGGTCGAGAGCTGCGTCGTGCTTGCCTTCGAGGGTCGCAGCGCCGTAGTTCACGGTCACGTCAACCGCCCAACCCGAACGCGGCCACGCAGAACCGTCGCCGTAGTCGTCCAGCTCCAGCGCAACCAGATCCAGTTCAGCGTGGATCCAGTGTGGCTCCCACGCGTAAGCAACAAAGGCTTCACCGCGATTGAAGGCACCCTGCATTTCAGCCCAGTGAGCCGTCGCGGAGCCCAGCGCAACCGCCTCGAAGTCAACGCCGTAGGCGTCAGCACGCAGCTGGTCGTCACACTCCCAGTTCGCCGCAGGGCAACCGATCAGACGGCCCTTACCGCCGGACTCAACCGTCGCGAACAGGTCAACGTAGTTGGAAAGGTCAGCAAAGGTCTTCAGATCCTTCGCGGGCGCATCGTCGCCCTCAACGAGGTAGCGTGGCACGTAGTAAGCGGACTTACCGATGACGCCGTTTTCGCCCAGAACCTTAATGGTGCCCGGACCGCCCCACTCGGTGAAGTACTCGCTCTTGGACGGGTTGTAGGATGGCCAGAATTCACAGCCCACGTCGATGTCACCGCCTGCGATGGCTTCGAGGGTCGCCGGACCAGATGGAATTTCTACGTGCTTGATTTTGTACTTGTATTCACGTTCCAAAATTTTCGCGACCATTTTGCAGCCCACGGCGCCGCCGGTCCAATCTGGCACGGCAAAGGTCAAGCGACCTTGCGCGGATGCGTTGACGCCCATCGAGACGCTTGAAGCCAGAGCCACGAGGCCCAGAGCCGCAATCTTGAAAATCTTCATTATCTAAACTCCTCAGAAAAAAGACCGCCTCCCAAAACGGTCCTCAACGACTTCGTTGATGTTTGCAGACTATCATGTCTAACTCTTCTGACAACATCAGGTGGCGAGCGCGGGTTCAATCGGGGAAAGCCCCGCCACAAAACCGGAATTTATGGGAGAGGAGTGGTCGGTGGACTCGATGATTTCAGCCAAAGGCGTCTGGAAAATCTTTGGCAACAACGCCGAGCAGGTGCTTGAAACCCACGATCGCAGTCTTTCCCGTGATGCGGTCCAGGAAGCGACAGGCCACGTGGTGGCGGTCAAGGACGTGAGCTTTGAGGTCAAGCGCGGCGAGTGCTTTGTCATCATGGGTCTTTCCGGCTCAGGCAAGTCTACGCTGCTGCGGACCCTCACGCGCCTGATCGAACCCACGGGCGGAGAAATCACCATCGACGGCCATGATGTTCGCGGTTTGGGACAGGGAGAGTTGCGCGAGTTGCGCCGGTCAAAGGTCGCCATGGTGTTCCAGCACTTCGGCCTGTTCCCCCACCGCAGCGTCATCGATAACATCTCCTACGGCCTCGAAGTGCGCGGCATCGGCAAGCTCAAGCGAACCGCTCGGGCCAACGAAATCCTTGATCTGGTCGGGTTGAGCGGCTGGGGCGAGCGCTTCCCGCGCGAGCTGTCGGGCGGCATGCAGCAGCGGGTCGGACTGGCGCGCGCCATGGCCATGGACCCCGAGATCCTATTCTTTGACGAGCCCTTCTCGGCGCTTGATCCGCTGATCCGGCGAGAGATGCAGGACGAGTTGCTGGATCTTCAGGACAAGCTGCAGAAGACCATGGTGTTCATCACCCACGACTTCCTAGAAGCCATCAAAATGGGCGATAACATTGCGATCATGAAGGACGGGGAGATCGTTCAGATCGGCACGCCCGAGGAAATCGTTGCCAACCCCGTCGACGACTACGTGCGCGACTTCACGGAGGACGTACCGCGCTACAAGGTTCTGTCCGTGGGTAAGGTCATGCGTGGTGCCCGCGATGGCCTCGACCCGGCACATTCGGTGCGCGCAACAGCCAAGATCGACACCATTATTGCCCGAGCGGCAGAGATCGACACCCCCTTTGCCGTCCTCGACGACGCAGGCGCGGTGATCGGGGAGATCGACCGGAGCATAATCATGAAGGCCATGAACGTTCATGGCTAGCGCCGGCGGTGCTTCCGCAGCGGCAGCTCTTGGAGCGCTGACCGACCGCGAACGGCTCATCATCATCGCTGGTCTGTGCTCCAGCGTGTTCATGGTGGGCGTCTCGCTGGGCGGGATAATCCCGTGGATCGCACTGAAGCAGGACGGGATCGGCACTGACGAAGTGACCATCGGCATCATCGTCGCCGCTCAGCCGCTCGGGATCATGCTGATTGCCCCGCTGGCTTACCGCATCGCGACATCCCTGGGGCTGGCACGGTCCATGGTGCTGTTTAGTCTGGCCAGCCTGCCCGGCCTGGCGCTGCTGCCCTTTACCGACTCAAACCTGCTGTGGATTCTGCTGCGGTTGAGCAGCGGGCTGGCGACGGCTGTGCCGTGGGTGCTCGGGGAAACCTGGATCAACATGGCGACCAAGCCGCAATGGCGCGCGCGAACAACGGCGATTTACGGTGCGGCTGTGGCGGGTGGTTTTGCGCTGGGACCGCTGGTCCTGACGCTGTTCGAAAGCCAACTCGATCTGGCAATCGCGGCCTTTGCCGTGCTCTCGTTCATCGCGGTTGTGCCGCTGCTGCCGATCCTGCGCTACTCACCGAGCATCGCACCGGAAAAGTCGCCGCCGTTCTGGAGCATAATCTTTGCCATGCCCGTGGTGTTCTTTGCCGTTGTGCTCGCGTCCGTTGCAGACATCACCTTTGCCGCGTTCCTGCCGCTGTGGAGCACGGATCAGGGGCTGCCGGTGGTGCTGGCCATGGTGCTGGTGTCGGTGCTCATGGTGGGTAACGTCATCCTCCAATTCCCCATTGGCATGCTGGCCGACCGGATTGGCCTGCGCCAAACCATGCGGCTGTGCGGGATCGTCTCGCTGATCGCGCCTGTTCTGATCATTGTGGTCGGGGTTAATCTGTTGCTGCTTATCCCGCTGCTGTTCGTCTTCGGCGGTGCCGTTTGGGCGCTGTATTCGCTGGCGCTGGCGGACTTGGGCAATCGGTTGACCGGTTCGGCCCTTGCAGCAGCGAATGGCGCGGTGGTGTTCGTCTACACCGCGGCCAGTGTGGTCGGTCCGCCGATTGCGGGTGCGGGGCTGAAGATGTGGACGCCTCACGGGTTTATTCTGGTGGCAATCGGCGCGGCGCTGGTGTTTGTCGTCCTTGCGATGCTGCGACCAGACCCGGCCAAAGCGGCCCAAAGCGCGACAGACGCCCTCTAGCGCGCTTTCTCCAGCTCGTTTGCGCTTCGACGGCGCTGCACCGTGATGATCCCGACCCCAAGCAGGATCACCACCCCACCCAGAATCGTGTTGAGCGTCGGCCGCTCACCCAAGAACAGCACCCCGCCCAGCGACGCATAGAGCGGCAGCAGCAGCAGAAAGGGCGCGACCCGCCCTACGTCATGACGGCGGATCAGCGTGTTCCAGAGGAAGTAGCCAAAGGCCGTCATCACGATCCCCAGATAAGCCACGGCCAGCCAGACGATGGGTGCCGCCTCTTGCACAGCGCTCACCTGCCCGCGCTCAAAGACCGCCGACATGAAGAACAGCTGCGGGGCAGCGAAAACCGCGGTCCAAGCGGTCACCTGCAACCCGGCGATATCCTTCATCCGCCGGACCATAATTTGCCCCAGCGCCCAACTCAGCGCGCCGCCGATGACCAGCCCAACCGCTATAAGGCTACCGTCAAAGGCGCGCGGGTTGGCGATGAGCGCAACGCCGATGAAGGCAATGATAATCCCCACCCACTTGCGCGCCTCTGGCCGTTCCCGCAGCAGCAGTGCGCCCAGGATCACCAGAAACGGCACCTCCAACTGCACCACCAGCGACGCAACACCGGCTTCCAGCCCCTTCAGCCCGGTAAAGGTCAGGCTGTACTGGATCGCGCATGCGACGATGGCGATGGCGAAGAGCCAGCGCAGGTTCCCGCGCGGAATTGGCACGAACCACACCAGCAGCAGCGCCGTCACCGTGAAGCGGAAAGCCATGAGCAGGATCGGGGGGAAAAGGTCGATGGCCCCTTTGGCCAGCACAAAACCCATGCCCCAAACCAGCGGCACAGTCAGCGCCATGAGAATTTCAAGCGGGCTCATTCGGGCCATAGAGGGGGCTTTCCTTGCCGAGGGTGATTGCGCTTGCGCGTTAGCGTGCTTGCGGCGTTAAGCCGAGGACCTCGCCCTGCTTCGCCGCCCACGGTGCAGCCTGCTCGATTTGAGCACAGAGCGTCATCAGCCGCTCATCCGCCCCAAAGGCCATGCCCAGCTGAACCCCAACCGGCAAGCCATCCGCCGACCAGTGCAGCGGCAGGGACGCCGCGGGCTGGCCGCTGGCGTTGAAGACAGCGCAGAAGGGGGAATACTCGAACACGCCGCCGGGACCGTTGCGGTAGTCCCAGAAATCCGTGTTGTCAGGCTTGAGCTGGCCGATCCTCGCAGGCGGTTGGCCAAGTGTCGGAGTGACAAGCACGTCGCAGGCCTCCAGCACACCCGCCATCCGGCGGCCAAAAGCGTGGATTTCGTTAATCGCGGCAAGATAGTCCTGCCCGCTGACCCCCTTGGCGTAGGCGACTGCGCCCCAAGTCACGCCATCGACCATCTCCCGGCTCAGCGTCGCGCCGGGATCTCGTTCGGCCAGACCGCGCGCGACAGAGAGCGCGGTGCCGCAAGCAACCACATCCGTCCACGCCGCCATCATGTCGGTGACGCGCAAGCTTTCCGGGATCGTGTACTCGGCAACGTCGTGGCCAAGGTCTTCAAGCAGGTGTGCGGCCTTGTGGACCGCTTCCACGCATTCAGGATGCACGGCATCCCCGCTCAGCGTCGTGGTAAGGAAGCGCACGCGCAGACGCTCTGGCCGAGCTGTGAGCGCGTCGGAGAAGCTGCCTGCCATGGGCGGCGCAGCGTAGGGCGCGCCCAGGTCGCCGCCTGTGCACGCATCGAGGAAACGTGCTGTATCGCGCAGGGTTCGGGTCAGGAAGCCGTCGATCGCCATCCCGCCCCAGCCTTCGCCCGCCAACGGTCCGTCCGGCAAGCGCGCGCGGGTTGGTTTGAAGCCGACCAGACCGCAGCTGGACGCCGGGATCCGCACTGACCCGCCGCCATCCGAGCCGTGCGCTGCTGGGACGATCCCTGCCGCCACGGCTGCGCCTGCACCGCCCGACGAGCCGCCAGGGGTGTGGTTCAGGTTCCACGGATTGCGTGCCGGGCGGTCATAGACCTGCGGCTCGGTTGCCGGGCCCACACCGAACTCCGGCGCAGCAGTCCGGGAGAACGGCACCGCACCAGTTGCCTTGATCCGCTTGAAGATTTCAGAATCGACGCTCCACCGCTTGCCTTCGGTCAGCTTGGAGCCCAGTGACGTCGGAAAATCCACCGCCGCCGCTCCCAGATCCTTGAGCAGGAAGGGAACCCCTTTGAACGGGCCCTCTGGCAGGCCCTCAGCGATGTTCCGGCGGGCGACGGCTTCCTGCATGAAAACCAGTGCGCCCAAGGCTGGGTTGAGGTCAGCGGCGAGTGACAGAGCGGTATCGAGCAGCTCCTCGGCCGACACCTCCCCGCTGGCCACAAGAGCCGCGAGGCCAGTAGCGTCGTGGGACAAATAGGTTTCTCTCATGGCGTGTTCCTTATTGGCAGCAAACGGGACTGGGTTCATGGTGAGGGTATCGCGCAACCTTTGGGAAGCCTTTTTCGTTGGAAAAGTGCATGAGGGGCGCGCGATCAAGGCCCACACCCTGAGCATCAAGGCGACCCGACCCATGGCAAACCCATTGCTGAGCAACAGCCCTCAGACCGCTGACATCCTGATCACCAACGCCGCCGCGCTCACCATGGACCCGGCACAGCCGCGCGCCAGTCACATCGCCATCGCTGGCCAGCGTATCCTTGCCGTTGGTGGCGACGAGGTCGCGGCACTGACTGGGCCACGGACTCAGACGATCGACGCAGGCGGGATGAGCGTTGTTCCCGGCTTCATCGACAGCCACGTGCACCTGTTCGGCGGAGCGGGTGAGTTGGACTGCCTCAACCTCGCTCACACAGTCGGTGAAGACGCCCTGACAGCGGCGGTGCGCGCCGAAAGCCAGCGCAAACCGGATGATGCCCTGCTCTATGCCGTATGCGCGGGCTACGGCATTTTGGGCGACCGCGAGAAGCTCAACCGCCACGCGCTCGACCGGGTCATGCCCGACCGCCCCTTTGCCATCATGGCCGCCGACCATCACACGGTTTGGGCGAACACACCGGCGCTGGAAATGGCGGGCATCCTGCACGGAGGGCCGACTGGTCCAGACGGGGAGATCGTCATGGGCCCGGATGGCACGGCGACAGGCGCCCTGTTGGAGACCAGCGCCTTTGCCCATGTGATCCGCTTTACTGAGTTGGGCGGACGCGATTTTCTGGGCTACGTCACCGGCGACGACCCGATCCCGCCTGCAACCCCCGAAGAACGAGAGCGCGATAAGGCGGCGTTGCGCCGGGGGCTGGAGCACTGCGCGCGCTTGGGTGTAACGAGCGTGCATAACATGGACGGCAACCTCTATCAGATGGAGCTGCTCAGCGAGTTGGAGGCTGACGGCACCTTGCTCGCTCGCGTGCAGATCCCCTGCCATCTGCGCAACACCCACACCCTCTCCAAGCTCGACGAAGCGCTGTTCATGCGCGAGCGCTATACTTCAGACATGCTCTATTCCGGGCGGGTGAAGATGTTCATGGACGGCGTGATTGACAGCTACACCGCGCTGATGGTGGAGCCCTACCCCGACCGCCCGGACACCAGCGGTGTGGGCGTGTTCACCGCTGAAGCCTTCAATGAGGCCGCTATCCGAGCCGACGCCATGGGACTGCAAATCAGCGTGCACTGCTGCGGCGACGGGGCTGTGCGGCGCGTGCTCGACGGGTACGAGGCTGCCCAGCGCGCCAACGGCGTGCGCGACAGCCGGCACCGGATCGAGCACGTAGAGACGGTCACTGACGCCGATATCCCGCGCTTTGCTCAGTTGGGGGTCATTGCCTCGATGCAGCCCCTGCACTCGCCCATGGCCGGGATGTTCGACCCCATGCCGCCGGGGGTGATCTACCACGATCGGCAAGTGCGCAACGCCTGGCCCTGGCAAACCCTGCGTGATGCAGGGGCCGTGCTGGCCTTTGGGACAGACTGGCCGATTGTGCCGATGGAGCCCATGCTGTCGATCGCAGCGGCCCTCTACCCCAAGCGGCCAGATGAGCGCTGGGGCGAGCAGTCGCAGACGCTGACCGACACGCTGGCGTCCTACACCACCGTAGGCGCTTACACAGAATTCGCCGAAACCCGCAAAGGCCAGCTCAAGGCCGGAATGCTGGCAGACATCGCCGTGCTCAACACCGATCTGGAAACCGTCAGTGAAGCCGACTTACCGCACGCCGCGGTCCAAGTGACGCTTTGCGACGGTCGGATCGTCTACGACGGCCGCTGAGTAACAGAGGAAAGGAACAGGACAATGGGAACGGTACTGCGCCACCTGACAAAGATGCGAAACCTGCAATACCTGATGCCGTTCTACGCGCTCGGGTGGGGCGTGCTGGTGCTGAACTTCACCGGCTGGCTTTTGCTTGCCGCGCTGTGGGGCGCGGTGTTGCAGTTTGTCTTTGAGTACTGCCTGCACCGCTTCGCCTACCACGGCACGCCGCCAGAGGATCAGGGCGCGTTCTCCAAGCTCTACCGCACCCACATCGCCCACCACGAATTTCCTTCTGACCCCCGTTTCTTTGCCGGAGACGCGCCGTGGTACGGGGTGTGGGTCTCAGCGCTGTCGGTGGCGGTACACGCGCTGGCGCTGTGGCCTCTGCTCGGGCTTGGCGGTGCAATGGTCGCTGGGACAACGGCGATCTTTGTCGGCGGGATCAGCGCCTATCTGTTCTACGAGTACTGCCACACCCTCGCTCACCTGCCCGTGCGAAAGGGCCGGTTTGGCCGTTGGGTGACGCGCACTCACCTTGCCCACCACTTCCAGGACCACCACGCGACCTTTCATGTTAGTGCGGGCATGGGGTGGATCGATTGGGTCTTGGGTACGGGCTTTGACAAGGATCGCGCTCGCCAGCGCTTTGATGCTGAAACGCACGGCTCCTTAGGTATGGCGCCAAACGATCCTCGCTTGGTTCAGGCGCGCGAAGAACTGGGGCTCACCAAGGGGGACAAGGCTTAACAAGCCTGCGCGCCGTCCTTGGCGGCCTAACCGCTGAACCCCACAAACGAAAAGGGCCCGGCCGCCGATTGGCGGGCCGGGCCCTTCACTTGGGAAGAAACGAAAGCTTAGTCGGGATTAAGCCCGGCTTTCGTCCGAAGTCGCTGCTGCCCAGATCACGAGACCGAAGGCGATCTTGTTCACGAAGTCAGCGAGGTTGTAGACGAGGTTGAGTGTACCATCACCCTCAAGAGCGCCCACGTAACCGAGCAGGTAGCCCAGTGGGTAGATCGCCCAGCCGATGGTCACAATCCAACGCATAGCGTTGAAGGCCATCTTCGAGGACGCTGTGCCCTGAGACGCGTTGATCTTGGACGCTTCGCCGGCAAAGATTTCGTAGATGATGTACACCCACGCCGCCGTACCGATGATGAAGCCACCCCACAGAAGACCTGCGTTGTCGATGTTGGTCTCGCCGACGAAACCTGCCAGCAGCATGACCACCGAAGCAATCAGCAACCGCCAGAACAGCGAAGCCCCTACCGTCGCAATCGCTGCGAGGATCAGGTAGAACTCAACGATCTGCAGTGGAACCGTCAGCAACCAGTCCACATACCGGAAGACCGTCGGGCTGCTTTGGGTATCCACCCAAACACCGCGCATATAGAAATAGTGCAGCGCTGCAATACCAGTAACCATCGCTGCAACGGTCAGGGAAGTCTTCCACTTACCGACAGCACGGTCGCGTTCTACGAAAAAGAAATAGGTCGCTGCGAGCATCGCCGCGGAAATAATCCAAAAAGATACGCCAACTGGATCGCTGGGATCTAAGCCTGTTTTCTCCATTTCAGGTCCTCCTTCAGAAAAACATGCAACTGGGAAACTGGCATTTTTGAAAATATCGGCAAGCCACTTTGTTCGCGATAATTTGAACAGTCGCGATATTTTTGTCTCACTTACGGACCTTAGGCCCTTAAAATCAAAAGTGATTAATACCGTGAGTTGTATTAATAGTATTCAAATATATGAATAAGCCAAAGATATTCAAGTTTGCTTATTCTTGTAAGTCCCTAATTTAGATCATCTTCAGTTAGCGAGCTGCTTGTTCGCGCAGCTCCACATCGGGCCTCGCAAACACGGTTTCAAGGGCAAGAATAGACGTTCGACGCGGGCTGTTTGTGGTCAGATGTCGTACGCGACGCGGAAGCTCTGATGACTCAGCGAGGAATCTGGAGACGTGGCTGTCCGCGCTGGGATCCGATATCGGAAACAATAGCTGGCGTGGCACAAAAATGACCCGCCTTTGACCACCTTAAAACCCTTCTTTCCCGCATGCGCTGCTTTGGCCTGGCGGGTCTGGGAGCGAGGCGTGAACGGCTGGCGCGTCCACTCCCACGTATTGCCAACCATGTTGAACAAGCCGTAGCCGTTAGGCTCGAAACTCTGCGCTGGTGCCGTGCCGAAATGGCCGTCCAATTCGCGGTTGTCGTCCGGGAAGCGGCCCTGCCAGATGTTGCAGGGGAAGAAGCCTTGCTCATCGGGCTCTTGATCGCCCCACGGGAAGGCAACATCCCCCTGCCCACCGCGCGCTGCGTGTTCCCACTCCATCTCCGTGGGCAAGCGCCCGCCTGCCCAATGGGCGAAGGCGTTGGCATCATTCCAAGTAACGTGCACGACCGGATGGTCCGCCTCAACCACCGCCTCGCTCCCCGGCCCCAGTGGCGCTTTCCAGCACGCGCCTGGCACCATGAGCCACCAGGGCACGCCACCGACCGGCATGCTGCCTTCTGGAGCTGTTTCGAGAAAGCCGCGGAAGACAAAGCTATCTCCGAGCCGCTCGGCCTCGGTCCGATAGCCAGTCGCTTCGACGAAACCCGCGAAGCGCTGGTTCGTTACAGCCGTGATGTCGAGATCAAAAGCGTTCACACGGCCTTTCTTGATCACGCCCTCGCCATCGATGGCCAGAATGGGCTTTGCGGTGCCGATGAAGCTCGGCCCGCCCGGAATCCGCGTGACCCTTCGTGCGCTGGCGGGCTCTTGGGCCCACGGGACGGCGGCAACTGTTGAGTTAGGATCGGCTTCCCGACCTTGCGCTGCGCTGGGGCAGCAGTTGGGCTTGTCGTCGTCCTGCGTCATGGCTTCTCTGGCGTGCCTGTACCAGTTGAGGGCGCGGACCTAGGGCCTTCACGCCGGGTAGCGATCCACAGCGCCACAGCTGCCAACGTGCCGACAGCAATAGCGATGATCACCCAGCGCTCCCAAAGGATCCACGTCACAAACGCGCCGGACGCCGTCATTGAAAGCACCGCGAAGATCTTGGAGCGGCGGGAGATTGCACCGTGCTCGAACCACAGCCGCAAGCCCGGTCCAAACACTGGATGATTGAGCATGAACGCACGCAGGCGCGGGGAGCCGCGAAAGGCAAAGATACAGGCGAGAATCCAGAACACAGTCGTCGGCAGCAGCGGCAGAAACGCGCCAATCAGGCCGATCAGGAAAAACAGGAGCGCAAGCGCACTCTGCACGCGCAGCCAAAGGCGCGATCGCGTCGGTTGCCCATCCGAGGAAGTGGTCGAGGTGGCCTTGGCCATGGTGTCCCTTGCCAGTGCAGCGCAACGGCGCGCTGCCCCACCCATGCCACTGAATTGATGCGAGGCAAACGGTTTTGTGCCCCGCCGGTCGGCAATCACGCCCGCGCGACGTTCACGCCCGTTTGTTCGGGGAGCAGGATCAGAGGAAATAGAGCAGGTAGATCAGCACAACCACCAGCAGGCAAAGCCCGGCTGTCACCAGACCAAATATCCCGACAGCCCGCTCCAACCGTCCCCGCTCCGGCTCCAGCGTAAACGCAGGCAGCTGGCCAACCTGATGCGTGCAGGTCGTGCGGGTCTCGTCGTAGGCGGTATAGGTCCACTTCTGGGTCATGGATCGGGTCCGTAAAAAGTGTGCCCGTCCAGCTGACGCCGCCTAAGCTAGTAAAAACCAGCTATTTGAAGATTATCGAACTAAAATTACCCTTTTCAGCGGACATTATGAGGGGCGGCATCTCCCATCGAAGGAAGGCGGAGCAAGGTGTTTCGACTTAGGATATTCAGCGACCCATGCGCCCCGCAACGCCGAGTCCGCGCACCCGGTTGATGGCTATTGCCAGCGCACGCCCTGCCGTGACAACTCCCCCTGGATCGCATCCATGTCTGGCAGGGTAAAGGGCCAGTTGTGCTTGATGGATAGTGCCGCAGCAATCCCCGCGCCCTGACCTGAGACGGCGCAGCAGGCCATGTTCCGCGTCGCTGCATGAGCGACTTTGTCCCCACCGGTTGAGCGACCGGCGACCAACAGGTTGTCCACCCCTTGCGGGACCATGGAACGGAACGGAACGTGCATGTAGCGGCCGGTTGTGGGCAGGATCAGGATGCCGTAGCCGTCGATGAACTCGGGGTAGATCCCCACGCTGTCTTCAAACCGACCCTCATGGCGCACGTCGTCCTCGGTCATGTTGTAGATCGCGTCGATTTTGCGCGTGTCACGGATGCCAATGCTCATGCCGAAGTTGCGCAGGCGTGCGGCCTCACAGCCGGGCGTGTAACGGCGCAGCGCTTCGATGGCGAGCATGGCCTGACGCCGTCCCTCGATCTCAAACTCCGTCAGGCTATCGGGGTCCGTCCCATCCACGCCTGCGAGGTGGATCAGGTTCATGTAGGTCATCTCGCCGCTATCGTGCACCGCACCCCAAGTCCCGGCGATGGTGTTCAGGTGCGCAGGAATGAGCCCGTCGCGAATGGCTTGCTCGAAGGGCTTTCCCAGATAGGGAGAGAACATGTCGTCCTCCTTACCGGAGGTCTCGATCTGCCACTCCCCGCTGGACCAGCTGCCGTAAGTCGAAGGATTTTCGCGGATCCCGTCGAGAAATTTCCGCTTATCGACGCCCGCGAGGTGAAACATAACCGATGCGGCCTGCAGCTCCTCGCGCGGGGTGGATTTCATCGGTGCGCCCGCGCGATGGGCGACGTCGGCGTCGCCGGTGGCGTCGATGATGCGCTTGGCGAGAATGGCTTCGCGCCCGGCCTTGCTCTCGACAATCACGCCTGTGATGGTGCGCCCTTCCATGATGGGCGCGACAAACTGGCGGTGCAGCATGGGATGGATCCCCGCTTCCAGAACCAGCTTATCGGCGACCAGCTTGAAGCCCTCAGAGTCCAGTTCGTAGGACAGTGACTGACTCTCCGGTACTGCTGCCCCTTCGGCCTTAGCACGCTCCTCGAACTCCCAACCGATACCGCCGGCCTCAACGGTTTGCTCGTGCCGGTACCAGGCAAAACCCTCGACCCCCACCACGGTGATGTTCCCGCCAAAGCAGCCAAAGCGCTCCAACAGGGTCACGTCCACCCCCGTCCGCGCGGCAGCCAGAGCGGCTGCAAGACCACCAGGCCCAGAACCGATGACGAGAACGTCTGTCTGATGAACAATGGGGGTCTCGCGGGGTGGTTCTTGGATCGTTGGCATGGGCTACAGCCTTGAGAGAATGAAGGTCGGGTCTGGAGCGCAGAAAGCACGACTGCAGCGCACAAAACAACCACTTTCAGCCCCGCAAGATCCCATCAATCAAGGAGGCCCGAGGGCGAAGAATCACCCTTCTGCAGCGATCATCAAAGCCCCAACAAGGTTCCGAATACGGGCCCTGCGCACTGCATCCGCAACCCCAAGCTCCCGTCAATCGCCACTCACGCGACAAAAACATTCATTTTTCGAGATATTAGTTGATTCGAACTTGTATCGCCTTGTTCGCAAAGCTGAATTGCGGTTAGGGTATGGGCGGCTCGCTTAGTGCTGATCCGAGGTCTTTCGCTGACGCAAAGAATGCGAAGGGACTAATCACTGCCACGTCATCGCTGGCAGAGATCCTCGGACATGCACCCATGCGAGGCCTTTGGCTGGCAAAACTCCGCGCGCCAAGCGCCCGAGAGAGACCGCCAAAGACGGTAAAAAAGGGAGGAAACCGTGAAAAAGCAACAGTACCTGCAGCAACAATCAAAGCTGCTGACCAACGGCTTGATTGATCGCCGTAAGTTCGTCATGGGTGCGCTCGCCGCCGGTGTGGCACTGCCCACCGCCTTGAGCCTGGCCCAAACCGCTATGGCCGCGACCCCGAAGAAGGGCGGGCGTCTGCGCTGGGGCAACTCGGCTGCGGACTCGAATGACTCGCTCGACCCGGCAACTTGGCTGAGCTCGTACATGATGGCGACTGGCTGGCTCAGCGCCAACGGCCTGACGGAAGTCGGCCCCGACGGTCAACTGATCCCCGAGCTGGCTGAGTCCATCGAGTCCGATGACGGTCAGACCTGGGTGTTCCGTCTGCGCAAGGGCGTTGAATTCCACAACGGCAAGACACTCACGCCTGAGGATATCCTCGCGAACTTCGCCTACCACATGGCGGACGATAGCACCTCGGCGGCCAAGGGCCTGCTCAGCGGCATCGCCGATATCCGCAAGGATGGCGACATGAACGTCGTATTCGAGCTGATGGGTGCGAACGCTGACTTCCCGTTTGTGCTGTCCGATTACCACTTGGTGATCCGGCCAAGCGAAGCAGACGGTAGCCTGAACATGGCCAGCGGTCTGGGCACCGGCGGTTATGTGCTGCAGGAGTTCGTACCGGGCGTGCGCACCTTTGCCACGCGCAACCCGAACTACTGGAAGGAAGGCCGCGCGCACTTCGATGAAGTCGAGATGATCGGCCTGAACGATGACGTGGCCCGCCAAACGGCCCTGATCAACGGCGACATCGACCACATGAACGGACTTGCGCCGTCGAACATCCCGTTGATCGACCGCATTCCGCAGTTGGAAGTTGTTGAGGCCGCAGGATTTGCGCACACGACCATTCCGATGCGGGTGAACGCCGCCCCCTTCGACAACAACGATCTGCGCATGGCGCTGAAGCTGTCGATCAACCGTCAGGAGATCATGGACAAGCTGCTGCTGGGTCACGGTACCCTGGGCAACGACCACCCGATCTCGCCTGCACACCGCTACCACAACGCGGACCTGCCGCAGCGGGAGTTTGATCCCGAGCAGGCGGCCTTCTACTACAAGAAGTCCGGCCACAGCGGTACGCTTGAGCTGTCCACGTCCGAGACGCCGGGTCCGGGTTCCACCGACATGGCCAACCTGTTCGCCGCATCTGCAGCACAGGCCGGCATCGACGTGAAGGTGATCAAAGAGCCGGAAGACGGGTACTGGTCCAACGTATGGAACAAGAAGGCCTTCTCCGTCTCCGCATGGAGTGGTCGTCCGACCGAAGACTGGATGTTCTCCGCCGCTTACACGGCCGACACCGAGTGGAACGAGACGGCTTGGACCTCCGGCGATGCAGCCGATCGCTTCAACGCGGTTGTTGTAGCAGCCCGTTCGGAGCTGGACGACACCAAGCGCCGGGAAATGTACTACGAAGCGCAGCAGATTATCGCTGACGACGGTGGTGCCATTGTTCCGATCTTCACCAACAACATTCATGCCTCTTCCAACGTGCTGGCGCATGAAGAGGCCATTGGTGGTAACTGGGAAAACGACGGCGCGCGCCTGGGCGAGCGGTGGTGGTTCGCTTAAGGCGACAAGCCCTTCGTTTAACGCAGCCGAGCGGGTCTGAGTTTGTTTCAGACCCGCTTTGCAGCGCTTATCACTTTCACGGAGACAGCTGCCGGCACGGCCAATAAGCCCCCTGCCCGGCACCGTCTACCGGTCATGCCCATTCGGTCTTGAGGGAGTTCCTTCCTTGATCAGACTCTTTGAAGTCATTGGTAAGCGGCTCCTGCTGGGGTTCGTGACACTGTTTATTGTTTCGCTTCTGATCTTCAGCGCGATCTCGCTGCTGCCCGGTGATTTTGCTCAAGCGGTACTCGGACAGACCGCGACCGAAGAAACCCTCGCCGCCTTTCGCGCCGGGTTGGGTCTGGATAAGCCCCTACACCTGCGTTACGTCGATTGGATCATCGGGGTCATGCAAGGCGACTTCGGCAGCTCTTTCTCCGGGCGAAATTCATCGGGATTTGATCTCTCGCGCCCCGTGCTGGAAATCATGGCGCCTAAGCTCCGCAACACGGTATTTCTCGCGCTTGTGACCGCCGCCGTTGCGGTTCCACTGGCGTTGATCCTCGGGCTGCTGACCGCACTTTTCCGCAACTCGATCTTCGACCGCGCCGCCAACGGGGCAACGCTGACGACGATTTCAGCGCCTGAGTTCTTTCTCGCCTACATCCTGATCATCGGCTTCGGCGGCCTGCTGCCGACGATCGCTAACGTCAAACCAGACATGGGCCTGTTTGCGCGACTGGAGCTGGTGGCGTTGCCGACGATCACGCTCACTCTGGTGATCGTGGCGCACATGATGCGGATGACGCGCGCGGCCATCATCAACCTGCTGGCCAGCCCCTATATCGAAATGGCGCGCCTGTCTGGGGCCAGTCAGGCTGAGATCATCTTCCGCCATGCCTTGCCCAACGCCTGGGCACCGATTGCGACGGTCATCGCCTTTAACCTCGCTTACCTCGTTGTGGGTGTGGTGGTGGTGGAGGTGGTCTTTACCTACGAGGGCATCGGCAAGCTGATGGTGGATTCCGTCGGCAGTCGCGACATCCCCGTGGTCCAGGCCTGCGCGCTGATCTTTGCGGCCACTTACATCGTGCTCAACCTCGTTGCCGACCTGATCGGTATTCTCACCAACCCCAGACTGTTGCACCCCCGATGACCGAGCAGCCCCAGACATCACACTCCGCCGTGAATGAAACCGGCGCCGTTCGCCTGCGCCGGAGCCGGTTTGAGCGCCTGCGCATCCTGTTCAGCCGCGCGCCGCTGACCGCGTGGTTCGGCATGATCGTGGTCTCGATTTACATGATCGTGGCCCTGTTCGCACCGCTGATCGCACCCTATGGCGAGGCTGAGATTTTCGCCAAGGCCGACGACGTTTGGTCAAAGGCGCACTGGCTGGGCACCGACCAGATTGGCCGAGACGTGCTGACGCGCCTGCTGTATGGCGCGCGCAATACTGTGGGGATCGCGCTGGGGACGACCATGCTGTCCTTCCTTGTCGGCGGCGGTCTTGGCCTGATCGCCGCGATTGACCGCGGCTGGATTGATCAGGTGCTGAGCCGAGGCGTGGATGTGCTGATGGCCATCCCGAGCCTGATTTTCGCGCTCATGCTGCTGGCGATTTTTGACTCGTCGATCCTCGGCCTGATCCTGATCATCGGCATCCTCGACGCCACCCGCGTTTTCCGCCTCACCCGCTCCGTATCGCTCAACATCGTGGTCATGGACTATGTCGAAGCCGCGCGGCTGAGGGGGGAGAACATGGGGTGGATCATGACGCGGGAAATCCTGCCCAACATCCTGCCCCCACTGATCGCTGAGTTCGGGCTGCGTTTCATCTTCGTGTTCCTGACCATCGCGGCGCTGAGCTTCTTGGGTATGGGCGTGCAGCCACCGACGGCGGACTGGGGTTCGATGGTGCGCGAGAACGCCCGGTGGATCACTTACGTTCCCTACTTCCCCTTCCAGGAAGCGCTGTACTACGCCCTCAAGCCGCTGCTGCCGGCGGGCTGTATCGCGCTGCTGACGATCGCGGTGAACTTCATCGTTGATTGGTTCCTGCACGAAACCAGTGGATTGCGCGATGACTGAGGCTCCCAAGACCAGCGCTGACGCGCCCCTGCTCGACATGCGCTCGATCGCCATTGAAGGCTTTTCGGATGAACGCTGGCATCCGATCATCAAGGGCGTTGACCTGCAACTGCACAGGGGCGAAGTGCTTGGGCTGATTGGGGAAAGCGGCGCGGGCAAGTCAACGCTGGGCAAAGCGGCCATGGGCTACACCCAGCCAGGTTGCCGGATCACGGGCGGAGAAATCTGGTTCGATGGGCAGGATCTGGCCAAGGCACCGGTCAGCGCCAAGCGGCGGATCTGGGGCACACGCATTTCCTACGTCGCTCAGTCTGCCGCTGCGTCCTTCAACCCGGCGCACCGGCTGATCGACCAGACCATCCGCGCCTCGAAACGGGTCGGTGACCGCTCGGAAAGCGAACTGCGTCGGGATGCGATCGAGCTGTTCGATGCGCTCAACCTGCCCGAACCTGACATCATCGGCCAGCGCTACCCCCATCAGGTCTCCGGCGGTCAGCTGCAACGGGTGATGACAGCGATGGCCATGTCCTCGCGCCCCGATCTGATCATTTTCGATGAGCCGACGACAGCGCTGGACGTGACCACGCAAGTCGAGGTTCTGGCGTCTATCCGTGCCATTGTCAGCCAGTTCAACACGGCTGCGATCTACATCACCCACGACCTTGCCGTGGTCGCGCAAATGGCCGACCGGATTAAAGTTCTGCGCTACGGCGAAGAGGTTGAGCAGGCCCCTACCCGGACCATGCTGGCCAACCCGCGCGAGGTCTACACCCGCTCCCTCTGGTCCGTGCGCTCGCTGGTCAAGCCCGAGGAGCCCAGCGAAGATGTGCTGCTGCAAATCGACAACATCGATGCCGCTTACGGCGGGGGGGCCAAGGTGCTGCACGATGTCTCGATCAAACTGCCGCGGGGCCGAACGGTGGCCGTGGTCGGGGAGTCCGGTTCGGGCAAGTCCACGACTGCGCGCGTGATTACCGGTCTCCTGCCCCAGTCCGGCGGCACCGTCACTTTCGACGGCGAGACCTTGCCCCCAAAACTGTCGAACCGCTCGAAAGAGCAACTGCGGCGGATCCAGATGATCTACCAGATGGCGGACACGGCGATGAACCCGCGGCAGACCGTCGGGCAGATCATCGGCCGGCCGCTGGAGTTCTATCTGGGCCTGCGTGGACAGGCACAAGAGCGCCGGGTGATCGAACTGCTTGAAATGATAGAGCTGGACGCGAGCTTCTATGACCGCCTGCCTGATGAGCTGTCCGGCGGCCAAAAACAGCGCATCTGCATCGCCCGCGCGCTGGCTGCGGAACCGGACATGATCATTTGCGACGAAGTCACCTCAGCGCTCGATCAGATCGTGCAAGAAGGCATCCTGACGCTGCTCCAGCGTCTGCAAAAGGAATTCGGTATCGCCTACCTCTTCATCACCCACGACATCGCCACCGTCCGAGCGATTTCAGATGAGATCGTGGTGATGTTCGAGGGCCGGGTCGTCGAGCAAGGCATGAAGTCCGAGGTGCTTTCCCCGCCCCACCCGGATTACTCAGAACTGCTCCTGTCCTCGGTCCCCGAAATGGACCCGGACTGGCTCAACACCGTCCTCGCCCAGCGCCAGAAGCAGAAGGCGGACGAGGCAGTGGACGGGCCAGTGAACGGGGAAGGCTAAAGGGCCGGTTTGAGGGTGCGCTTGCCGTCCTGAACCGGGGTGCGCATACTGGATGTGGCTTGAACCAAGGAGAGTCGCCCTATGCTTACGGCCTTACTCATTGTTTTCGCGTTGATCTTTGGCAGCGCTTTGCTGCTGATTGTGTTCGCAATCGCGCTGTACAACGGGCTTGTTCGACAGCGCAACCTCGTCGAAGAGGGCTGGAGCGGGATCGATGTACAACTGCGCAGGCGGTTTAACCTGATCGGCAATCTGGTGTCGTCGGTCAAAGGTTACATGCAGCAGGAATCCGAGGTGCTGACCCGGGTCACAGAGATGCGCACGGCGCTGAACAGCGACGATCCGCGAGAACGCGGCAAGGCCGAAGCGCAAGTGAGCACGGCGCTCGCCAACGTGCTGGCAGTCGCCGAGGATTACCCGGAACTGAAGTCCAACGAGACCTTCCTGCAGCTTCAGGACGAACTGAGCGCGCTGGAAGACCATATTCAGCGGGCGCGGCGCTACTACAACGGCGCAGTGCGGGATTTCAACACGTCCTGCCAGAGCTTTCCTGCCGTGCTGTTCGCGGCTGGTTTCGGCTTTCATCCGGCTGATTTCTTCGAACTCGACGACGATGCGCAGCGGGCGGCGCCTGCTGTCGATTTCTCATGATTGCGCGTGGTCTTGGCGGCTGGGTGCGGCTGGGCGTAACGCTGCTGTGGCTGGGCGCGCTGAGCCTCGCAGGACCAGCCTTTGCCCAGCAGGATCAGCCGGCGCCAGGCTACAACAAAGAGTATATCGACAGCTACCAGACAACGATTACCATCCTTCCCGATGGCGAGTTGATGATCCGGGAAACGCTGCGGGTCTACGTCAAGCGCGATCAGATTGAACGCGGCATCTACCGCGATTTTGCGCGCGCGGGTCTGGATGCGTACCAACCAAGCTCCCCACCTATCCGAAACCTCTACGCCTTGCGCGACGGCGCAACCGAGAACATTGCCCGCACCGAATACGTGGATGGCTCCTATCGCGCCTACTTTGGCCGTGAGGATGTGAAGCTGCCCAAGAACCGGTTCTACACGTGGGAGATCAACTACCGCGTTCCCAAGGCAATCCGCCAGTACGACGAGACAGACAATTTCGACTGGAACGTCATGCCCCACTTCTGGAACTTTCCGGTTCGTGAGTGGCGGGTGCAAGTCAATTACCCCAGCGGTGCCCAGCCAGTTGACTCCAAGGTGTTTAGCGGATCCTTTGGGGCAAGCGGCAACGCTTATGACGTGCGGGTCGAACCCTTTGAAGGGGGCGTCGTGCTAACCGGTGCGCCGCTGGACGCCAACCGCGGCGTCACCTTTGTCCAACGCTTCACCCCCGACCTGCTCGCCAGCGGTCCCAATTATCCCGTGCTGAATGAGGCCTACTACGCCAACTTGCGCGCGCAAGAAGAAGCGCGCAGGGCGCAGGAAGAAGCGGAGCGCCAGCGCTTGCGGGAGCTGGCCGTGCTTGAAGTGGAAGCCAACCTGACCGGATTGATGGCGCTGCTGACCATGGCCGCGGCGTTGGCCGGTCTCACGCTGCTGATCTGGTTCATGATCGGGCGCGAGTCCGCGACCATGCCGGTGATCGTGCCGCAGTTCTACCCGCCCAACTTCATCGGCCCTGCAGCAGCGCGCTTCCTGTTCCGCCGTGGCCACGCGAGCCGGGAGCGGCTGCTGACAACCGGCCTGGTGAGCCTGGCCGTCAAGGGGTCAATCCGACTGGAAAACGACCGGATCGAGCGGATCAGTGCGCGGGAGAGCAACCTTACGCCCGCAGAAATCGGCATCCTCAACGACCTCAACCTGCAATTCACTGACAGTGCCTTCTCGCTGAAAAAACCCAGCGATAACAAGGCGAAACTCATGACGCAGGCCGGAAAGAATCTGCGCAAACGCTTCCGAGACGAGTTCCGGCAAAACTTCCGTCCGAACTGGCTCTGGATGATCGTGCTGCTGGTCGCGGTGCCGGTGCTCTGGGTCGCGGCATCTCTGCTGACGGCCTTCTATGCCATTGCGATTTTCATGCTCTTCATCGTGGTGCTGTTCTTTATGAGCCTTGTGCTGCTGCGTTCAGGGCAGACTTCCTTCCACTTCCGATCGTGGGTGTATTTTGTGCTCGTGCTGGGCGGTTTGGGGTTGGGCTCCTCGTGGATCATGGCCGCCGAACATCCAGCCTTCCTCACCCTCTACGCCGCTTACGGCTTGTCAGCGTTAGGGCTGTTCTTCGCGCGGGTGCACATCAACAACTACTCGACCGCCGGGGCGGAGACTGCCGCAGAACTTGAGGGCTTGCGCATGTACATCCGTTCAGCGGAACGTGGCGCGCTCAAAGACGAACCGGAGCCGGACTTCAAGCACTTCTCAGACGTCTACCCCTACGCCTTTGCTCTGGGCCTGCACACCGAGTGGGCAGAGCGCTTTGATCGTGAACTCAAGGGCTGGCTGGAGGCGCATCGCGAGGATGACAGCTACCTGTGGTACGGCAGTGGTATCGGCAGCTTCCACAGCACGTTGGACCGGTTCGAAAGCAACGTCTCCAAGAACCTGAACTACTCCTCGTCCTCATCTTCGGGCGGCAGTTCGTTCAGTGGCGGTGGCGGTGGTGGCGGCGGTGGCGGCGGCTGGTAGCCGCTGCACCCTATCTGCTCAGCTGAGCAGCTTGGGCAAGTCCGCGACCGTGTCGATCACGAAGTCAGCGCCTGCAGCCTCCAGCATGGCAGTCGCCGAAGCGCGGTAGACCTCGATCTCGTCTTCGGGCAGCGATGCAAGCTCCTCAGCCGTCAAGCCGACATGGTTCCCGCTGAGCGCGACGCCCACAGTCGGACATCCGGCTGCGACGCCTTCAGCGATGCCTGGAGCCGTATCGTCCACTTTGACCATGCTGCTGGGCGGGAATACGCCAAGATCGACCATAGACTGATACATCCCCAGTGGACCGGGTCGCCCAATCAACAGGTCATCAGAGCATACGCAGTTCAGTGGGCTGTACCCTTGCGCAGCCGCGACGGGGCGGACGCTGTCCATGATCTGGCGCGTATAGCCAGTGGTCGAGCCAACTTTGATCCCGCGCGCCGCCAGCGCGTCGAGCATGTCGAGCGCACCGGGGATGAGCTGGGCGTGATCAGCGGCAACCCGCGCGGTAATTGGCTCAAAACGGGCGAGGATGGCATCAACATCCCCGGCACCGGGCTCGGACCCGTGGGCCTCGACCCATGCCTGAGCGATGCGCGGCTGGGCCAGCATGGTCTCGATGTGCGCGCGCTTGGGCAGGCCCATGGGGCCACGGGCTTCGGCAAGCGTCACGGCGACGCCGAAATCCTCGAACGCCGCGACGAAGGATGTCGTGGGGGCGAAGCTGCCGAAATCGACCATGGTCCCGGCCCAATCGAAGACAACCGCTTTGACTTCCGAAATCATGTGAGAACCGCCTCCTTCAGTCCGCTGCCTCAGACGCAAGCGTCCGCGCCTGTTCGCGCAGTAGGAACTTCTGAATTTTCCCCGTTGATGTCCGCGCGATGGGAGTGAAGACAAAGCGGCTGGGGACTTTGTAGCCCGCCAGATGCGACCGGCACCACTGGCGCAACGCCTCGGGGTCCGCCTCCTGCCCCGCCGCCAATTCGATAAACGCGCAAGGCGTCTCACCCCACTTTTCATGCGGCATGGCAACGACAGCAGCAGCCTCGACGGCAGGAT
This sequence comes from Alphaproteobacteria bacterium, assembly GCA_965658725.1. GTDB lineage: Bacteria > Pseudomonadota > Alphaproteobacteria > UBA7985 > UBA7985 > UBA7985. The sequence continues at coordinate 28,186 of CBFHUI010000006.1, read as the reverse complement.
GCTGGTAGAGCGCGTCCTCCACCTCAATCGACGAGATGTTCTCGCCGCCAGAAATGATGATGTCCTTGGAGCGGTCCTTGAGCTGTACGTACCCATCGGGGTGGATCACACCCAGATCACCCGAATGGAACCAGCCCCCGGCAAAGGCTTTGTCGGTGGCCTCAGGATTGCGGAAGTAGCCCTTCATGACGACGTTACCCCGGAACATGACCTCGCCCATGGTCTCCCCATCCCGAGGGACGGCTTGCAGGGTGTCAGGGTCGAGGACGTCGAGCTGTTCCAGCGGCAGATAGCGCACGCCCTGACGCGATTTCAGCCGGGCTTGATCAGCGGCGGGAAGATCGGACCAGACTGCGTGCCAATCGTTGACGACAGACGGCCCATAGGTCTCGGTCAGGCCATAGAGGTGGGTCACGTCGAAGCCGGCGGCTTTCATGTCGCGCAGGACCGATTCAGGCGGCGGCGCAGCGGCGGTGAAGAACTGGACATCCTGCTCCAACGGCCGCTTGACGCTTTCCGGCGCGGTGATCAGCAGCGACATGACAATCGGCGCGCCGCACAAGTGCGTCACCTTTTCGTCGGCCAGGGCTTCCCAGATCGGCTCTGCCCGCACCTGCCGCAAGCACACGTGCGTTCCGGCAATCGCCGAAAGCGTCCAGGGGAAGCACCAGCCGTTGCAGTGGAACATCGGCAGCGTCCACAGATAGACCGCGTGCTTGGCCATCGAAGTCGTCAGTGCATTGCCCTGCGCCAGCAGGTAGGCCCCGCGATGGTGGTAGACCACGCCTTTCGGGTCGCCTGTGGTGCCACTGGTGTAATTGATCGAAATCGCGTCCCACTCGTCCTCGGGCATGACCCAGTCATAGGCCGGATCGCCCCCCGCAAGCAGGTCTTCGTAGTCCAGCGCGTCGCCGCGGTCGGTGGCGGGGCCTGTAAATTCAGGGTCGTCGTACTCGATCAACACGGGCGATACGCTGGCCAGTGCCAATGCTTCCCGCACCAGTGGCATGAATTCGCGGTCGGCGATGACCACTTTCGAGCCGGCGTGATCGAGTTGGAAGGCGATGACGGCGGCGTCCAGTCGGGTGTTGATCGAGTGCAGAACGCCCGCGCACATTGGAACGCCATAGTGGCATTCGAGCATTGCTGGGGTGTTGGCGAGAATGACTGAAACCGTGTCTCCGCGCCCGATCGCGAACCGGCTGGACAGCGCCGAACCCAACTGCCGACAGCGCGCGTAGAAGTCCGCGTAGGTCCGTCGCAACGCGCCGTGGATGATCGCCGTATGCTCAGGAAAAACGGAGGCCGAGCGCTCCAGAAAGGTCAGCGGGGTCAGGGGCTGGAAGTTGGCGGGGTTGCGGGCAAGGTCGGTGTTGTAGTGGTGGCTTGTCATCGGGTTCAGGAATCCTGCCAATTCGGGTCTCGCTTCTCGATAAACGCACCGATCCCTTCTTCAGCATCGCGGGCCAGCATGTTCGTCACCATGACTTCAGAAGCGTAGTCGTAGGCTTCCGAGAGGGTCATTTCCCGCTGCGCATAGAACGCGCGCTTGCCAATGGCAACGGTGAGCGCGGATTTGGACGCGATTTGCTCAGCCAGACCATGCGCCGCTGCGCGCAGCTCCTCAGCCGGAACGCAGCGGTTGATCAGGCCGATTTCAGCGGCGCGCTCGGCGCTTGTGACGTCGCCGGTCAGCAGCATTTCCATGGCGTGCTTGTTCGAAACATTGCGCGACAAGGCTACCATAGGTGTCGAGCAAAACAGGCCGATGTTCACCCCCGGCGTGATGAAGCGGGAAGCGTCACTGGCGACCGCCAAGTCACAGCTCGCCACCAACTGACAGCCCGCCGCTGCCGCAACCCCGTCAACCTCCGCGATGACAGGTTTGGGACAGGTGACAACGGCTTGCATGACCGTTGAACACAGTCCCATGATTTTGGCGAAGTAAGCCCGCCCGCGATCCGGGGCGTCGCGCCCAGCAGTCATTTCCTTGAGGTCGTGCCCAGCGGAAAAAGCCGGGCCGAGCGCGGCGAGCACGATCACACGCACCGCGCGGTCTTCTCCGGCGGTGCGGAATGCGTCGAGCAGGGCATTCAGCATGGCCTCAGAAAGCGGGTTGCGGTTCTGGCCGTTGTTCATGGTCAGGCGCAACACGCCCTTGGCGTTCAGTTCCTGCAGCAGCAGACCGTCGTCGGCTTGCATGGATAAGCCCCTCCCTCTCACCGTCGTCTCAAGTTGTCGGACCGATTGAGGCCCGCGCTTACTGGCTGGCGATGGCCTTCTTGGGGTCAAAGAAGGGCCGCTCAACCACCTGTGCCTGCACCCTACCATGGGGCATGCCGACCTCAAGGGCTGTACCAATCGCGTCATGCTCGACCGCGACCATGGCCAGCGCGATGTTCTGCTTGAGCCGGGGGGAGTAAACGGCGGACGTAACCCTGCCCACGGTCTCACCCTGCGCCGAGATGATTGGCCAAAAGGTCGTGTTCGGTCCTTTGAGCGGGTCCGCGTCGATGATCAAACCGACCTGCCGCCGGCTCACGCCCTCCTCCCGGATTTTCTGCAGCGCAGCCTTGCCGATGAAGGGCGCCTCCATGTCGAGGTTCAGCAACCGGTCCAGACCCAGTTCAAAGGGGTTGGTGCTGATGTCTGCGTCAGCGTGATAAGACAGCATGCCCCCCTCGATCCGGCGGATCGACGAAGTATGACCGGGCTTGAGGCCAAAGGGCTCCCCCGCCGCCATGATGGCATCCCAAAGCTCACCGCCCCGGCTGCCATCCTGCAGATAAATCTCGTAGCCCAGTTCGCTCGACCAACCCGTGCGCGAGACCACCAGCGGGATCCCGTTCAACTCGACATGGCGCAGCCAGTAATACTTGAGGTCTACAATCTCCGGTCCGAACAGCGCCTGCATGATCTCCCCCGACTTCGGCCCTTGGAGTTGCAAGGGAGAGACATCGGGTTCGTGGATCGTGACATCCATGCCCGCATGAACCGCGACACCCTGCGCCCAGAGCAGAATATCGCTGTCGGCCAGCGAGATCCAAAAGCGGTCTTCGGCCAGTCGCAGCAGGACCGGATCGTTGAGAATGCCACCTTCGGCATTGGTGATCAGGATGTACTTGCACTGACCCACGGCGAGCTTTGAAAGATCCCGCGGGGTCAGCATCTGGGTAAAGCGCGCCGCATCCGGTCCGGAAATCTCCACCTGCCGTTCAACAGCAACGTCACAGAGGATGGCGTCGTTAACCAGGTTCCAGAAGTTCTGCTCCGGGTCGCCGAAGTCGCGCGGGATGTACATGTGATTATAGACCGAAAACGCCTTGGCCCCCCAGCGCACGGTGGCATCAAAGTAAGGGGATTTGCGGATTTGGGTTCCGAAGCCGAAGTCGTCTGCTTGGGTCATGGTCGTCGCTTTCTTCAGACAGCACGCGAGAAAAGGGATAGAGCCGCCGCTGAGCGGCAACCTGTGCACAACATCGTTTGAATGCGGCGCAAGTCGAGGCCCGGGAAGCACCTTTCCCTAGACGGCCTCGGACGCAAACAATGGTCAGGAAGCGCCCTGCCCTGTCTGCTTTGCCCGCCCCCGGCTGCGGCGGCAGCGCTCGGAACAGTAGACAACCTCATCCCAATGCTTCGCCCATTTCTTGCGCCACGTGAAAGGACGGTCGCAAACGGGACAGGTCTTGGTCGGTCGGTCGGATTTCTTGCGCATGCCCCCAAAAATGGCGCGATCCTGCGGCGCGTCCAGTTGTGGGCCGTTCGGGCTGCTAATTTGCGCAAAAAGCGACATCGTTGCCTTTTTGCGACATTTGGGTATAGTGTCGCTTATGAAACATCATACATCGAAGACCTCCATGGGCGAACGCATTGCCGACGCCCGTACCTGTAGCAATCTCACCACTGCACAACTTTCCCGCCGCCTGGGCGTGCTGCCAAGCACGCTGCGGGACTGGCAGCGCGACGCTTCACAGCCGCGCGCCAACCGCTTGGCCATGCTGGCGGGCGTACTGGGCGTATCGCCCGCGTGGCTGCTGATCGGTCGCGGCGCAGGACCGCTGCGGCAGGCTTAAACCTTCCTCAGAAATAAAAATTACGACGGCGAGTAAACGCTACTCGGTCTGCACGGTGTAGAGGAGGTGAGACCCTTCTCTCCATCCGTTCAGTCAGGAGCTTTTGGACCCATGATCTCTCGCCTTTTCCCCACAACTTCGTCTGTATTTCCTGCCAATCCCCCCGTGCGCGCTGGCTTCTTGGGTCTGATCGCAGGGGCCGCTCTCGGGGTGCTGACTGCTGCTGCACGGGCACAAGCCGATGCCATCGACAGCGTCTTCGCTCCGCCGACAGCGGCAGAGCGCCGGGCGGTGCTGCAAGACTGGGAAAGTCGGCGTCAGCCCTTGATTGGATGGCGCGTGGAAGATCGGCTGAACGACGATGGTTTTCGGCTCGACATTGTCAGCCACCAACTCGACGGAAACCGCCACTTTGCCGCCGTGCGCACGCCGGAGAACTATCGGCCGGGCCGCGCGGAGCACCCTATCCTCATCCTCAATCACGGCGGCTGGGAAGGCGCGGATGCAGACTGGGCGCTGCACGTCGCGGATGACTGTCTGGCGGACTTCTTTGTCGTGGTTCCAAGCTTTCGCGGTGAAGAGCTACGAGTGGGAGGTCGGCGCTACCAGAGCACGGGACAACAATCGCTGATTGACCGCGATGTCGATGACACCATGGCGCTGATCAGCGGCGTGATTGCCAATTACCCCGGCGCGCAGGACCACGACGTCAGCGCCTGGGGCTATTCGCGCGGGGGCGGCACATCCCTCATGCTCGGGATCCGCGATCCGCGCGTTGACCGGATTGTTAACGTCTTTGGTCCGACCGACGTGCTGACCCACCCGGATATGGCCGAGGGCGTGCGCGAGACGCTCAGCGGCGAGGATTGGGGGCCGTTCTACGGGTTTCCGGCAGGTTGGGTTCGTGCTCACCAGGAAGGACGGATGAGTCTGGCCGCGGTGCGTCACAAGCTCCTGTCTGGCTCCGCACTGCACTTCGCGGATCGCCTGCCTGCTCGCGTCCAGACCCACCACGGCGCACGCGATACCATCGTCCCCGTGGATAACGCCCGCGCGCTGAAAGATGCGTTGGACCAGCGCCGCGACATGAGCATCAACCAATATTTCGAATACCGCTTCGGCGGACACGGGGAGTTGCGCGGTCTGGATCGGCGCGCGGTCGCTATGCTGTGCGAGGACCGCTAGCGCCTAAACCCGCCCTGCAGCGTCGCACGAGCGTTTGCAAGTCGCACCAGCCTTGATAGGCTCCGGCATCACAGTTGTTTTGCCGGAGCCCTTCGCCATGTCAGCCAAAGCCTTTCAGGGCATGATGCCCGCACTCATGACCCCTTGTCTGCCCGACCGCACACCAGACTTTGATACTTTGGTCCGCAAAGGTCAGGAGATGATGAGCGCCGGGATGAGCGCGGTGATCTATGCGGGATCCATGGGCGATTGGCCCCTGCTCACCGATGCCCAGCGCATGCAGGGGGTTGAGCGACTGGTGGAAGCCGGGGTGCCGGTCGTGGTCGGCACGGGCGCGATCAACTCGCGCTCAGCAACCAATCTCTCCGCCCACGCGCAGGAAGTCGGGGCCAAGGGCCTGATGGTCATCCCGCGCGTGCTCTCCCGCGGGCCGTCGAACAGCGCCCAGTGGCACCACTTCAAGTCTATCTTAAGCGCAGCGCCAGACGTCCCTGCGGTGATCTATAACAGCCCGTATTACGGCTTCAGCGTGCGCGCCGAGCTGTTCTTCGCCCTGCGCGCCGAACACCCCAATCTGGTGGGCTTCAAGGAGTTCGGCGGGGCCGACGATCTGACTTACGCCGCCGAGCATATCACCTCGCAGAGCGACGAGGTTGCGCTGATGATCGGCGTGGACACTCAGGTTTATCACGGCATCGTCAATTGCGGCGCGACCGGTGCGATCACCGGGATCGGCAACGTACTGCCGCGTGAGGTGCTTTTGCTCGAAGCGCTGAGCAAGAAGGCCGCGGCCGGGAACGCCGAAGCTCGGGTCCGAGCGCAGGAACTGACCGAAGCGATCCACGTGCTCTCCAGCTACGACGAAGGCCCGGATCTGGTGCTCTACTACAAGCATCTGGCCGTTGTTGCAGGCGACGACGCCTATCGCTTGCAGTTCAACGAGACTGACGCGCTTTCACCCGCGCAGCAGACCTTTTGCGAGACCCAATACCACCTCTTCCGCGCCTGGTTCGCTGACTGGAGCGCCCAAGGCGGGGTCATCGCTGAATGCATGTAATCGACAGTCACACCGGCGGTGAGCCGACACGGGTGATCCTCAGCGGCGGGCCGGATCTGGGCGGCGGCAGTCTTGAGGAGCAGGCCCAGCGGCTGGCAACCGAGCACCGGGATTTCCTTTCAACCGTGCTCGCCGAGCCGCGCGGTCAACCCGCCATGGTCGCGGCTCTGCTGGTCCCACCGACTTCCCCGGATAGCGCGACGGGGGTGATTTACTTTGACGTGGCCGCTGTGATCGGCATGTGCGGTCATGGCACCATTGGACTGGCTGTAACGCTGGCGCATCTGGGCCGGATCAAGCCCGGACAGCACCAGATCGACACCCGCGCCGGAGCGGTCGGCGTCGAGCTCCTCGACCCCAACACCGTGCGCGTTCGCAACATCGAAAGCCGCTTGGTGCAGCAGGATTTGAGCATCGACGTTCCCGGTCTGGGCCGGGTGACGGGCGATGTGGCCTACGGCGGAAACTGGTTCTTCATCATCGACCCCAGCCCGATTGCCGTGGAGACCGGCAACATCCGCGCCATGACCGATCTGGCCATTACCATCCGCGACGCAGCAAACGCGCAGGGTGCACGGGGCGAACAGGGGGAGCCCATCGACCACGTGATTTTCCAGCACAGCGTCCCGGATCCGGCGGTGCACAGCCGCTCCTTCGTGCTGTGCCCGGATGACACCTACGACCGCTCTCCTTGCGGGACGGGTTCGTCAGCGCGGCTGGCTTGTCTGGCGGCGCGGGGGCTGCTGGAGCCGGGGGCAGAAATCGTCCACGAAAGCGTCATCGGCAGCCGCTTCACCGTTTCCTATCAACCCGGCCTCAAGGGCGGAGTTCTGCCGACGCTTGTGGGACAGGCACACATCATGGGGACAAGCACGCTGGTGTTTGAGCCTACCGACCCCTTCCGCGACGGCGTTGCGTTTTGAGCGCTCGCGCGCAGGAACACACCGCGCCGACCGTTGCCGTCATCGGTGCGGGCGTGATTGGGCTGAGCGTGGCGCTCGAAGCCCAGCGGCGGGGGTTTCGCGTGCGCCTCTATGACCGCGAAGCGCCGGACTCCGGTAATCGCGCCAGTGCCGGGAACGCGGGCGCATTTGCCTTTACCGACGTGCTGCCGCTGGCGACGCCGGGGATCATGCGCAAGGCACCGCGCTGGCTCATCGACCCGCTTGGGCCGCTGTCGATCCCGCCCCGCTATGCCGCGCAAATCGCGCCGTGGATGCTGCGCTTCTGGCGAGCCAGTTGGCCGGATCGGTTCGAGGCTGGCGTGGCGGCGCAAAGCGCGCTCATGGCGCACTCCCGCGCCGCGCTGGATCGCCAATTGGACCACGTCGGCGGCGAAGCGCTGATGCAGCGCGAAGGACAACTGCAGCTCTATGAAGGCGAAGCACAATTCCGGGCAAGCCTGCCGGAGTGGGACTTGCGCCGCGTGCACGGCATCCCCTTTGACCTGATCGAGAGCACCGAGGCCATCGCCGAACACCAACCCGGCCTGTCGCCGCGTTTCACCCACGCTGGCCTGACCCCAACCTGGGCCAATGTCGTCGATCCCCGCGCCTGGACCGAACACCTTGCCCAAGCCGTTCTCGACCGTGGCGGCAGCCGGGTTCAGACGCCTGTGCAAGCCTTGCAGCCCGAAGCTGACGGCGCTGGATGCCGGATCGTTACGGCGGACGGTGAAGACCGGGCGGATTGGGCCGTGGTGGCGGCGGGTGCCTATTCCCACCACCTGACCCGCACACTGGGGGAGCCGGTGCCGCTGGAGACCGAGCGGGGCTATAACACCACCCTGCCCGCCGGTGCTTTTGACCTGCGCCTGCACTTGACCTTTGGCGGTCATGGCTTTGTCGTGACCAAGATCAACGGCGGGGTGCGGGTTGGCGGCGCGGTGGAACTGGGCGGGCTGAAGGCCGCGCCGAATTATCGCCGTGCAGACATCCTGCTGAGCAAAGCCGCAGACTTCCTGCCCGGCCTCAAAACCGAGGGCGGCAGCAAATGGATGGGCTTCCGGCCCTCCTTGCCCGACAGTCTGCCGGTCATAGACCGCGCCAGTCGCGCGCCGCGCGTGCTCTATGCCTTCGGCCATGGCCATTGCGGCTTAACCCAAGCCGCTGGTACAGCCGAGCTGATCGGTGATCTTCTCAGCGGTGACGAGACCCCCGCCATCCCGCTCGACCCCTTCCGCGTGACACGCTTCTAGGCCCAGCCCTCCGCCCGCGTCAGTCCAGATCGAAGCCCAGCGCCTCCATGACCATGGTCTGGAAGTGATGCACGGCATGCTCGCTCAGCTCTGTCTTACCCTCATCCACGATGAAGCGGCCCTGGTTATAGCCCTTGGAGTAAAGCCCCCGCTGAACACTCTCGCACAGGCCGATGTCTTCGGGCTGGAGCACGTCTTTCTGATAGTCCGCTGCTTCTTTGAGCTGTGGGGTCAGGACGCCGCCGGGGGTGAACCAATCCTGATACTCCAGCGTCCGCGCGGGTTCAGTCGGGTTCATTTGCAGGATCGAAAGGTTCGCTTCGCCGGGGTAGATCCAGATCGTCATATTCGGCCAGACAAAGAAACCGGCGTAACCGAAATCGACGTCACCGGGTTCAAAGCTGAAGGCCTTGGAGTTCGTCGTCCGGGGTGCCGCCGCGCACTGCGAAGAATAGCGCCGGTGCGTGATGGTCCGGTAGGAGTTCATGTCCACCAGATCGACGAAATCCTGATGCGCCGGGGCGCAGTGGTAGCATTCGAGGAAGTTATCAACGAGCACCTTCCAATTCGAAGCCACGTCAAAGGTGTCGCGCTGCGCGAAGGAGAGCGTATCCACCGACGGCATGTAGGTGCGGATCTCGTCCTCCAGCCCGTCGAACTGCTCGGTAAAGGGCGTCGCGTCCGGATCGAGGTTGATCATCACCATGCCGCAAAACACTTCCAGCCGCACTTCCTTGAGCGAGAATTCACAGCGGTCAAAGTTGGCAACGTTCTCGGAGTTCCGCGCGGAGACAAGATTGCCTTGCAGGTCGAACGTCCAGGCGTGATAGGGGCAGGTAATCAGGCTCTTCCGCCCTTCCCCCTGCACCAGCTCATGGCCACGGTGTGCGCAGACGTTATAAAAGGCGCGCAAGGTGTCGTCGCGACCGCGCGTGATGAACAGGTTCTGCTCATGGATCTTCGTCGTGAAAAAAGCGCCTGGCTGGCTGACTTGCGAGGCATGACAGGCGTAGTGCCACGTCTTGTAGAAAATCGCGTCCTTTTCCAGCTCATAGACCTCGGCGCTGGTGTAGAAGCGCGCGGGCATGGTGAAGGAATGAGCCGGGTCGGCGCGAAAGGGTGCGTCGGCGGCGTCGAAGGTCAGAATGCTGGAAGACATAGAGGTAGGAACCTTACTTGCAACGTGTGATCGCCTCACCCTGCCCGAGCGTGAAAGTCCGGGCAATATCCCTTCAGTAAATTATTTTGCCTCGCCCACGGCAAAGCCGCGACCGGCGCGACAGCTTGGCGGGTTTGACCGGCGGCGTGGCGCTCTAGATCCCTGCCCATGAATGCCATTGTTTTCGGAGCCAACGGCGGGATCGGCGGAGCGCTGATCACCGCGTTGATGGATCAGCGACGGTTCGAGCGCGTCTTTGCCGTCGCCCGTCACCCTCTACCGGCCGACGCCCTACCGCAGGGCGCGCACCCGCTCGTGTGTCCGGCTTACACCGACGAAGCGCTTGCGGCTCTGGCCGAGCAAATCACACCAAGCGGCCCGGTGACCTTGTGCATCAGCGCCCTGGGCTTGCTGTCCGACCCTGCGCGGGGGCTATCGCCCGAACGCAGCGTGCGCGACCTCAGCGCCGCGTCGTTCGAGGCCATGTTCGCCGCCAACACCATCGCCCCAGCCCTGATCGCCAAGCACGTCTTCCCGCTCATGCCGCGCAAGGAAAGCGCGGTGTTTGCGGCGCTGTCAGCGCGGGTTGGGTCGATTGCGGACAACCGGCTAGGCGGCTGGCACGCCTACCGCGCGTCAAAGACTGCGCTCAATATGCTGATCCGCAACTTCGCCATCGAACAAGCCCGCCGCGCCCCTGAGTTCATCGCCGTCGGGCTCCACCCCGGTACGGTTGACACCCGCCTGTCAGAGCCATTTCAACGGAACGTGCCAGAAGGCAAACTGTTCACCACGGCACGGGCTGCCGGGCAGTTGTTGGCGGTGCTAGACGGGCTGACCCCTGCGCACAGTGGCGGGGTCTATGACTGGCAAGGTGCGGAGGTTCCTGCATGAACGCCGCCGCACCCGATCCGCGCCTGATCCTCATCATGGGCGACCAGCTGTCGTTCTCCCTTGCCGCCTTGCGCGAAGGCGACCGGGCGCGTGACCGCGTGCTCTTGGTCGAAGTCGCCGACGAAGCCCGCTCGGTCCCTCATCACCAAAAGAAGATCGCCTTCATCTTTTCCTGCATGCGCCACTTTGCGCAGGCGCTGGAAGACCAAGGGTGGCAGGTCGATTACGTCCCGCTCGATGCCGCTGAGAACAGCGGCTCGTTCACCGGCGAAGTGACCCGCGCTCTCGCGCGAACCGGTGCGCGCGGCGTGGTGGTGACGGAACCCAGCGAATGGCGCGTGTTGGAGATGGTTCAGGGCTGGGAAGCCACGTTCGGCCAGCCCGTCACGATCCTGCCCGACGACCGCTTCCTGTGCACCCACGAAGCCTTTGCGGACTGGGCAGCAGGGCGAAAACAGATGCGGATGGAGTACTTCTATCGCGACATGCGCCGTCAAACCGGGCTGCTGATGGAGGGCGATGAGCCTGTTGGCGGCCGCTGGAACTTTGACGCGGAAAACCGCAAGCCTGCTGGGGCTGACCTGTTCATGCCCCAGCCGCACCGGGTCACGCCCGACGCCATCACGGCAGAGGTTCTGAAGCTGGTTGAGGCGCACTTTAGCGACCATTTCGGCGACTTGCACCCGTTCTGGTTTGGCACCACCCACACCGATGCAGAGGCCGCACTCGATCGCTTTATCGAGCACGCTCTCCCGTCCTTCGGCGACTTTCAGGACGCCATGCTGCGGGGGGAGAAGTTTCTCTATCACTCCCTGCTCGGGCTTTACATCAACGTCGGGCTGCTCGACCCGCTGAGCGTCTGTAAGCGGGCCGAGGCTGCCTACTTCAGCGGTCATGCGCCGCTGAACGCGGTGGAGGGTTTCATTCGACAGATCATCGGGTGGAGGGAATTTGTTCGCGGGATCTATTGGCTGAAAATGCCGGACTATGCCCAGGCCAACTTCTTCGGCAACACGCGGCCTTTGCCCGACTTCTACTGGACCGGGGAGACCGATATGGCCTGCCTGCGCGCCGCAATCACGCAGACCCGCGAAGAGGCCTACGCCCACCATATCCAGCGTCTGATGGTCACGGGTAACTTTGCCCTGCTCGCCGGGATCGATCCGCACGCGGTGCACGAATGGTATCTGGCCGTTTACGCCGATGCCTTCGAATGGGTGGAGATGCCGAATACCATCGGCATGACCCTGTTTGCCGATGGCGGCGTGCTCGGCTCCAAGCCCTATGCGGCCAGCGGCAACTACATCAATCGCATGTCGGATTACTGCGCTTCCTGCGCTTATCAGGTGAAGCTCAAAACCGGCGAAGGCGCCTGCCCGTTCAACGCGCTCTATTGGCATTTCCTCGACCGCAATCGGGACGCCCTGCAAGGCAATCCGCGGATGGCGCAGATGTATCGCACCTGGGCGAGAATGTCGGAGGAGAAGCAGTCCGACACGCTGGCGTCTGCTGAAGCCTTCCTCGATACGCTTTAGGGCAATCGCGCCCCAAGAAAAGCAAGAGGCAGAGTAGATGTCATATTTATGACTATTGTTTTGTTAATCTCAATAGAGCATAGTGAGGCCATACAGGACGCACGCCCGTTGCGTGCCAGATTGCAGGAGCCTCGCCATGCCGACCGACTTTACCCCTCTCTCCTCCGTTATCGGGGGTGGCATGATAGGGCTTTCCGCGACCTTGCTGATGCTGGGTGTGGGCCGGATTGCCGGTGCGACTGGGATCTTGAGCGGCGTCCTGTTCCCTACAAGCGGCAGCGAGTTCCGTTGGCGGCTGGTGATGATCCTCGGCATGATCGCCGCCGCGCCCCTGCTCGCACTGGTCTTCGGCGTGCGCCCGAACGTGGTGCCGCCCTTTGGTCTGGGTCAGATCATCGTCGGTGGTTTGATCGTTGGCGCCGGGGTCTCGCTGGCCAGTGGCTGCACTTCCGGGCACGGCATTTGCGGATTGGCGCGCCTGTCGGTGCGCTCGCTGACCGCCGTACTGAGCTTTATGGCGGCGGGCTTTGTCACCGTCTTCATCCTGCGTCACGTGATCGGAGCCTAAACCCATGCGCTTGATCTTCATTGCTCTTATCGGCCTGCTGTTTGGTGCCGGGATCCTGATTTCCGGGATGGCGGACCCGAACAAAGTCCTGAACTTCTTTGACGTTGCGGGGACGTGGGACCCCAGTCTTGCCTTTGTCATGGGGGGCGGCCTCGCAGTGAATTTGGTGGGCTATCAGCTCATCTTCCGCCTGCGCCAAAAACCTATGATGGCTCCTGACTTCCCCAAGGGCCTGCCCCAGCAGATCGACCTACCCCTGATCGGCGGTTCCGTGCTGTTCGGTGTGGGCTGGGGGATTGCCGGATTCTGTCCGGGAGCGGCCCTGCCGGCGCTCGGGACAGTGTCGCTGCAACCAGCGGTCTTTATCGCAGCCGTTTGTGGTGGCATGCTGGCCCTGCGCCTGATCCGCGCCACCCTCACCCCTGCTGGCCCCCAAGCCAGCGCCCGCTGAGCCGCCCCGCGCGCCGAAGAACAGGGAGAACTGACCATGTCAGCGACCGAAGCCCGCATCAAGCCTGACGTCACCGCCTTTTTTGACGAGGCTTCCAACACCATCAGCTACGTGGTCAAAGACCCCAACTCCAAGGCCTGCGCCGTGGTGGACAGCGTGCTCGACCTCGATTACGCCGCCGGGCGCATCAAGTACGACAGCGCCGACGCCATGATCGCGCACATCCGCGAACACGGGCTGGAACTGGAATGGGTGATCGAGACCCACGTCCACGCAGACCACCTCTCAGCCGCGCCCTACGTGCAGCAGCAGTTGGGCGGCAAGCTGGGGATCGGTGATCAAATCACGGTGATTCAGGACACCTTTGGCAAGATTTTCAACGAAGGCACCGAGTTCCAGCGCGACGGCAGCCAGTTCGACCGCCTGTTTAGCGACGGCGACACCTACACCATTGGCACCTTGCCCGTGACTGTCCTGCACACCCCTGGTCATACCCCGGCCTGTACCGTGCACGTCGCCGGAGACGCTGCTTTTGTCGGCGATACGCTGTTCATGCCCGACGGCGGCAGCGCGCGCTGTGATTTCCCCGGCGGGTCGGCGGAGCAGCTCTATGATTCCATCCAGCGCATCCTCGCCCTGCCAGACGACACCCGCCTGTTCATGTGCCACGACTATGGCCCCGGCGGGCGCGAGATTTCGTGGGAGACGACGGTGCGCGACGAGAAAGACGAGAACATCCACGTTGGCAACGGCAAGACCAAGGCCGAGTTCGTTGCCTTCCGCACCACGCGCGACGCGCAACTGGCCATGCCCAAGCTGATCGTCCCGTCGCTGCAGGTGAACATGAAGGCCGGCAGTTTGCCCCGCGAGGAAGACAACGGCGCGGCGTACTTCAAGGTTCCAATCAACCAGCTTTAACCCCAACCCGTCCCCCAAGGACACACGACCTCCTCACCCTTGCGGCGTCGTACCGCTTGCCCCTTTGAGCCACACGACGCCGCACTTTTCCCACGGCCCGGCACCACGCCCACCACCAACCCGACCGACGCGTGCCCGGCCTTTTGAGACTCACTCCATGACCCTTTCGCGATACATCCCCCTTCTGGGATGGGCGAAGACCTATTCCCTTTCCACCTTGTCCAGCGACATGGTTGCGGCGCTGATCGTGACGATCATGCTGATCCCGCAATCGCTTGCTTACGCCTTGCTTGCCGGTGTCCCGGCGCAAGTGGGGCTCTACGCGTCGATTGCGCCGCTGCTGGTCTATGCTGTCTTTGGCACCAGCCGGGCGCTCTCCGTCGGGCCGGTAGCGGTGGTCTCGCTGATGACGGCGGCGGCGATTGGGACGCTGGGGCTGCAGTCTGTGGCCGACGTGATCGCGGCGGCGAGTGTGCTGGCGCTGATCAGCGGGCTGTTCCTGCTGCTCATGGGGGTGTTGCGGCTGGGGTTTCTGGCAAACTTCCTCAGTCACCCTGTGGTTTCGGGCTTTATCACAGCCTCCGGCATCATCATCGCAGCAAGCCAGACCAAGCACTTGCTCGGCATCGACGCGCACGGCCACAGCCTGCTCGACCTCGCGCTGTCGCTGGGGAGCAATCTGGGCGAGACGCACGCGCCGACGCTGGCCGTTGGCGGCAGTGCACTGGTCTTTCTGTTCTGGGTCCGTAAGGGGCTCAAGGGCCTGCTCTTGCGCCTTGGGCTCCCGCCCCTGCTCGCTGACATGCTGGCCAAGGCTGGTCCCGTGTTTGCAGTCGCCGGGACGACGCTGGCGGTTTGGGGGCTGGACTTAAGCGCGCAGGGCGTGGCGGTGATCGGTGACGTGCCCAAGGGCCTGCCCGGCCTTACCGTGCCGCTCTTCGATGTTGAGCTGTGGCGCGCACTTGCAGTCCCGGCGGTGCTGATTTCGGTGATTGGGTTCGTGGAGTCCGTCTCCGTCGGGCAGACGTTAGCGGCCAAGCGGCGGCAGCGGATTGACCCGGATCAGGAACTGATCGCGCTGGGCGGGGCGAACCTGTCGTCTTCGGCCTTCGGCGGTTTCCCCGTGACGGGCGGTTTTTCGCGCTCGGTGGTCAACTACGATGCCGGCGCGCAGACCCCGGCGGCGGGCGCCTACACGGCCATCGGGATCGCGCTGGCGACGCTGTTCCTGACCCCGCTGTTGTTTTTCCTCCCCAAAGCCACCCTCGCCGCGACCATCATCGTGGCGGTACTGAGCCTCGTTGACTTCTCCATGTTCACCAAAACCTGGCGTTACTCCAAGGCCGATTTCGCCGCCGTGCTAACGACCGTGGTGCTGACGCTCGCGCTGGGGGTTGAGGTTGGGGTTACGGCGGGGGTCGTGCTGTCGCTGGTGCTCTACCTCTACAAGACCGCGCGCCCGCACGTGGCGGAAGTGGGACTGGTTGAAGGGACTGAGCACTTTCGCAATGTCCTGCGCTACACCGTCAAAACGCGCCCCGATGTCGTCACGCTGCGGGTCGATCAGAGCCTGTATTTCGCCAACGCCCGCGCGCTGGAAGACCTTGTGCTGAAGCACGTCGCACGCGCGCCCGAGGTCCAGCACATCGTGCTCATGTGCTCGGCGATCAACGAAATCGACACCAGCGCGCTCGAATCGCTCGAAGCGATCAACCTGCGCCTGAGCGACAGCGGCGTACTCTTCCACCTCAGCGAGGTCAAAGGCCCCGTGATGGACCGGCTGCAGCGTTCGGATTTCCTCGAGCGGTTGAGCGGAGACGTCTTTCTCAGCCAGTTCGACGCCTTCAACCGCATCGGGCCAGCGGCGGCAGCACACCAACAGCCGGCCTAGTCGCTCAACTCCGCAACAAACCGCTCGACCACGCCCGGTTCCGGCCTGCGCCCGGTAAAGCCGATGAGGTAGCCCTGAACCCGCGCAGCACGCTCAGCCATGGGTTCGGTGACGTCCAAGGCGTGATAGCCCAGCTGCATGAAGTAGAGGATCCGCGCTCGCACTTCGGCGTCGTAGGGCTCATAGTCGTGGGCCTCGAACATAGCCGTTACGGCCGCGAGCCGGGTCGCATCCGCCGCGTCGATCCGCGCCCGCACCGCCTCATCCCGCCGTGACCACTCGCGTACGGCGAAGTCGAGCCTTTGGTCGAACAGATTATCGCGCAGGAAGCAGCGGAAGAAGTGACATATGGCCTCGCAAATGCTTTCGGTGGGCAGCGCGCAGTTGCGGACGATCGACGCGGTGTTGCGCGCTTCCCAGTCTTCGAGCAGAGCCATCAGCAAATCCTGCCGGGACTTGAAATAGCCGTAGAAGCTCGACCGAGACACCTGCAACCGCGCACCCAGCGCGAGTACCTTCACCTCCCCCACGCCGTGGTTAACCAGCGCATCACGCGCGACGTGGAGCCAGTCTTCGCGGGTGACTTTGTGATGGCCGACCAGCGGGACTTTGCTGGGGTCATCGCGGTGCAGGACAAGGGCGGGACGTGCGGTCATGGCCATGACCTCAACTCTCCGGCGGCGCGCCGCCCGCTGCGGTGCGCCGATCGATAAAGGCGTTGAGGGCTTCCATCCGCGCGCCATCCACTGCCGGACCCTGCGCGGTCTGGACGATGTCTTGCCAAACCTTGGTGGCGCGCCGATTGGCGTCCACGCTGCCCCGCTCGGTCCACGTGCCAAAGTTGGCGTAGTCGTGGACAATGGGCTGGTAGAACTCCGTATTGTAACGCGCCATGGTCTGGCTGGTGGCGAAGAAGTGGCCCTGTGGCTCGACTTCGCGCACGGCGTTGTCATAGCCGATTTCGTCCGGCCCGGCCTGCGCCCCGGCGCACAACTCGGCGATCATGTTCAGGACTTCAACGTCGGTGACGAGCTTCTCGAACGACACGGACAGCCCCCCTTCGAGCCAACCCGCCGCGTGGATCACCACCGTCGCCCCGGCCATCAAGCAGCCCCAAAGCCCCATCTGGTTCTCATTGGCCGCTTGCACGTCGTTGAGGTTTGAGGCCGACCCCGCCGCCGAACGCCACGGCAGACCGATATGCCGCGCCAACTGACCGGCGGCCAGCGAGGCCTGAAAGTGCGCAGGCGTCCCGAATGCCGGTGCGCCTGACTTGATATCGACGTTGGAGGTAAAGGTGCCGTAACACACGGGCGCGCCAGGCCGGGCCAGCTGTGTCAGCACGATCGAGGCCAGCGCCTCGGCATGGCTAAGCGTGATCGAGCCCGCCACTGTGATCGGTGCCATCGCGCCCATGAGAGTAAAGGGCGTGATGATCGACATCTGACCGTTGCGGGCAAAGTCGATCAGCCCTTGCGCCATGGGGATGTCGAGCGTCCGGGGTGAGTTGGTGTTGATGATGGTGTAGCAGTGCGGACCGGCCTGAAAGGCGTCATCCGATAGCCCGCGAAAGTCACGGATCATCTCGAAGCAGTCCATCACCTGCGGCGTCCCACGGGAGAAGATGAACGGAAACTTGTCCGTGTGCTGCATCTGCGCGCGGGTGGTGAAGTAATGGCGCAAGTGGTTGTCCACGTCCTGCGGCTCCACCTGTGGCGAGATCATTTGCAGCACGTCGAAATGATGGGTGAGTTTGAGGTAATCGATGTAGTCCCGCGCACTGCCGGCCCGGCGGCCTTGCACCAGATCGGTCGCATAGGGCGCCCCTGCCCCGGCCTGAAACACCAGTGAACCCAGTTCGAGCACAAAGTCCCGTTCCCGTGCGCCTGCCTGACAGTGGATCGAGCGCGGGGCCTGAGATAGGGCGTGCTCGACCATGTCCCGGCCAATGTGGACCATCTGCGAGCCCTCATCGACACGCGCGCCACCGCTGGCGAAGATGCGGCGGGCTTCGGGGAGCAACACTTTCATCCCCAGCTCTTCGAGCATCCGCAGCGCAGTTTCGTGCATGTCGGCGATCTGGTCGGCCGAGAACACGTCCATGGGCGGGAACGGGTTGCGCAGTTGGCGGTAATTCACATCCCGCTGGACTGGCTCTCCGACCGCTGGCCCATCGCGATTGCTGCGCCGACGACGCTCGCCGCGGCTCATGCTGCAGCCGCTCGCGGACTGGGGCGCATAGCGGCGCCTGCCGGGTCATAGGGCGACGCCTCGATCACCGTGGCTGGCCGCTCGACACCGACGATATGCACGCTCAGTTGCGCACCAACTTCGGCACTTTCACGGTTGACCATGGCCATGGCGAGCGACTTGCCGATCGTGTGGCCATAGCCCCCCGAGGTGACAAAACCAACCTTCTCGCCGCCGTGCCAAACCGGCTCATAGCCGCTGGCGTCTGCGTCGGTGGCGTCCACTTCGAGCGTGACCACAACTTGCGCCGGTCCGTTGCCTTCGTGCTCCTTGAGCGCCGCGCTGCGGCCGACGAAATCGTCCTTGCTCCAGTCAATCCAGCGGTCCATCCCGGTTTGAGCGGCGGTGTAGCCTTGGGTGAACTCCGCGCTCCAAATGCCAAAGCTCTTCTCCAGCCGCAGCGAAAGCAGCGCGTTGAAGCCAACTTCCCGCATCCCCAGATCCGCTCCAGCCTTAAGCAGGGTTTCCCGCAGCACGATGTGCTCGGCAGCGGAACAGTGAATCTCGTAGCCCAGTTCTCCAGTGACCGACAGCCGGCCCACCTTGACCCGCAGCATGCCGATATCAAAGACCCCGCATCCCATGAACGGCAGCGCACCAATCGCGCCGTCGGTCAGGCGCTCGAGCACGGCCAAACTGTTCGGGCCAGAAAGGCTGAAGCCGACGGTAGCGTCGGAGATATCTCGTACGATGACCCCGGCCTCGCCATGGTCGTGGAACCAGCGCTGATGCCAGGCGCGCAAGTAGTACGACCCCATGATCCACCAGGTGCCGTCGCCCCAGTTGAACACGGTCAGATCGCCCTTGAGACGGCCTTCAGGGGAAAGCATGGGCGCGAGCCGGGCGCGGCCCGGTGCAGGCAGTTTGGAGGCCATGATCCTATCGAGCCAAGCTTCTGCCCCCTCGCCCGAAACCTCGAAACGCGAGAAGCCGGAGATATCGAGCAACCCGGTCGCCTCGCGCACCGCGCGGCACTCTTCAGCGACGATCTCAAAGGCATTGGAGCGCTTGAGCGTCGGGGTCTCGGTGAAGCTCTCGTCCGGGGCGAAATACAGCGGTACTTCCAACCCCCAGCTTACGCCCCAGCGGCACCCGGCCGCGGTCATGGCGTCGTAGGCTGGCGCTTTGCGGAGTGGTCGGCCTGCGGGCAGCTGTTCGTTCGGGTAGGTCATGACAAAGCGGCGGGTGTAGAACTGGCCGGTTGTCTCCTTGATGAACTGCTTATTCTCGGCAAAGGGGCCGAAGCGGGCGACGTCCATGCCGTAAACGTCCGCCTCAGGCTCGCCATGGATCATCCATTCAGCCAGCGATTTACCCACGCCCCCACCTTGCAGGAAGCCCGCCATTACGCCACAGGCGCACCAATAGCCCGGCTTACCCTGCACTGGACCAACCAGCGGGTTGCCATCGGGGGCAAAGGTAAAGGCGCCATTGACCCACGTCTTCACGCCAACTTCCTGCAGCGCGGGGTAACGCTCAAAGCCCAGCGTCAGTTCGCGCTCGATCCGGTCAGGGTCTTCCTGCTGCAGCTCAAAGCCGTACTCCCACGGCGCACCGTCAACCATCCAGTGCTCGTGATCGATCTCATAGATGCCCAGCAGGATGCCTTTCTGGTCCTGCCGCATATAGGTGAAGCCCTCCAGATCAACCGTCATGGGAACTTCGAAATCGAGCTGTTCGAGTTCGGGAATGGTGTCAGAGATCAGGTAATGGTGGTTGAGCGGTGCGACCGGCAGCTCGATCCCCGCCATACGCCCGACCTGCTTGGCCCAGAGCCCGGCGGCGTTGACCACGTGCTCGGCGTGGATCGTGCCTTTCTCAGTGACAACCTGCCAGCCGTTAGCGACCTGATGGAGTTCGAGCACGCGGTTGTTCTCGATCACTTGCGCGCCGTGTTTCTTGGCAGCACCAGCGTAGGCGTGAACGGTGCCTGTGGTGTCTACATAGCCTTCGCGATCCGCCCACATGCCGCCAAGGATGCCATCGGTGGACATGATCGGACACAGCTCGCCTGCTTCCTTTGGTGTCACCAGGCGGCAATCCTCAATCCCGATGGACTGGAAGGTTCGATAAGCGGCCTGCAACCACTCCCACCGGTCCGGCGTCCCGGCCAGCGTCAGGCCCCCAGTCATGTGCATGCCCACGGACTGCCCGGACTCTTCCTCGATCTCTGAGAGCAGGTCGATCGTGTAGGCCTGCAACTGCGCAATGTTGGGGTCTGCGTTCAAGGCGTGAAAGCCACCCGCCGCGTGCCAACTGGACCCAGCGGTCAGCACGGACCGCTCAATCAAGCACACATCTTTCCAGCCAAACTTAGCCAAGTGATAGAGCACCGACGTCCCGACGACGCCCCCGCCAATGACCACCACGCGGTAATGCGAATTCATGTGTGACTCCTAACTCTTAGCAAAGGGAGTCTAGCCGACCCCATTGGACACTCTTGCCCAATAGGCTACTCAACCTGAACAGCCGCCGTCCATCCAGAATTGGACAGAACTGTCCAATCGCCGCTAGGCGTGGCCATCACGGACCCGTTGACGCTGGATTTTGTTGGTGCGGAAGTAGACATCGAGGAAGCCTTTGAAGACCGGGAACTCCGGCTCGGCCTGTCCTTGCGTACCGAGCAACCAGATTTGCTGATAGAACCAATAGGTGCCAGCGTAGCCGTCGATGGTCTTGACTAAGTTGGACCGGCGCAGCGCGCTCAGCCAGCGCGGGATCAGGCCCAGCGCGTCTTCGTATCGCGGCAGCTCCTCCAGCCCGTCGAGCAGGCGACGCGGGGCGTCAGGCATCAGGCACAAAGGCCGCGCCAGCCCGATCACGTCGGTTGCGCCGCTGTTCAGCGCTTGATCCATTGCATCACGCCGCCGAAACCCGCCGGTGACCATCAGCGGCACGCTCACCCGCTCCTGCATCGCCTTGCCGAAATCGACGAAGTAAGCCTCTCGCGCGGCGGTAGAAGGGGCAACGTTCTGGTCTGTCGGGTCTTCGATGCCGTCGAGCTTGAGGAAGCGCGGTTGCTCGTAGGAGCCGCCAGAGATCTCGATCAGGTCGACCGACGCCTCCTCCAGCCATTGGACCACTTGCAAGCTATCGGTGAACACAAAGCCCCCGCGCTGGAAATCCGCGCTGTTGAGCTTGACCGATACCGGGAACGACGGCCCGACAGCAGCGCGCACGGCCTCCACGATCTCCAGCAAAAAGCGGGCGCGGTTCTCCAGACTGCCGCCATAGCGGTCGGTCCGCCGGTTGATGAGGGGGGAGAGAAACTGGCTGATGAGGTAACCATGCGCGCCGTGGATTTGCACGCCGGTAAAGCCTGCGTCCTTGAAGGCCCGCGCCGCTTGCGCCCAGCGCTCGATCAGGTCGGCAATCTCGGGCAGGCTCAGCGGTGAAGGCCGAGCGAACAGCCCGCCGGGCACGCGCAGGCGCACGTCAGAGGACGACTTGGGATGCCGGTTGACCGACGCTTGGGTTTGGCGCCCGCCGTGGCTGATTTGCGCCCAAAGATGATTGCGCGGGCGATCTACCCCCTCGCCCCTGCCCGTACCAGCTTCAGCCCAGCGCCGTAGCCGCGCGGCCTGATCGGCGGAAGGCACAGCATCAACGATGACGTTACCGGGCCGCTCAAGGTGGTGCGCGTCGACCATCACGTTACCCGTGACCAGAGTCCCAGCCCCGCCCTCTGACCACAGCGCATAGAGCCGATCGAGTTCCGGGGTGGCGCGGCCGTCAGGGGTTGCCAGCCCTTCGGTCATCGCGGCTTTCAGGAGGCGGTTGGGCAGAACGGCGCCACACGGCAGTTCGAGGGGGGAACTCAGATCAATCGACACGCACGCAACCCTTTCACCGTGATTACCGTCGCCCCATCGGCGAGCCGAGCGGGCAAGACCCGCTTTCTGGCGCGAACCTTAGTCACTTGCGGCCAACCATCAAGAGGGCGCACGAGCAGGCAAACGGCTTGCATGGCCGGGGTCTTTGCTTTCAGAATACAGGAAACCTCAAGGACAGCAGAGACCCTTATGTCGCCCCCCAATGCTTCGACTGATACGGCCACTGAAGGCCCCGTCCTTATTGTTGGGGGCGGGATCGCTGGACTGACCGCTGCGCTGACGCTGCACCAGCTGGGGATCGACTGCCTGGTGTTCGAAAGTGCCGAGGAGCCGCGCGCGCTGGGTGTCGGCATCAACATTCAGCCTAACGCCGTGCGCGAGTTGTACGATCTCGGCATCACCGAAGCCGACCTCGACCAGATCGGAATTCAGGCGCGGGAGTGGGCCTTGGTGGGGCTAAACGGGGCAGAAATTTACGCCGAACCCCGTGGACTGCTTGCTGGCTATAATTGGCCTCAGTACGCCGTGCATCGCGGTGAGCTGCAAATGCTGCTCTTCGCCCGCGTGCTGGAGCGGCTGGGCCCGGGTGCCGTCCGCACGGGGCATCAGGCAACAGGTTACACCCAGCACGAAGACGGCACGGTCTCCGCGCACTTCATCAAGCGACCTAGCGAGGAGCCCGTGAGCGTGCACGGCCGGTTGCTGATTGGCGCAGACGGGATCCACTCGTCGATCCGCGCCCAGATGCACCCGGACCAGCCGCCGATCCACTGGGGCGGAATCATCATGTGGCGCGGCGTCACCCGCGCACCGGCAACGCGGACGGGCTCGTCCTTTCTGGGATTGGGCGCAGAGAAGCGGCGGCTGGTGATCTATCCGATCAGCCAACCCGACGCCAATGGGCTGTCGCTGATAAACTGGATCGCGGAAATCCGAACGGACGATCAGGATGCGTGGGAAAAGACGCGCTGGTTTGGGGAAGTGCCGATCGGAGACTTTGAACACCACTTTGCCGACATGACCTATGACTGGCTGGACGTGCCCAACCTGATTGCCAATGGCCAAGTTGCCTATGAGAACCCCATGATCGACCGCGACCCGATCGAGACGTGGGCCGATGGTTCCGTGCTGCTGATCGGGGACGCGGCGCACCCCATGTATCCAACCGGCTCCAACGGCGCCAGTCAGGCGATCATCGATGCGCGCAATCTGGGTGCGGCTTTCCTCAGCGAGGGCCTAACGGCCGATGCGTTCAGGGCTTTTGACGCGGCTTACAACGCTCCGGTGAATGACGTGGTGTTGCGCAACCGGGGCGATGGCCCGTTTGGCCTGCTCGGTCTGGTGGAAGAGCGGTGCGGCGGGGTCTTTGACGACATCAACACCGTCCTCCCCGCCGAAGAGCGCGATGCCTTCATGCAGCGCTACAAGGCCGCCGCGGGGTTCGCCCGTGACACGCTGAACAGCGCGCCGCCGATCATTGTGCCGGGCGCGCGGCTCTGACGTATCGCTATCCCGAATAACCCCATCCAAAGCAGGGTCCAAAGCCATGGCCACCGACGCCCTCAAGCAAACCATCGCCGCAGAGTTCGGCACGCCCTGCATGGTCATCGACATGGACCGAGTAGAGGCCAACATCGCCGCCGCTCAAGCCCGCTGTGACGCCGCTGGTGTTGCCAACCGCCCGCACATCAAAACCCACAAATCCCCTCTGCTGGCGCAAATGCAGATCGACGCAGGCGCACGCGGGATCACATGCCAAAAGCTCGGGGAAGCGGAAGTGATGGCGGCAGCCGGGATCACCGATATCCTGATCGCCACCAACCTCATCGGCGCGGCGCGCTCGGGGCGGCTCAGCGCGCTGCAGCGGGATGTTCCACTCAAGGTCTGTGCGGACAATCCCGTCACACTGGACGCCTACGCCCAAGCAGCCGAGCAAGCCGGTCGACCGCTTGCTGTGCTCATTGAATGCGACACGGGGTTGGAACGCGCAGGCGTCGAAACCCCGGCTGAGGCGCTGGCGCTGGCCGCTCAGGTCCGCGACAACCCGTGGCTGACTTTCGCCGGACTGCTGTTTTACCCGCCGCTTGATGGCTGGCCGGCAACTCAGGCGTTCTTTGACCGGGTCAAGCAGGGTCTCGCAGAGCTGGGCCTGAGTGCTGAAATCGTCTCCACCGGCGGCACACCGAACTTCAGCCAGTTGGGCGGGCTGGCCGGGGCGACGGAGCACCGCGCAGGAACCTGCATCTTCAATGATCGCATGATGATCGCTGCCGGGGTCGCAGACCTGGGCGACTGCGCCCTGCATGTCTTTGCCACTGTGGTCAGCCGGGGCGGCGCGCAGCGCGGCATCCTCGATTCCGGCTCCAAGACCCTGACCAGCGACACCGGCGGGCTGGAGGGCTACGGCCTGATCCTCGAACACCCCGAGGCCCGCATCCACAAGTTCGCCGAGGAGCACGGCTTCCTCGACCTCTCCGCCTGCGCCACCAAGCCCGAAGTTGGGGAGATCCTCCGCGTGGTGCCCAACCACGTGTGCGTGGTGGTGAACATGGTGGACCAGTTGGTCGCGGTGCGGGGTGATCGCGTGGTGGACGTGATCCCGGTGGCAGCGCGGGGCCGCTTGGTCTAGCCCCGCCCATCCGTCGCTTTTTCATGAACCCGGCCTGTTTAAGCTCTGGCCTTGAGCCTGCGACGTTCTAACTCACCTGCTAGGAAAACCCTCCGCCCTTGGGCGACGGGTTGAAGCTTCAGGGAAGGGTCTGACATGGGCCGGTTATCACCGCTTTGGATTGCACTTTGGGTCGCTGTTGGCCTGTCAGTTCTGGCGACGCTGTCGATCCTGCTGCTCGACCCCATTCTCCGGCAAATCGAGCTGCTGCCCGATCAGGGTGCGGCTTGGTATTATTGGAAGCTGCCCGAGCCAACCTTCTGGACCCGCGCGACAGCGTGGGGCTTCTATATCGCCCATCAGCTGTTTTTCTGGGGCCTGATCCGCTGGGCCGTGGTCAATCGAGACAAGCTCAAGGATCGGCGACTGATGCACCCGGTGAACTGGGTTGGGTTGGCCGGAACCGGGTTCTTCGTCGCGTTGCACTACGCGCAGACGGCGATCTGGTACGACGGTCTGGCGCAAGACACGTCGGTCTTCTCATCTCAGCTTTCCGTGATTTTCCTGCTGGTGATCGTGCTCATCATGGAAGCGCCGCGCCGCGGGATCGCCTTTGGGCGTGGCGGTAAGTGGTTGGCCCCGGCGCGCCAGTGGCTCATCCGCTACCACGGCTACTACTTCGCCTGGGCCGTGGTCTACACCTACTGGTTCCACCCGATGGAGACCACGCCGGGGCACTTGCTGGGCTTCCTCTATACTTTCCTGCTGCTGCTTCAGGGCGCCTTTGTCTTCACCCGCGTGCACACCAACAAGTGGTGGACGGCGGTGCTGGAAGTCTCCGTGCTGATCCACGGGGTTACGGTGGCACTGGTCGCGGGGCAGGAATTTTGGCCCATGTTCTTCTTTGGCTTTGCCGCACTATTCGTGGTGACACAGATGCACGGGCTGGGGCTGCCGCGCTGGGTACACTGGCTGGTCTACGCCGCCTTTGTCGGCGGGGTCGTGTGGGTTTACTCAAGCCGAGGCTGGGGCAACGTCAACGAGGTCTTCCGCATCCCGATCATCGACTACGGGCTGGTGGTCCTGCTGGGCGGCGGGCTGGTGCTGGTCCTATGGCTGCTGCGTCGACGCCAGCAACGGCAGGATGCCTCCCCGCCGTCGTGAAACCGGGGCAGCAGCTCAAGCCGCCGCTGCGCTGTCAGAGCCTTCCTGCTGGGCAAAGAATGACGTCCCCTTAGGGATCTCCGGCAGCTCCATCTCATAGTGTGAGCACCGCACACGGCCGGTGACTTCACCCGACACCAACTCGTGCGTGAGCGTGCTGGGCAGCGCGTTGGGGCTGAGTTCCATGGCGTCTTCGGCGTAATAGGTCGTAATATACAGCGTCCGCGTGCTGTCGGAGAGGTTCGGCGCGGAGCCGTGCAAGAGACTCGAATGCATGAGGCACACCGACCCGGCCTTCCCCGTGCACGGCACCACCTGATGAGCAAACGCCTCCATCACCTCATCAGCGACGGCGCCAGTAAAACGGCCGTTGTGCCAGTGGGTGTAGAGCGGGCCTTTGTGAGAGCCGGGGACCACCTCCAGCGGCCCGTTTTCAAGCGTCACCTCGTCCACAAACAACAGGCAGGTGATGATGTCGTCGTTGGTCATGGGCTGGAAGTTAAAGTCCTGATGGAACAGCACCTTGGTCGCGGTGCCGGGCAGCTTTGAATTCACTTTGCCATGGTGAAAGCGAAGGTTGGGACCGATTAGGTCGCCGACCACCTCAACCGTCCGCGCCGTGCGCATGACCGAGGCATAGACCTCAGAGACTTCTTCAGGCGACTGCACGCGGCGAAGGCCCGGTGTTTGGGCGGAATGGCCGGGCTGAAGGTCAAAGCGCGGGCGGCCGTCAAGGGTCTCGCCATAGTCGCTATCGTGCGCACGGCTTTCCTCGACCCAGCCGTCAAAAACCTCGCGCAGCGCGGTGAGCTGTTCGGGGGTAACGGCGTCCTCAACCACCAGCACACCATCCCGCCAAAACTGGTCATATTGCTCTTGGGTCAGGGTCTTCATCGCACTTTCCTTCCGACGAGAAACATAGATCATTCCAGTCCATAGTAGGAAAGAACGGGGACCCTTCTGCTGTCAGAGCGACGTCATTTCGTTGCGCTTTAGCACGTCTGCGCCTTGCTGCTGGAGGACGTGAAGCAAGTCGATGAAAATCCAATTTTCTGCCAGCTTCTCAGGACCGCGCCGGTAGAAATCGATGACGCGAAATTCAAGCGTCTTTTCGCTTGCAGGCATGCCCATGAATCCGCCCACATGGGTTGCGGTAAAGTTCGGCCAGCCGAAGAACCCGCCGTAAGCCCCCTCGGCCATGCGGCAGACGTGGCCGGTGCCTGAACGGTTGGCGAAGGCAGCTCGAAACGGTCCGGCGTGCTGCTTGGCGTAGCGCTCGATCGTGTAGGTCGCCCCGACCCCGGTCGGCCCCCACCACAGCATGTCGTCCTGCCACGTCAGCGCCAGTTCTTCCTCCAGCGACAGCGGGTGATCCCACTGGCCCAGATCGGCAATCATGGCGTTGATCGCCGCCAGCGTCTTCGCGCCTTCGGCTGGCGCAGCGTCGGTGAAGAGCAGTCCATCGTTGGTCTGCGGTCCGGGTTGCACCAACTGCGCGCCGGTCTGTGGCGGAAACGGGTTCTGCCCGGCTTGCGCCATCAGGTGCGGAAGATCGAAGTAGAAGGCAATCTCTGTGATCCGACCGTCCTTGACCCGCAAAAACTCCGCATAGCGCAGCATCCCAATGCGGCCCGTTGGCCGGATTCCCAGCAGCGGCGCGTCAAACAACCCCATCAAATGCCCCATGGAGGCCACCCAGACCGAACCGTCGTCGGCTGGATCGCTGAGGCTGTTTTGCCCCGCGAAAAACAGATCCATGCGCCGCTGCATGGAGGTCAGGCTCGTCTTCAGCGGCGCCCATACCCGCGCTGCCACGGCTGCCGGGTCCCCCGCAATCTCGCCGAAGGGATGAAAACCCCGCCACAGCAGATCAGGCGCAGCAAACTGTTCGAAGGCCCGCGCGGAGCCCTCGGCGCTGGCGTTGTCCAGGGCATCGTAGAAGTTCAGAACCAGTTGCTTGGCAGGTTGGAAGGACACGGGCGCTCTCCTGCGCTTGGACAAAGGGACTGTGCATGCGTATGCAAGTTGTCCTTGCCAAAGCTGGAACCGATTGTCTAGATGCCAACCAGACGCGCCCTTTCAACCTCACTTCAGAAAGCCTCAAACTATGGACGCTGAAGCCCTAAAATCCCTGTTCAAACCCTACCGAGACGCGCTTGAAAACTTTGAGCCTGAGGCTGTGCAGTCGGTGATGGCAGAGCTGTTTGCCCCAGACGCAACTTTTAAGGTGTTCCACCCCTTTGGCGATTTGGCGGGACCCGAAGCCTTCCTTGATGGGTGCCTGATACCGCTGCATCGCGCCATGCCCGACTTGGAGCGGCGGGATCTGATTTTGCTTGCCGGGACCACGCCGGAAGGGCTGGACTGGATCGGGTGTATGGGCAACTACATCGGCACCAACCT
>CBFHUI010000005.1:48580-62190 GCA_965658725.1 Alphaproteobacteria bacterium | reverse complement strand
CGGATCAATCGCATCTTGACGCAGGAATGAAGGTAGAAATGACCCCGAACTTACGGTCTCGCCCGCCGACGCTTCCGGCGCGGTCGGGCGCGGCTTGACGGAATAAACAACGCCAGACGCTCGACCCGTTTCAACAGTAAGGCTTTCGCCTAATTCAAATCCACTGGGAATACTTAACGAATCGCCAACCGTTTCAGTCAGGTCTGGTGCGTCTTGAGGGTCGTTTTCTGCCATCGGTCGGAGCCTCCACGTACTCGCCACAAAAGGGGGGCGATGAGTTGCTCTCTTTCACCACCCGAGCGTTAAGAGAATTATATCTCAGAACACCTATTGTAAAGGATTTCTAATGATATCAACCTTAGATTCGAGGAGGCTTGTACCAATTATGCGTCTACTTTGGTCCCCCAAGGATGTTCACATTCCAAGGATTCAGCGCAGAAAAAGTGTTTAATTCCTATTATTTTGGTAATTTCACCTCTTCTGGGAGATCAAAAGAGTCGTTTCAGCTTAATGGCGTATTTTCTCGACGCTCACGAGAACCTGCTTAGTGGTTGTATGGGATTGTACATAAGTAGGTCGAACGGTCGTCGCATAATGCGGGAAATGCACGGAGTCGAAGTCCCGAACTTCAGCAATCTGGTCGAAGGTCTGTCGTCATAGACTTCGAACCATCCCACAGCTGTGACGAACACGGGCTCCAAGCTTTGGACAGGAGTAAATCGCCGGCCCTTAGGTGCTTTATATTATTTCTCGCGAACAGGCCGTCAGGCTGCTCTGATCGTGCTGGATCAAACCCCTTGATCACTCGGCACGGGCCGCAGTCCTCGCCGATTTGACTCGACAAGCTCGGAGCGAGCCCAAAACATGACGCCTCAACAGAGACAAGACGGGGACGAAGCGCGAATGTTCGAAGGCTTCATTAGCGAACGGATCAACTGCGGTGAGGTGACACTCTTTGTCCGCCGCACGCCGGGCGTCCGGGATGGCGTGGCGGGAAAGCCGCCGCTGCTCATGCTCCATGGCTACCCGCAGACGTCGGCTATGTGGCGGGATGTTGCGCCACGGCTGGCTGAGTCATTCGAGGTCATCTGCCCGGACTTGCGGGGCTATGGCGCTTCCGATCGACCCGGCACCGACAGGCCTGGCCAAGACCAGACCCACGCGCTCTATTCCAAGCGGGCCATGGCGCAGGATATGACCGCGTTGATGACTGCGCTGGGGCATGAGACGTTCTTTTTGGTTGGACACGATCGCGGGGGACGGGTCTCGCACCGACTGGCTATGGACCACAGCGCGCGGGTGCGCCGTCTGGTCGTGATGGACATCGCGCCGACCCGCGAGATGTATGCCCGTGCGGATGCGCGCTTTGCCAAGGCTTATTGGCATTGGTTCTTCCTGATACAGCCCTACCCTGTACCTGAGCAGATGATTGGCGCAGACCCCGACGGCTACTGGCGGGCCAAATGCACGGAATTGGGTGGAGGCAAGCATCCTTTCTCCGACGAAGCCCTGGAGGAATACATCAGTTTCCACCGCCAACCGGCCGCCCTGCACGCGCTGTGCGAAGACTACCGCGCCGCTTATTCCATCGACATCGAGCACGACAATGAGGATGGCGACGCCAAGCTCAGCATGCCGTTGCACGTGATCTGGGGCAAAGCCGGGATCATCGACAGATACTACGACGCCATTCGGATATGGCAGGAACGGGCGGAAACTGTCACTGGTCAGGGCATCGAAGGCAGCCACTACTTCGCCGAAGAGCGGCCCGAGGAGACAGCTGAGGCCATCAGATCCTTCTTGCAAGGGTCGCCAGAGGCCTGATGGGAAGACCGACCTTACGCCAGAGTAATGCGCACAAACGCGGTACTTAGGGACATGCTTGGAAGGTCGGGCGGAGGAGAAATGGTGCTGCTGGAGAGATTTGAACTCTCGACCTCTTCATTACCAATGAAGTGCTCTACCCCTGAGCTACAGCAGCGCCGTTCAATGGCTGCGGTATTGCCACCAACAGAACCCGTGCGCAAGGGTTTACCCATGCGCCCTTGGAAGCACGGCTATCCGCACTCGGTACCCGGCGCAAAAGTTTCCACAGCATAGCGTCTTGACCAAAGCCTGCGGCTGCCGCACTCCCTTGAAACATTATGGGGAATGACAAAGCCAAGTCCGACACGCGGGCCGATCGGCTCGCACAGGCGCTTCGTGCGAATTTGCGCCGTCGCAAGGCGCAAGGGCGCGCGCGGACGGTTGAAGAACCGACCCCCGAAGGCAAGACCGAAGCCGCACCCGCGACCGCCTCGGCTTCGTCCCCGAACAACGAACAGCCGGAGTGACCGCACCGTGGGCATCCTTCCCGATCACCAGATCCGAGACTTTGCCAACAAAGGCATGATTGAGCCTTTCGTCGAAGCGCAGAAACGTGAGGGCATGATTTCTTATGGACTGAGCTCCTACGGCTATGACGCGCGGGTGGCGGAAGACTTCCGCATCTTCACCAACATCGACTCAGCGGTGGTGGATCCGAAGGAGTTTTCCAACGACAGCTTTGTGGAACGCCAGACCGACGTCTGCATCATCCCGCCAAACTCCTTCGCGCTGGCACGGACGGTGGAGTACTTCCGCATTCCGCGCGACGTGCTGGTCGTATGCGTTGGGAAATCGACCTACGCCCGCTGCGGTATCATCGTGAACGTCACGCCGCTGGAGCCCGAGTGGGAAGGCCACGTGACGTTGGAATTCTCCAACACCACACCGCTGCCTGCGAAGATTTACGCCAACGAAGGCGCATGCCAGTTCCTGTTCTTCCAGGGCGACACGGCGTGCGAGGTCTCCTACGCCGACCGCTCGGGGAAATATATGGGCCAGACCGGCGTGACTCTGCCGCGCCTCTAATCGTCGGTTCTGGCGGTTGCATAAACGCTGCAATCTTTGCATGTAAGCGTCACAGAAAGGGGTCAGACGGCAATTAGGGGACGGTCTGACCCAACTTCCGGCGAGAGATTGAGCGACACCATGGCTGAAATAGTTTTATCCGGCGGCCAGCGTCTGACAGGGGAGATCCCTGTTTCTGGCGCGAAAAATGCGGCACTTCCCCTGATGGCCGTTACGCTGCTGACCGAAGACCCTGTTACCCTGACCAACTGCCCTGACCTGCACGACATTGGCACCCTGTCGAACGTGCTGCGAGGGCACGGCTGCGCGGTCGATGCAAGCAAGATCGGTCTGGGTGCAGGCGATGGATTGCCTGTGCTGTCTCTGCACACGCCGGAGATCACGTCCGTCCGCGCACCCTATGAACTGGTGAGCCAGATGCGGGCCTCGATCCTCGTGCTCGGGCCCTTGCTAGCACGCACGGGTAAGGCTGAGGTAAGCCTGCCCGGCGGCTGCGCCATTGGTTCGCGTCCAGTGGACCTGCACCTGATGGGACTGGAAGCCATGGGCGCGGTAATAGAGCTGCGCGACGGCTACGTGATGGCCGAGACCCCACAAGGCGGCAAAGCCCGACTGCGCGGTGCACGGATCAACTTCCCCAAGGTTTCAGTCGGCGCGACCGAGAACATCGTCATGGCCGCGACATTGGCCGAAGGTCGCACAGAAATGACCAACGCGGCGCAGGAGCCAGAAGTCGTAGACCTGTGCAAGTGCCTGAACAGCATGGGCGCGCAAATCAGCGGGATCGGCACCAGCACACTGGTGATCGATGGGGTGGAGCGCCTGTCAGGCACGCGTCACCAGGTGGTTGCCGACCGCATCGAAGCTGGCACCTTTGCTGTTGCGGCAGGCATGACCGGCGGCGAACTGATCCTGAAGAACGGCGTTCTGGACCACCTTGGCAGCCTTGCTACCGTGCTCGAAGCGAGCGGCGTTGTTTGTTCGCAGATCGCGGGCGGTGTGCATGTTGTGAGCACGGCCACGCGACCAGCAAGCCAAAACATTTCAACCGCCCCCTACCCCGGCTTCCCCACCGATCTGCAGGCTCAAACCATGTCGCTGATGACTATAGCGAGCGGAACGGCGGTGCTGACCGAGACCATTTTTGAAAACCGCTATATGCATGTGCCGGAGCTGATCCGCATGGGCGCAGACATCGATGTTGATGGCCGGGTCGCGGTCGTACGCGGGGTTGAACAGCTCTACGGCGCGCCAGTTCAGGCAACCGATCTACGGGCGTCGGCGTCTCTGATCCTTGCGGGTCTGGCGGCCAAGGGTGAAACCCGGCTGAGCGATATTCACCATCTCGATCGCGGCTATGAACGGATTGAGGCGAAGCTTTCCGCCGTCGGTGCTACCATCGAGCGGCAATAGGCAAGAACGGGCACGCAAACGATGAGCTCCACGCAGCGATTGAAACTCTTGGGTCGGGAAAGCCGAGACATTGTGACCCTGTCCGGGCTGGTACAGGACGCTATCTTTGTGCCTGCAGACATGACAATCGAGGACGACAAGCGTCGCCTTGTGGCGATCTTGAACCGCTTCCAGTGGGAGCGGGCCGTCGCCTTTGACAGACAGGATGCGGGCAGCAAGGCAGAAGATGCGCGGTTTCAGGACGACGTCAGCAGCGGTTACACCCGCAGCTTTGCGGCTTTGACCGTCGAAGGCATCACCGGCGCGCGGACCAAGTCGATCAAGCGAGGGTCGCAGGACCAGTTCGTGTCGATCATGGCGCTGGTGCCGGATGAGAAAGGACTCACGCTGGTCTGTTCGGGGGAGGCGGCGATCCGCCTGTCCGGGGGGAACCTGCGGGTTTACCTCGAAGATCTGGGCGAGCCATGGCCGACCCAGCGCAAACCAGAACACGGCGACGACCTCGCCAGCATCGCTGCACAAGCGCCCGCATTGGGCGGCGAAGGGAGCTAAGGAAAGCCATGAGCGATCCTCTTGTTTTGGCCCTGCCAAAGGGCCGCTTGGCCGGTGACTGCCAACCGCTGCTCGAAGCCATCGGCGCCGCGCCCGAAGCGGCGTTTTCCGACAAGCAAGACCGCCGCCTGCGCTTTCACACCCAAAGCCCGGAAATCGACCTGATCCCGGTGAAGCCCTTTGACGTTGCGACCTTTGTCGGCTTTGGTGGGGCGCAGTTGGGTGTCGTTGGGGCCGACGTTCTGGCTGAGTTTGATTATTCCGAGCTTTACGTCCCGGTTGATCTGGGCTTTGGCACGTGCCGTCTATCGGTCGCAGGGCCGCAAGCCAGCCTCGACGCCGTCCCTCTTGCAGGCCGGTCACACCTTCGTGTCGCGACCAAGTACCCGAATGTCACGCGGAAGCACTTCGCCGCGAAAGGCATCCATGCCGAGTGCATCAAGCTCAATGGCGCGATCGAGCTGGGGCCGATGCTGGGTATGGCTTCGCGGATCGTCGATCTGGTCTCAACTGGAACAACGCTGAAGATCAATGGGCTGGTGGAGGAAGAAGTGATTCTCCACTCCTCCGCTCGTCTGGTTGTGAACCGCTCCGCGCTGAAGACCGACTCAAAACGGATCCTCGCGTGGATCAACGCCTTTCGCGACGCCGTGCGCGAGACCCAGAACCGTGAGAGCGCCTAGATGGTCCATTGGCTGAACCAGTCCGACCCTGATTTCGACGTCCAATTCACCGACTTCCTGTCGCTCAAGCGGGAAGTGTCGGTCGATGTCGACGCGACGGTCGCGGAGATCATCGACGACGTACGCGCGCGGGGCCACAGGGCCGTTGCGGACTACACCCTGCGCTTTGACAGGCTGGAAATCGGCGAGACGGCGCGCTTTTCAGCTGAGGAAATCGCGGCGGCTGTGGCTGCTGTCGATGCTGAAGACCGTGCCGCCTTGGAGCTCGCAATTTCCCGCGTCCGCGCCTTCCATGAACGCCAGCGGCCCGCGGATGAAGGGTATACGGATGACGTGGGTGTCGAGCTGGGCTGGCGATGGACCTCGGTTTCCGCTGCAGGCATCTACGTCCCCGGCGGTCAGGCCGCTTATCCCTCGTCTGTCTACATGAACGCCATTCCAGCCACCGTTGCCGGCGTGCCAAGGATTGCCATGTGCGTTCCAACGCCCGATGGGGCGGTCAACGCGCTGGTACTCACCGCTGCGCACTTGTGCGGGGTAACGGAAGTTTACCGCATCGGCGGCGCGCAAGCCGTGGCGGCTATGGCCTATGGCACCGAAGACATAACGCCGGTCGACAAGATCGTCGGGCCAGGCAGTGCTTTCGTCGCAGCGGCGAAGCGCAGGGTCTTCGGCCAAGTCGGCATCGACATGATTGCAGGCCCGTCCGAGATCCTCGTCGTCGCCGACGCCGACAACGATCCCGCGTGGATCGCCGCCGATCTCCTTTCACAAGCGGAACACGACGCCGACGCGCAATCCATCCTGATCACCGACGATGCCGCCTTTGCCCAAGCCGTTACCGACGCCGTTGAGAGTCAACTGAAGACCCTCCCTCGGGCGGAGATCGCCGGGGCAAGCTGGGCCAACAATGGCGGGATCATTCTGGTGCCTGATGTCAGCAGCTGCGAAGCGCTGGTCGATCGCCTCGCGCCAGAACACCTGGAGATTGCCACGGCTGACCCCAAAGCGCTGTTTGCCAAAATCCGCAACGCAGGTTCGGCTTTCCTTGGGCGCTTCACGCCGGAGCCGATGGGCGACTACATCGCTGGACCGAACCACGTCCTGCCGACCGCCCGCGCGGCGCGCTACGCTTCCGGGCTAGGCGTTCTAGATTTCATGAAGCGCACGACCTTCCTGGGCCTTTCGCCAGACGCACTGGCAACATTGGGAGGACCGGCGCGGCGGCTTGCAGAGGCTGAGGGTCTAGGCGCGCACGCACGCGCCATCGCTATTCGAGGCAATCGCTAGCCATGACCGACAAACTCGCCCAAGTCGAACTCGCCGATGTGTTTCACGCGCACCTGTCCCCAGACGCGCAGCAGGAACAACAAATCGCGATTTTTGACCTCATCGAAGACAACGCCTTCAAGCCCGCAGCGTTCCCCGATCAGGGACCCTTCAAGCTCAAACTCAACGAGCACGAGGGCAAGCTGGTGCTGGAAATCGTGCCTGTCAGCGGACCGACCGGGGGTGTCGAGGCGGCAGATTCAGCGAAGCCGTACTTCGTGCTGCTTTCCCTCAGCACGTTCAAAGCACCGATGGCCGAATATTACGACATCTGCACAGCCTACAACGACGCGATCCACACAGCCTCTGCCGCGCGGATTGAATCGATCGATATGGCCCGGCGCGGGGTGCACAATGACGTCGCGGAGCTTCTACGCGAGCGATTGGACGGCAAAGTCGAGACAGACCTAAACACAGCACGGCGACTGATTACCCTGCTGTTCGCGCTCTATCTGGGACGGAGGGACACCCTCTGATGAGCCAGCGCATGCCCACGTCGGTCCTCTTCCTCTGTACCCGCAACGCCATCCGCAGCCCGCTTGCGGAAGGCCTGATGAAACACGCGCTGAAAGAAGCGGGTCTGCGCGGCGTCTACGTGGCCTCTGCCGGGCTCTACCCGACCGATATCGATGGTTTTGTGGTCTCCGTGCTGGGAGAGCAGGACATCGATATGCACCGCCACGTCTCCCGCCCGTTTGATGGGCTGTCCGATGGAGGCTATGACCTGATCATTGCCCTTTCCAAGCAGGCAGAGGGGGAAGCACGAGAGGCTATGCGTGCGCAAGCGACAGAGGTTGAGGGCTGGGACGTTCTTGATCCAAGCTTGGTAGACGGCACACGAGAGATGAAACTCGACGCCTACCGCGAAACACGAGACCAAATTCGCGCTAAAATCATCGAACGCTTTGATTTTTCGCGATAAACGCCTGCTTTGCGCGCCTGCGGCTTGACCTAGGCGCTCCCTTGCCCCTATTTGCCAGCACCACAGGCGCGGCGCGGCCGCCCCATAGAACAAGGTAAGTACGGCCACACATGGCAAAAGAAGATCTGATTGAGTTCACAGGCGAAGTGCTGGAAATCCTGCCCAACGCCATGTTCAAGGTAAAACTGGACAACGACCACCAAATTCTGGCCCACACGTCAGGCAAGATGCGGAAGAACAAGATCCGCGTTCTGGCAGGAGACCGGGTGCAGGTGGAAATGACCCCTTACGACTTGTCCAAGGGGCGGATTACCTTCCGTTACAAGTAAATGCGCCTCATCCTCGCCAGCGCCAGTCCAAGACGCAAGGACCTTCTGGCGCAGATTGGCGTGGTTCCCGACGCCATTGTGCCCGCTGATATCGACGAAACGCCAATAACTGACGAACTGCCTCGACAGTACGTCGAGCGCTTGGCGCGCAACAAGGCTCGGGCGGTGGCTGAGGCGTCACCCGGCGCTCTGGTGCTCGCCGCCGATACGACCGTCGCACTTGGGCGGCGGATCCTTGAAAAGCCGGCCGACGAAGATCAGGCCCGGCGCTTCATGGCGCTGCTCAGTGGCCGCCGCCATCGCGTATACACCGCCCAGGCTCTCGCCCAGCACGGCAGCACGCCGCGCGTTCGCGTGTCCATGACACAGCTTGCCGTCAAACGGATGAGCGCGGAAGAAATCGACTGGTACATCGCCAGCAACCAGTGGCAGGGCAAGGCCGGCGGCTGCGCCACGCAAGGCGCCTTTGGTCGCTTTATCCCGTGGATCAACGGCTCGTACAGCAATGTCATCGGCCTCGATCTCGCCGACACGCACGCGCTGCTCAGCGGCGCGGGGTACCCATTATGAAGACACTCTACCTGATCGACACCCCAGTCCAGCGCGATCTGATCCTCCGCGAAGGCGCGCCGCACGACCTCGAAGCCCCAATCAGTCAACGCGTTATAGACTGGCCCTGGATGCGGCCTTGGTCCTCGCCCTTTGGTGCGGGTGCGAAGCTATGGGCGCGGGTCCAGGAAGTCTCTAAA
Source organism: Alphaproteobacteria bacterium (assembly GCA_965658725.1). Taxonomy (GTDB): domain Bacteria; phylum Pseudomonadota; class Alphaproteobacteria; order UBA7985; family UBA7985; genus UBA7985. Next base: position 53,321 of record CBFHUI010000005.1, on the reverse strand, counting down.
CCGCTTGGCGTGGCCTTTCTGGACACCGGCAAGGCCCTCCCTCCGCGGCTCAACCCCGGGACAAGCGCAGACCAGCGCACCATGGTGCAGCTCAAAGAGCGGGCGAACCTGCGGGAGGGCGCTTGGGCCTGTGTCGAGATCATCGCCGACGCCCGCGAAGACAAGGGCCCGCGCGGCCGGTTGATCCCCCCCATCCCGGAGGTGGCACAGTCCAAGGGCAAGGCCCAACTGCTCCGGCCTGCCGCTGACCCGCTGGCGTTCCTTATTGAGCAGGCCGACGCCGTGGTCTGCCCTAGCAAGCCCGAGGCCGTCGCCGCCGTGCGTGCGATCCGGCCAGACGTCGCGATCGACTTTTTCGCCAGTGATGCAGTGGACGCCCGCGACCCGCAATGGAACGTCATCGACGGGCTGACTGTGGACCTGCCTGGTGGCTTGCGACTGCTGGTCGAGCCGGGGCTTACGGGCACCATGATTGACGTCAACGCCACTGTCCGCGCCTCAGAGCGACTGGCCGTGAACCAGCGTGCCGCTCAAGAAGCTGCGCGGGTGATAACGGCGCTCAACATCGGCGGGCTGGTGGTTGTGGACTTCCTCAATCTGGAAACCAAGGCCGAGCGTGCGACCCTGACCGAAGGCCTGCGCACTGCACTGGAGCACCCAGTCTGCCAGACTGAAACCGAGCCGGTGAACCATATGGGGATTGGGCTCGTCACGCGGGCGCGGCGCGGCTTTTCCATTCCAGAGCAACAGCGCGCGCTGGCCAACCCATCCGGCCGTGTGCCGCTGCCCTACGCTCAAGCACTGGAGGCGCTGAACCATGGCTGAACTGGCTCCCATGAAGAAACCCGCCCCGGCGGCCTGCCCCACCTGCGGCAAGCCTGAAACCGAGGCTGCACGGCCCTTTTGCTCGGACCGCTGTCGTGACGTGGACCTGAACCGCTGGCTGACCGGGGCCTACGCCATCCCCGCGGTCGAGGAGCCGGACCCGGCCGAAGACGGTGAGATGGGTGAAATACTGCCGCTGGACAAGGACGCAGATTGACGGCGCTCGGGCCTATGCTTCAGGCGCATGCGCCACATTCCGACGCTTAAAAAATCTGCCCTTGTTCTCTGCCAAGCAGAGGTCTAAACAACTGCATCACGCGCTGAGGACAGAGTCTGTGACGGCTCCTTACCATGACCTCCGCGTTGGCGTGCCGAAGTAGCTCAGTTGGTAGAGCAACGGATTGAAAATCCGTGTGTCCCCAGTTCGAATCTGGGCTTCGGCACCATTACTTTCCAAAAAAACATTTAATATCAATGCTTTAGAATAAACAGTGATCACTGGTGTACATTTCTGTGTACATTTACATTCGCATTGAGTGATTACGGCCGCAGCGAACGACCCGATACCCCCCCGCATCAAAAATACATGGGGGCAGGTTTATTTGGGTTCCGACCTATCGCAGCTATGCAGCTCCGACACTCCGGTCCAACCGATAACAGGGAGAGTGGCGCTTTTGCAGTCCCGATTACCATTCGAACGACAACGGCACTTACAAATACATCCCTTAAGGGATTTTGTATTTGTAGTAGCGGCCGTACCGGCGTTGTAGGTACGAAGTTACAAACTGCGCTCCGCCCTTTGGCACTTCCCGTCGTCTGTCGGCATCCAGACCAAACCACCATTCATTTGCAGCAGGTTCCGGCTCTTTAGCCCGTTTATCGCACTGTTGTAGGCCGACGAATTGTTCGACCCGCCCTTTTTGCCCGCAAACATCTCTTTCAGCCTTTCAGCCGGCACACACCAATACTGCGACTGCTCTGGGAACCCGGCCCCGCCCGGATTGGGCTCACCGATGCCCTCCAAGCGTAGCGCTGTGTAGCACTCCATCAGCAGCTCCTGGTTCGGCCCACCCGGCTTCGGCTTGGCTTTGAGTTCCGCCGCATCGGCAGCCTGCACCACGCAGGTAGTGACCTCGTCAAAGTCCTCGTCCATGCCGCACACCACCGTTTCAAGTCGGAACGCCTTTGGCCGCGGCGACGCCATATCCCGCTGCTTGTCGGACTTCAGCTCCAGCAAGTCATCATCGCGCTTAGACAGCAGCAGGATCGTGTCAGCAGCCCCTTTCAGCGACGAGTGACCACGCGCGCCCTTCGTCTCGTCCTTGCCGGTGTGGTGGATCAGCAGGACGAAAGCGTCTGTCCCCTGTCGCAGCGCTTCGACGTTGTGCAGCAGTTTACCCATGTCGTCTGGAGCGTTTTCGTTTCCGCCGGCCATTGCGCGAGCCAATGTATCGACCACGATCATCCGCAGCGGGCCGTGGTGCTCTTTGATCTCGTCGGCAAGGGCTGCCAGTTTGCCCAAGTCCGCTTCTTGGTCCAGCAAGTTCACCATATCGGCTCGAGCGATCAGCGGCACGTTGTCCGTCAGCCCTCGATCGTCCTTGAGCGCCGCCATACGGTTTTTGAAGCTGAAGCTGCCCTCAGTTGCCAAATACAGTACAGCCCCCTGACGGACCTTATGGCCATGCCAATCAGTCCCCGCCGCAACGCTCATAGCCATATCAAGCGCAATGAACGTCTTGCCGGTGTTGCTGGGCCCCACGAGCACCCCCGTGCCTTCAAACGGCAGCCACTGCTTGATCAGATAGTGTTGCTTCGTGACATACCGCGCCTGGCCTGCCGTGATGATGTTCTTGGCGCTGAGTAAGTTGCCCCGCTCTCGCGGTGTCGTCAGCACAATGTCCTGTGCCGATCGGGCTGGCTGGCCCATGAAGCCCTTGCTGACGGCTGAGGCGATGAACGCCTGCAACTCAGGATCCGATGCCCCGCCGTTGCAGAATGGTCCGCAGATCTCAGCCACCCGGTCTTCGCCGACCCCCCGGGCCAGTAGGGTAGCCACGGCGCGCAGCATGCTGTTGTGCCAGTGGCCTTGGGTCTGGCTTCGTTCGAGGAGGCTTCGGACCGTTGGCGAGACGTCTTCTATCGAAACATTGGGAGATGGTGCTGCACGCAGCTGCGGTTCATCGGTGCCTTTGAACTGAGCCAGAAACAGATCCAAGTCTTCTTCAGCATAGGGTATCGGATCAATCTGGCCGATCGTTACCAACTCCAGGATGTAGCCCTTTGCCTGCTTATCCATGGATGGGTAACTGACCGTCCCTGCCAGCCGCATGATGCGCGGTGCGTCTTTGACGTTATCACCGCCTACAGCCGTCGCCAGAGCCTCCTGACGGGCCGTATAGGCCGCCATGTCGGTCTCCGATGCCTCGAGCATGTAGTAGCCGTGCAGCCGCTGTGCGGGCCGTGTGCCGGTCGTCACAACGAAGTTCGGTGAGAAGGGCAGTTCAAGCAATTTGGCCGATGCTTCGCCATCGTCACAATCGACGAACTGCCAGTAGGCGCGCTCCACGTCTGCTGCTTGTCCCGCGCGGCTTGTGCCAGGTTGGCGGGGATGCACACCGACATAGCCGTTCATGCCGTTTGCATTGGCCCGCGTCGCCATTTCGACTGCTTTGTCGATGTCGCGCCAGCTAAACAGTTTGCAGAGGGGCTGACCGCTGTTAGGAGGCAGGAACCGCAGCTCGAACAAGCCATCGGGGTAGGATGCATGCGGTGCAAGTTCCGCGAACAGAGCTTCGAGATGGAGGCGGATCTGATATGGATCAGGGGTCAGCGCTATTTCCATGAGCACCTACCCATTCGTCAAATTGCTAAGCTAGGCTTCAATATCAGCCTGCCGCCAACCCACGGCACGTGGACCAATTTTGACAGCCCTCGGGAAGGTGCCGTCTTTCATGAATTTATAAATGGTGGAGCGAGAAAGGCCGGTTAGAGCCTCAACATCGGGACGTCTCAGAACGCCTGTAACCATCAATGAACCTACAAGGTTGTTAGTAGATGGTTATGGATTATGAGCGCAATTAAGGGCGTGTCACCCCGCTATGCTGTGGAAAGGATAGGCCTGCATCAGGCTTGGAGCAGACAGGCTTCAGTCCAACGCTCGAGCAAGGCCCGCCGCTCATCGAGATAATCAGTGCGAATGTATGCCCGGGCAGTTTGATTGCGTTCTTTGTGGGCGAGCAGCATTTCCTTGATCTCGAAGGGGGCATCTGTCTCCGCGTCCGCCCAGGTCCGTAAACTCGATCTGAAGCCATGAACCTTGTAGGGCAGCTCCCGCACCTCACGGACATACTTCGACACGCCCGCATCTGTGATGACGTTCCGGCCGCGCTGTGAAGCGAAGATGAAACCGTCTCGCTCAAAGGCTTTGGCAGCCTCGATCACCTTTAGAGCTTCAGCCGTGAGCGGGATGCGAAAGTCTGGTGTGCGGTTCTTCCTGCCCTTCATGTTGTCACCGGGCACGGTCCAAACATCACCATCGATATGATCAAGGTGGCATTCCCGTGCGACCCGGGGGCGAACACCGGTCAGGATGGTGAGCTTCAGTGCCAGCTGCACTCGATCATCATATGACAAAGATTGGTAGAACGGTGGTACCTGCTGCCAGGGCATGGCTTCGATATGTTGAACCTTGTGGTTCTGGTCACCCAAGAGCTCACGCGCGAGCTCAACAGCGTTTAAGTCGACTGGAAGCCCCATGGCGGCAGCGTGACGGAAGACCATGCGGGTGCGGTTCAACGCCTTGAGCGCCGTATCGCACTTGGTGTGCCATATCGGAGCCAGTGCATCACGGATGAGTAACTGATCGATCTCGACGATGGGCACGTGGCCCAGTGTGGGCAGGACATGATGCTTG
>CBFHUI010000005.1:0-48570 GCA_965658725.1 Alphaproteobacteria bacterium | reverse complement strand
GGGCGCGAGCGTGTCTCGGATCAGCAATTGGTCAATCTCAATTATCGGCACGTGACCCAGCGATGGAAGAACGTGGTGCTGGAGTGGTCCGTACCAGCCACCATTCTTGCCGTCTCCTTTGAGATTAGCCTTCTCTAGCTCGAACTTCTGCTCAGCAATATCCTTAAACAGGTGATCATTCACGAGAGCAGCTCGTCGTTCGGCTTGCCTATTCAGGATTGGGTTCACACCGGATCGGACAAATGCGCGAGCTTTGTCAGCGCCATCACGAGCCTCTTTTAGAGATACGTCGGGATATCGGCCAAGCCCCATGCGGTGCTGTTTGCGGTTCAGCGTGAACCGATAGACCCATTTCCCCTGGTCCAATGAGGTCTTCTCAAGATAAAGCCCCTTGCCGTCGCAGTGCTGGCCTGGGGGCAAGGATTTGAGCTGAAGGTGGGAGTATCTACCGCTATGCATTTGGTGTACATTCCAGTGTACATTATTTTCGTGGCTGTTGTAGGTTTGCATTGGAATAGATTAGACACAATAGTTTTGTTTTACATGCACTTAAGCGGTTCTTAAAGCATTCTGTGGAACACAATAGAACTTAAAATGGCTCCAGTTCAGGGAGCCACTCATCCTCACCACAGCGTCTAAGTTCCTCCTATTTTACGGTTAACGTCTTGTTTGCTGTTTGGCGTTTAGGCCCTGTGGTTGACCAATCAGTCTTCATGTTTGTTCCCAAAGCGCTGCGGGTAGGTTTCCTGACGGGAGGCCCTCATGACGTATCAGGCTTGTTTTTGCGAGAGCATATCGGTGACACCTTTGGGAGCGCTGACGATGGTCAGCGAGGCGCGCTCTTTTCAACATGCACGCTGATGAGATCAAAAAGCAGTACATCGAAGCGATCTGCGGCGCCATGGCGATGTTAGAGATGCGTGTGCCAGGGCAGCTCCAGAGCTCCCTAAGCTGCAGCCCGCCGGACGCGAAACACGTGGAATGCGATTACCACAAGAGCCAGCCCCGTTGCGGGCAAGTGGACCTCCACTGGTCGGAACAGGATGAGCGCTGCGAGCACCAGTCGCACCGCGACTTCAACCAAGGGCAAACGCTTGAAATCATAGGCGGAAAGGGCGCTTGAGATCAGATACAGCGCAATCACCACCCGCCCCAGCAACGGCAGCAGGCGTTCGAGGTAAATGCGGCCATCATAGCCGGGCAAGTAGCTGAAGACCGCCCCAGCATTTGGATCGATAACCGCTTTGTCGATCAGCAACAATTCCGGGTAAATCGCGAAGACAAAGGGTATCACGAACATCACAATCCCCGACTTGACGGCTGAAAAACCCGTCGCCATGGGATCGGCCTTGGTGATCGTTGACGCGGCAAAGGCAGCCAGCGCCACGGGCGGGGTGATAGACGAAGCAATGGCGAAGTAAAAGATGAACATGTGAGAGGTGAACGTCGCCAGCCCCAGACCAATCAGCAGCGGCCCCATCAGCAAGGCCACGTTGATGTAAGCAGGCACCGCCGGCATCCCCATCCCCAGAATGACCGCCAGGAGCATGGTGAGCATCAGAGCAAACAGCTGGAACCCTAAATCCCCACTGGATGCGTTAAAGGACTTCAAGAACGACAACACGTCCACCGCGACGAACTTGGCCAGCGCCGTCAGGTTCAGACTCACGTCGATCACTGTCACCGCCAGGAACATCAGATAGAGGGTTGCGATGGTCACGCCTGCTTCTGCCAGCGCGTCAAAGACTTTCTTTGGGTTCTTCTGAAAATCCCGGTCGAGGAACATCAAGACGAAGAGCAGCATGGTGGCCCACCATCCCGCTGCACTGGCGTCACCGGCCGAGTTCTGTAACAGGGCCAGCAGCCAAGGCAAGTCCTCGACGCGACAGATGCCTCTGTCGGTGTAGGTCACCACGGCACCCAGAAACTGCGATATCGGATCACATCCCACACTGTCTTTTGGCGTCAGGATCAGGACCAGCACCAGTAGGATCGGCAGAAAAATCTGCAGCAGCGCAAAGATATCTCGGCGGTTCAGGCGCATTTCGGGGGTGATTACACCCACTGCTTCGATCTTCTGCTTGCGCGCCTGAAAAACCACGGAAAGGAAGAGGCAGAAGAAGTACAGAACCGCCGGGATAATCGCGGCAATGACGATTTCGCGGTAAGGCACGCCGGTCAGAACCGCCATCACAAAGGCCGCCACTCCCATGATCGGTGGCATTATGGAGCCACCAGAAGAGGCTGCGGCCTCTACCCCACCGGCAAACACACGGCTAAACCCGCGCTTGAGCATCATTGGGATGGTTAGAACGCCGGTGGACAGAACGTTGACCACGGGTCCGCCGGTAATGGTGCCGAACATAGCGGATGAAACAACAGCGGCATGGGCCGGACCGCCCCGCATGTTCCGGGTCAAAAGGAAGGCTAGCTTGATCAGCGATTGCCCGCCCGCACAGCGCCCAAAGAGCGCACCGAGGATGATGTAAGGAAAGACCAGCAACATCAGAACATTGATGAACCGACCCAGAATACCAGAGCCCTGATTGACCACGGCGTCGCGGATATGGATGCGTCCGTCGGCCAGTGAACGGGCTTCGTCACTGCCAAGGATAGTGATCAGGTATTTGCTCTGCCCTTCTGCACCGGCGATGTACCAGTTCAGAACTGTCGCAAAGGTGTAGGCCGCAATCAGGATCGCAACCATGACCAGCGGCAGGCCCCAAACTTTGACATTGTAGAGCAGAAACACCGCGACGCAGACCAACAGGATCAGCGGCAACCATGCGCCGGTTGTGTGCAAACACGCCGGGTCATCGGCGGAATCGGGAATAGGCAAGCCCAAGAGTTCAGCGAACTCGACCTCGGACTGGAGCACTTCCGCGACCAGACGCGCCCGGTCGCCGCTGAGTTGATCGAGAACACAGATGGCCTCAATCTCAGTGAGATAGGTGAACGAGATCCCGGCTGCGGCCAGGACGAGAGCTAGGTCCATAATCAGGCCGATGGCCCGACGCCCTCGGCCCCGTCCCTCCCACGTCCGAAAGATCGACTGCTTTAGCGCAACGATCACCATCATCATGAAAAAGACGAGCGGATAGAACCATTCCGTCGGAAACCGCCGGATCTTGAAATCGCTCCAGCCTGTCAGGTCTTTCCAGAGCGTATCCCAACCGGGGATCGAGGGGGTTACGTTCACAAGCCCCATCACGACGAAACTCAAAGCGATCAGGTAAGCCAAGCTGCTCAGCGCCCGGTTCCTGATAAAGCCGTCCTGTGTTTCCTCGGATTGGGTCATTGAGCGTTCCAGTTGCCCTGACTGAATTTAGCAGGCTCGGCTAGGTATTCAGCCTGAAAAATTTACGGTTAGCATAGACAAAAGACTGTGCCGGGCCACCAAAAGGGTCGCCCGGCACAGATAAGAGATACGGCTGTACCTGGGTGTTCTTAGCAATCCGGAACCGAATACCCCGCGTCTTCCCAAGCACGGGCAGCCCCCGGATGGTACTGGATACCTGTGGTGCATACGCCAGTGATGGCATCATCGATGGTGTCGAAGTTCGCGAGGCGCGCAAACGGAGCCTTGGACTTTGTCACTTCAATGTTCTCGATGTGGGCGGTTACTAAGTCGTAGACTAGGTCTTCATCCAGTCCAGCGCGACCAACGAGCCCGCCAAGAACCGCCATCCCGCGGAACGTGTCATCCTCGGAAATGATGGTCCAGTTATCACCTAGGCCCTGTGCTTCAGATACCGGCAGGCGGTAAGGTGCGGAACCGGGCTTTCGAAGGACTTTTTGTACGGCCTCGGACTCGTAAGCGTCCTTGGGCATGGACAGCGCCGACATGGCGCCAGCGGCAGAAGCCTGGGTCACGCGGCCGCTTGGGAACAGCTCCGGCAGCATGGCCGCGTCAGCGGTCCCATCGACCACAGCAGACGCAGCTTGCCCCCAGTTTACCGTCACTGACTCGTAGTCCTCGTCATGCTTCAAGCCTGTCAGAGCCTGAATGATGACCCGAGAGTCGGTCGTCGCCGCGCCTCGAGGAGGACCATTGAGGATCTTTGCGCCCTTGATGTCATCCCAGCTGGAAAAGCCTTTAGCATCATAGGCATAGAGGTAGTAGACGCCCAGCGTGTAAGGCGCCAGTAGTTGAACGTTTGCGCCAAGGCTGGCCGCTTCGTCCTTCTCCAAGCTGGCGTAAGGGCCCACGCCCTTGCCCAACAGGAAGGGTAGGATCAGCGGTACAGAACCAATATCCACTTTGTCCTGACCAATCGACAGCACATAGTTTGTGGACGTTTGACCGTCTTTGAGTTGGATGTTGGCAATCCCTCGTTCCGCTGCGTACTCAACCAGCGACGCTGGAGCGAGATGGACTACAGTGCCCGGCCCGCCGGTTTCAGCGGTCAGGTTGACTTGAGCATGAGCCGAAGCTGCGGCCATTACTGCAGCAGCGGCTAAGGATGCTGATTTTACGAACTTGAACATGCTTTCCTCCCTTTGCATGGTCGTGAGAAGAGCCCCTCCCGGCTCCCTCTAGTCGCGCTTGATGGCCTTGTCGAAGTACGGCACCGGGGCAATCGTTGCCCGAATGCCGGTGACCTGATGGTCCTCCACTGTGCGCCGCTGAGAATTGGGCTCACCCCAGAGCAGGGTGACTTCCTTCCCCATTTCAGCAACATCACGATCAATAAGCGCAGTTGATAGAACGCAACCTGCGTTCGACGAGTACGTGGACCACTGGGATTGACCAATCATGCGGTCGCCCAAGAGAACCTGATTGTACTCAAAGGTGGCGTACATCGGGATGGGCAGCGAGATGAATTTCGTCCGCGGATGATCTGGGCCGACGGAGCGGCGCATCACGTCAAAGACGTCCTCGTTGTTCCATGCCAACGTTACTTTGACCCGGTGCGCCTCATCCTTGCGCGCCAACAGAACGTCGCGACCGATGAAGTCGTGGTCAAAGTGAACCATGGGGCCGTATCCCAGCTCGTGGGGTTTGACCATGTAGTCTTCCATGTCCTCAGAAACGAAGCTGCCGCCCAAGGACGCGCTGCCTTCGAACGACTTCGCCGGCAGCCATTCCCTGAAGGGTCGCATGGCCTCGCCGCCATAAACCGACGGGAAAGGTCGCGGCATCCAACCGGACTCCTGTGCTGCTGTCGGATAAGTGACGGCACCGGCTTTGCGCAGGTCAAACTGCTTGCCGACTTCTTCAACACGGGCGCGAACCTCGCCTTGCACGTCCCACGGGCCATAGATCTCAAAGCCCGGCCGGCCAGCCATGCCGTGTCGCAGGGCGCGGACGGTGTGACCGGCAATCTTGAATTCGCCAATGCGGAAAAACTTAATCTCTGGCAGGCCGTCATCCACGACCGCCCGCATCAGGTCCAAAGCACTGGGCCCCTGCAACTGGAAACGAAACACGTCCCGTCGCTCTCTGGGGACGATCATGTTTTCGTTGCGCGTTACCTCGATCGATAGGTCACTGCTCTCAGCGTTGAACTGAAGCCAGTTGCTGGCTGTTGGCGGTCCTACGACGCGGAGGAAATCGTCGGACTCACAGAAAATAATGGCATCGGAAATCAGATGCCCCGTGGGGTCTACCATGATGAGCTGTTTGGCCCGGAGGGGGTGGAGGTTGCTCAAGTCATTGGTGGCGAACTGCGAGACAAAGGCGAGCGCGTCGCCCCCTCTGATGTGCAGCTCGGTCATATGAAAAGACTGCTCAAACAAGACGACGCTATGGTGCCAAGCCCGCTGCTCGTCCCGCCAATTGGTGAACTCTGGTGGGATACCAGGGAAAATAACCGTTCCGATATCAGAAGCGCGCAACATGGCCAGCGCGCCCCCTGAGGACCGAATTTTATCTTCCAGACTTTGAACACCAATTGCAGACATAAAGAACTCTGATTTGCTTCGATTTTGCTGGGACTTTGTTCAGGAAACGCGCTGGATTTCTCAGCAGTCCGTTGACGACCGGACCCTTTGACAGGAACTCCCAGCCCGTTACCTCAATCCCATTAGAGTAAATCGTGACCCCGAACAGTCATGTTGTAAAATCCGAATTTAGCACTCCGTTATAGACGTTCTCTATATCTTGGAATGATGCTAAAGAAGCTGAAAGGCAGAGATCCCGAGGACGGCGTGCGCGCTGTACAGGCGAGCCTTAAGTTGGGTAACCGGCGGCCTGACAGGTCTCTGGCTTTCGGAAACACACGAGGCTTTGTGGTCATGGACCCGAAATTTCTAACCCAGTTGGCCGTCATCGTAGAGTTAGGTTCCGTGACGAAGGCCGCGCGCAAACTGAACGTCACCCAGCCGACCCTTTCCCGGTCAATCAAGATCATTGAGGACCGCGTGGGCGGAGCTGTACTGCGGCGGGGCCGCTATGGTGTCTCTCCTACCGAAATCGGCCGCCGCCTTGCCGAGGAAGGCCGCAGCATCCTGCGCAACACCGAACAAGCTGAAACCGCGATCACCGAATGGAAGCATGGAATGGCGGGCGAGCTTCGTGTGGGTGTGGGGCCCATGCTGGCAGCAACAGTCATGGGCGATTTCTTTGCCGAAATGATCGAAAGCCCCCCGACCTACAGCCTGAAGATCCATTGCGAGATCGCGTCCCGTCTGGCAACGCGGCTGAACACCGACATGCTCGACGTGGCGATCATTCCTTATGACCTCAATCGTGGAGATGACGGGCTTGTCCGATCACTGCTGTTTCAGGACAGCCTCTCCGTCTTTGTGGGCGCCGATGACCCCTTGGCCAATCAGCGGGTTTCGCCCCAAGCCTTGGCCGATCACCAGTGGGTCGCCGTGGGAGAGATTTCCGGTCTGTTTGACGTCACTCGGGAACTGTTAGACCGCTTGGGACTGCCGGGCATCACACCGCAGGTGGAGAACTCCGGCGACGTTACCATGACCTTTCGCATGCTCGAAAAAGCGCGCACCTGCACGCTCCTGCCCTTCCGCATGCTTGGCACCTATAGCGACCGTTTCAAAATCGCACCTGTTGACCTTGATGTCTCTTTAGACACACGAAACGTCGGCTTCTGGACCACCAGCGCAGGCCGGGACCGGTTGGAAGTCATCGATTTTCACAACCGGCTCACGGCGTTCCTGAAAGCGATCGGACTGAATTAAGCCGCGATGGAGCGAACAATAGCGAGGAATTCTTCGTCCGTTAGAATGTCCTTTTTCGCGATGCCCTTTTCTTTGACCGCACCAAGGATTTCACCCACCTGATCGTCACCGACCCCGGCAATGCCCAGTTCTTCAAGTTTGTACAGGATCGAAGCCTTACCGCTCTTTTTCCCAAGGACAACCTGCCCCGACCGCCCCGTCAGGCCCGGATGCGTTCCAAACATGACCAAGGGATCATGCATGACATATTGAATGCCGATCCCGCTTTCCCGAATGAAATTGCCATGCCCGAGAACGGGCTTATTCCGGGCAATCGGAATGTTTGAGATGTTGGACACCAGCTCAGCCAACTCCGGCAAGCGGTCAAGCTTATAGCCGGTGTCGTACCCATAGAGCAGGTCCAAACCCAGCATGAGTTCTTCCATTGCCGCGTTACCTGTGCGCTCGCCCAGACCATTGGCACAGCTGTGCACCACTTCAGCCCCAGCCGTCACCGCTGCAAGTTCCGTGGCAACGCCCATGCCGAAGTCGTTGTGGGTGTGAATTTCGATCGGCAAGCCGGTCATCTCTTTCACCCAGCGGACCATGTAGCGGATCGCTTCAGGTGTGGCGCACCCCATAGTATCGACAATGCCAATGGCATCCGGCGGAGATTCGTTCATCACCGCCTTGCACAGGTTTTCCAGATCCTCGGCCCGAGCGCGGGTCGTATCGTAGGGAAAGAACAGCGCATAGAGCCCGTTTTCGCGGGCATAGTTGATGACGTCTCGGCTCTTCTTGAAGACGTCTTCCCACGTCCAGCCAAACTGCGTGGAGATTTTCGGGTAGCCAATCGGAACTTCAATGACGACGCCATCCGCGCCGCATTCCAGCGCCATGTCGATGTCCTGCCGCATCGCACGGGCAAAGGTGAAGATTTTCGACGGCAAGCCCAACCCAGAAATGGCTTTGATCGCGTCCGCATCCTGCGGGGAGACGGCCGGCATGCCTGCTTCAATCCGCTCAATACCGACCTCAGCCAGTTTGGACGCGATTGCCACCTTGTCGTCGATGCTGAACACAACACCCGGCGTCTGCTCTCCGTCTCGCAGCGTGGCATCGTGGATCTGGACGCGAGGTGGCAGGTTCAATTGATCCCGGACTTCGGGGATGTAGTTGTAGGGGCTGACCCACCACTGGTCTTCTTTGAAATGACTCTTTGCCATAATCCTGTCTCCTGATGCGCTTTAGGTCTGTAAGGGCCGCGATCAGCGCGCGTCTGCGGCGAGTACGAAATCGAAATCCACTTGGGCAAAAGGCTCAGAAACTTGCCCGCTCAAGGCCATTCCCTCGGGGAAGTCTGAAGCGGGACGCTCCTCGTAGACCATGACCAAATCCTCGCGTACGCCAAAAACTGTGTCTTCGTCGAGGTAGGGATCATCGGTCGGAAAGACCTCGGTCACCAACGACTGGAAACCCTCTGCCTTCACGATGAAATGCAAGTGTGAAGGCCGCCACGGATGACGACCTGCGGCCCGAAGAATATCACCCACGGGCCCATCCGTTGGGACCGTGTAGCTGACCGGGCGCACCGTCGTGAAGGCGTACCGCCCGTCGGCGTCGCTTCGGAGCAGGCCATGAAACGAGTACAAGTCCTGGGCCGGATCCTGACTGGAGTAGAGCCCGTTGGGAGCCGTTTGCCAGATGTCGAGCGCCGCGCCCTCGATCGGCTGCCCCGCTGTGTCCCGCACCTGTCCCTGAACCAAAACCAACTGGCCTTCGAAATCCCCCCGCAAGTCGCCACCGGGCGCCAATTCAGGCGGGTTCGAAATATGAAAGGGGCCAAGCACCGACGAGCTGGTGGCTTCAGGGTTGGTGTTGATCATATCAACCAGCGATGACAGCCCCATAACGTCGGAGAGCAAGACGAACTCATTGCGTTCCGGCGTGGTGATACGACCGGCCCACTCCAGAAACTCGATCCCCTTCTGCCATTCCGCGTGTGTGAGTTTGACATCGCGGGCAAAGTCATGAACGTGACGCGCCAGTGCGATCAGCACTTCCCGCACGCGTGGGTCGGTCTCTGCTCCAAAATAGCTTTCGAAAACGTCTGTGAGGGTGTCGCTGTTGACGGTCCGCATGGGAAGCTAGCCTTTGTAGGACATGAGAAGGGGTTTGTCTGACAGCCGTCAGGCCCGCAGCGGCTTGTGCCGTGCACCGCTGACCCCGTGATGGAATGGGATCATAGAAATGTTCTTGCCAATCACGATGGTCATCAGATCTTCAGCCACCATGACAGGCCCATCGTACTCCTCCGCCAATTCAGCCATGACTTCTTCGACGGTGTAGGGATCGGGGGGCAACATGACCAAGTGGGTCAGCAAGGCCATGCGGGGACGGGTCTGGGCAAACACCCGACCCACGTCCTGCGGGCTCGCATGGTGATCGATGGCGATCTGGATCCGCGGGTAGGCATCGAGCGTGGACTGACGCGCCGCCGCAACCTCGTGGACGAAAACGTCAGCACCCTGCGCTTGGGCGATCAGGTTTTCATTGTACCGCGTGTCATGGCTATGGACGAAGACGTGGTCGCCATACTCGACGCGAAAAGCGTAGGCGGGCCGGATGAACTCGCCATGATCCACCTCTATCGCGATGATCCGAAGTCCATTGCGCTCGAATACCACCCCCTCGCTACCGTATTCATGCGGGATGATCCGCATGTGCTCAGGGTCGATTTCACTGTCAGCGACCCGAATGTCGCGGTCAGGTCGCGTCACTTGCCACGCACCCTCCGCGATATCTTTCACTCCGGGCGGTCCATAGACGTGCAAAGGTCCACCACGGTTGGAAAAGGGCTGCTGAATCGTGCCCGTCATCACAAGATCAAGCAGACCGGCATAGTGATCCGAGTGGTAATGCGAAAGGATAACCGTGTCTGTGACCCCCAGCGGATAACCAGCCTGCGCCAGACGGACAACCGCCCCACGACCGCAATCGAGAAGCACGCACTCCTCGCCGGCTTCGATCAGGGTTGAGGTACCAAAGGCATTAATGTCCGGGTTTGGTATCCCTGTCCCAAGCAAGGTGATCCGCAGTGAATGATGATCCTGTGACACAACCGCTCCTTCGCTTCAGACTTCAATCTGCTGCCAAACCAGACTCTTTGTAAAATTGATATTTGGCGGGTTTTCATAGACTGAGCCTATACCTGCCCTTTGTCGTTGCTCGCGACAAGACAAGCAAAAGGAAACGCACGAAATTGGCAGGCTGACCAGGCAAACGAGCGTTAAACGCGCTGCTGAAACTTCGATTGTATGGCGTCACCACAGGCGCATTCACCGGCAACCTCAAGCAAGGTGAAACAGGCGCCTTTGCGCCAGGGTCGGTTACTCGCTGTGATGCTCTTCTTGTTCAAGTGGGCGCGCGGAGATGCGAGGCGCTAAGGGACGATTTAGCCGCGAGAGGATACGCTTCTCTGATAGTGATCCAAGGTCGCTATCAGTTGCGCTCCAACGGGCACGTCCATGCGTGCACAGAACTCCGCCCAATGGGCACCATCGGGTAAGTCTTTGAGTTCTTCAGTGCTGTATCATTCTGGCCCCGCAGTGTTTGAGACACGCGCCGCGTTTAAAGCCTATGCTGAACGTTGGCTGCGCACCGTGGAGCGCTGAATGGCCAAGAAAAATCTTGGCCGGCAATTAATTGGAGATGGCGGTCTTAATGACCGGGTAGTCGGCAACCTAGTAATGCGGCGGCGGCGTTTCTTCGGCAGAAGTCCGAATGGTAATGCCCCCCTGCTCCTGCCGATCCCGCAACCAACGCACCTCCGCCAACAACCGATCAATCTGGCCCTGCTGCGCTGCAACGACATCGTTTAAGTCATTCAGAACAGCCTCCTGATGCTCCAACCGCATTTCCAGTTCTACTGTTGCCTGAGTCATCACGTCTTCCGCCATTTTTTATTCCTGTCATGCCAATCCGTCCGGCGTTAATGACGGTTTAGAGACTGTTTGATTGGTTTGAAAGGCCGCTGGCCGGTCATCCCAGCGCATCCGATGCCGTTGCCTTGCCGACGATGTCATCAACGTAACGGCTTAGGACGCTTTCAAAGCGGTCCATGCCGGGTCCGGCGTTGATTTCGTTCATGTAGCCAAAGCGGTCAGGGCGGAAATCGAGGACGTCTACACCGGCGGCATCCACCCCCATGATCTCCGCAGCCCGTAGGGCTGTTTCATGCACGGAAGGTGCGAGTTCAGAGGGGTCGAGATGATGAACGATCGAGCCGCGACGGCTGGCTGGCCTCGTCGCGAGGCGGCAGGTACGGCCCTCTTCCAAGATCGAGTCCAGGGTCAAACCCTGATTCGCAAGCGCTCTGATGGTCGAATTACGCTCAATGAAGTCCGGCACAGTAATGGGTTCGGGGAGCGGACGCAGATCGTTGTTGTTCTCGAGAAATTCGTCCAGCAGTTCGGCGACCCTGCGCTGTCCGTCGCCAATGACGGTAGCGAGCAGGATATAACGGACTTCAATCACCTGCCCCTTACTGATGGTGATGCGAGCGTTGTCGCCGGGGATGTAACCTTCGATGACAGCGTCATTGATCGAGTATTCCCAGTTATTGATCGTTTCGATCAAGAATTCTTCGGTGCAGATATCACAAACGACGCCGCGCGCCATAGCCTCGTTGTAAGGCTTGAGCACGACGGGGTAACCAATCGCGCGGGCAGCCTCGAGCGCCTGTTTTAGACTTGAAACCTTGTGCTGCGTGACGGTCGGGATGCCAACGTTCTTGAAAATGTCTGTGGTCATGACTTTGCTGGTCTGAAGCTCCATCCCAAGCAGACCGGTTGCGTCGCTGACCGAACCGCGCACAAAGCGCGCGTCGGGGCCTTCACCGAACTGCACGATGTCATCGTTAAGCTCGGTGACCGCAACCCCGCGGCGATGCGCGCCCAAGAGCACAAGTCGCCGGTTTGCGCCATGCAACCCGGCACGATTGATGGTGACCAAGAGCGGCTTGGCGCGTTGATCAAACTCTGCCTGCGACCAAGCGTGCGCCGCAGGCGAGTGCAACTCGTCAAGAAGCAGATTGAAGAATCGGCCGGGCAAGAGTGCCCTTTCTAGGCGCGTGGGCAAATGAAACGTACCAATCAGGTCGCTGTCTCCGTCGGGCTCAAACACGCCGCGTTGAAATACCGGCCAGTCGCACTCCACAAGAAACGAGAATACGGCATCGAGAAGGAACCGAGCGCGGCCCTGCAGCGGCACAGTTTGTTCAACGTCGAATTCGGGGACCGGCGGGTCTGAGAATCTTTCTGTGAGGAAGGTCAGCGCTGCGGGGTTCGGCTGGGTTCCCTCTTCTCCCTGCACGCGGAAGCTGATCGACGGGCCCAGAAAGCCTTTAATCCTCGCCTCGCTGAAAGTTGGGAACGTCTGTTGGAAGGGGTTAGACAGCGACATACATGCTCTTGAACAAAATGAACTGGACAGTCCGGTGTCAACAGGGAAAGCACAGGCAAGGCAGCATCGAGGCCCGGCCTGTGCCAAACTGGCTCAGCACTCGGGTGGCGTCATTTCCGTGCTGCTCGGGGTGTTCGTGGAGAGTCGCTTTTCCAGGCAAGGGTAGTCGTCGAGTACCGACGTCGGACCGCTTCCCGGAAACACCAGATGAACGCTTGGAACAGGGGGTGCGAGGGCTGCGCGAACCTGCCGCACAAAGAAGCTCTCGTAGTGGCTATGGCTCATGCAGTGGCTGGTCAGGTAGGCTTCTTGGGTGAAGCACCAGCCGCGCCGGGTCCGCCATGTCACGACAACCGCACCGTCCGCGCCTCGGACTTCAATAAGCTCATAGCCCAAGAAGTTACGGCGATGGGTGTTCCAGACGGCGTAGGTTTTGCCATCAACCCGGAAGGTATAGGCCTCTTCGGGTTGCCACTGCTCCGTTGTGGTCGAGGGACCCGATCCTGTGGTGTCGTGCCCGACCGCTGGAGCGGCCAATGCAGCGCAGAAAACAAGACTGACTAAGGCTTTCAGCAACGGTTTCACGGAGGCCCTCACTTTCGGCAGAATCGCCCGCAGGGCTGTGTGCGCAGCGGGTTGTTTTGAGAATCGCAAATCAAACAGAGATATATCCTGCCGTAGAGTGCCCCTTCAGAGCAAGGTCGATCACACTCAAGGGCTCCGAAAACGTCAGACGGTGGCATATTTTTGACCCGATTTTCTTAGCGCAATTTGCCAAACGCTTTGGATTTCTTCGTAGTACCCGGACACCACTTGCAAAGGAGCCGACCATGTCGACTGAACCCACCCCTTTCGTCTTGCTGGCCCGGGTGACCGTGAAACCGGGTCAACTCGACGCGTATCTCGCCATTGCTGCCGAGGTCGACGCCGCCGTTGAGGCGTCAGAACCGGGTATGCTGCTACACACTTTTGACCAAGATCCCAGCGACCCGCACAAGCTGGTGTGGACCGAAGTCTATCGGCAGAGCGAAGACTTTCTGTTCCATGCCGATAACCCGCCAGTGGTCGCTTACGTGGAAAAGCATGCTGAGTTGGCCGACGACTTTACGATCGAAATCTACGGCACTGTTTCACAAGACGTGATTGATAAGATCAACGCATTGGGCGTGCCGCTGACCCACTACGCGAACAGCTCGGTGGGCTATATTCGGCGCGAGGTGTTCGCGGTCTGACATCGCGGGCTTTGACCCATAGCAGATTGGGACGAAAGAAGGGTCGCAGACAGTCTAGACTGCGGCCTTGTTCGCGGTAGACCCGTGGCCGCGCATGCACTAACACTTTTGAGACTGGGTGCCCGCGTCCCGCTTCAGCGGGTGAATGCGGCGACCCCGATTTGCGGAAGGCACGCGGTTTGACGCAGACGCGCAGACCGCTTCTCGATGGGATGGTTTGCATGAGATATTTACGGCCCGACAGCTTCGAAGCAGCGGCGCGAGCGCTGTATCAGGAGCAGGGACTGGCCAGAATTCTGGCTGGTGGCACCGACGTTCTGGTTCAACTCAAGTCCGAGGTCGTCGAGCCTGACTTGCTGGTGGACCTTAAGCACCTCAGCGGCATGCGCGACATCGTCGAAGAGGATGGCGGCTACCGTATCGGTGCGGCGGTCTCAGGCGCAGTTCTGGGAGAGCACGCGGGCGTCAACAGCCTGTGGCCCGGCGTGGTCGAAGCGATCGAACTGATCGGTTCGACGCAAGTGCAGGGCCGCGCAACCATGGTCGGAAACCTGTGCAATGGCTCTCCGGCAGCCGACTCAGTCCCGGCGATGATAGCAGCGGGCGCAACCGCGCGGGTGCAAGGCCCAGATGGCACGCGCGACGTACCGGTTGAAGAAATCCCCACTGGTCCGGGCAAAACCTCGCTGTCCAAGGGCGAGTTCATCACATCGATTTTCCTGCCCGCCCGCCCGGCGCGCGCGGCGGATGCTTACCTGCGCTTTATCCCGCGCACGGAAATGGATATTGCCGTCTCCTCGGCGGCAGTGAGCTTGTCATTGGACGCCGACGGCCGCTGCGAAGCGGCGCGGGTGGCTGTGGGCGCCGTCGCGCCGACGGTTCGGCTGGTGGAAGCGGGGGGCGCGGCGCTGGTTGGCTCAACGCTGGACGACGCTGCACTGGCGACCATGACAGCAGCGGTGGAAGCTGCCTGCTCCCCAATCGACGACAAGCGCGGGACCATTGAGTTCCGCACCAAAACCGCAGGCGTGCTCGCGCGCCGTGCGGCGCTGATCGCCTTTACCCGCGCTGGAGACCGGACATGAAAGCCATTCCTGTAGAAACCACGATCAACGGCGACGCGACGGAGTTTCTCTGCCAAGCTGATGAAAGCTTGCTCGACGTTCTCCGCGACCGTTTGGGGCTGACCGGGGCCAAGGAAGGCTGCGGCACCGGCGACTGCGGGGCGTGCAGCGTCACCCTCGATGGCCGTCTGGTTTGCTCCTGCCTCGTGCTCGGGGTTGAAGCGCAAGGCGCGGAAATCGAGACCATCGAGGGCATGGCCGACGGGGACGACCTGCACCCCTTGCAGCGCGTGTTCATCGAGAAAGCGGCACTGCAGTGCGGGGTCTGTACGCCCGGTATTCTGGTTGCAGCAAAATCGCTGCTCGAAAAGAACCCAGACCCCAGCGAAACGGAAATCCGCTACTGGCTGGCCGGTAACCTTTGCCGCTGCACCGGTTACGATAAAATCATCAAGGCGGTGCAGGCCGCAGCTGCTGAAATGCGGGGGGCTTAAGCGATGAATATCCACGATCCAATTAAGCGCGACTTCAAAGTCGTCGGCACCCGCCTCGCCCGCCCGGATGGCCGAGACAAAGTGACGGGGAAAGCGGCCTATGGCGCGGACATCTCCGCACCAGGCATGCTCCATGGCCGCATCTTGCGCAGCCCTCACGCCCATGCGCGGATCAAGTCGATCGACACCTCCGCGGCCCTCGCCCTGCCCGGCGTTAAAGCGGTTGTTACGTCGGCTGATTTCGCAGAAACGGACGATCAGGACTTTGCCGACATCCGCGACAACTGTCTGGCGCGGGAAAAGGTGCTGTATGACGGTCATGCGGTGGCGGCTGTGGCCGCGACCAGCAAGTCTGTAGCCAAGCAGGCGATCCGGCTGATCAAGGTTGACTATGAACTCCTGCCCCACGTCACCGACGTTGACGAGGCGATGAAGCCCGGCGCGCCGGTTGTGCAGGAAGGCCGCAGTCTGGAGAACGTTCCGGCGGGTATGTCGGAGAATGTGACCTCTTACTTCGAATTCGGACACGGTGATCTGGAAGCCGGCTTTGCCAAAGCGGATCAGGTGATCGAGCGGACCTTCAAGACCGCCGCGACCCATCAGGGCTACATCGAGCCCCATGCCTGCATGGGCACGCTCAGCGCGGATGGTCGCGGGGAGCTGTGGTGCTGCACGCAAGGTCAGTACATGGTGCGCGCGAACTGCGCTGAGATCCTCGGCATCGACGCGAGCCAACTGCGCGTGACTTCCTCGGAGATCGGCGGCGGGTTTGGCGGCAAGACCACGACCTTTATCGAGCCTGTCGCCCTGGCTTTGTCTCGCAAAGCGGGCAAGCCGGTGAAGATCGTCATGACCCGCGAAGAAGTCCTTCGCGCGACCGGTCCAACAGCCTCGACTTCCATGGACGTCAAGATTGGCATGACAAAGGACGGGCGGATCACGGCCGGGACCGCGGTGCTGCGCTATCAGGGCGGGGCGTTCCCGTCTTCGACCGTGACCATGGGGGCGCAGTCTGCCTTTGCCGCCTATGACCTTGAAGCCGTGCAAACACAGGGCTGGAGCGTTCTGACCAACCGCCCCAAGGAAGCCGCCTACCGCGCGCCCGGCGCTCCAACGGCGATTTTTGCGGTTGAAAGCGTGGTGGACGAGTTGTGCCAGTCCTTCGGTCTGGACCCCTTGGATGTCCGCATCCAGAACGCAGCACGCAAAGGCACGCTGTCTTCCTATGGCCCGACCTTCGACGAGATCGGTCTGGTCGCAACGCTCGAAGCTGCCAAAGCGCATCCGCACTACTCCGCACCTCTTGGACCGAACCAGGGTCGCGGGCTGTCCTGTGGCTTCTGGTTTAACTTTGGTGGCAACACCTGTGTATCGCTGAACCTGAACGACGATGGCACCGTGGGTGTGGTTGAAGGCAACCCGGATATTGGCGGCTCGCGCGCCTCGATCTCCATGATGGCGGCCGAAGAGCTGGGGATCCCTTACGACAAGGTGCGCACCGTAATCGCTGATACGACCTCGCTGGGCTTTAACGACGTGACCGACGGCAGTCGCGTGACCTTTGCCGTGGGTCTAGCCACCATCAAAGCTGCCCGCGCTGCGATCAAGGAGATGTGCGGCCGGGTTGCGAAGCTCTGGGGCATCGACGACGACGCGGTTTACTGGGAAGACGGCTACGCCAAGCCAGCAGGCCCGAACGCGGGCGAATACCCACCAATGTCGCTCAAGGAAATCGCGGCGATTGCTGGCTCGACGGGCGGTCCCATCGCCGGGCACCACGAAGTCAACGCCGATGGCGCAGGCGTGAGCTTCGGCGTGCATCTGGTAGACACCGAAGTTGACCCCGAGACAGGCGCAACGACTGTCCTGCGTTACACCGTGTTCCAAGATGCGGGCAAGGCGGTGCACCCGGACTACGTCGAAGGCCAGATGCAGGGCGGCGCCGTGCAGGGCATCGGCTGGGCGCTCAATGAGGAGTACATCTACGGTGAAGATGGGCGGTTGCAGAACCCGGGCTTCCTCGACTACCGCGTACCGGTAGCCTCCGATTTGCCGTCGATCGAGACCGTGATCCTTGAAATCCCCAACCCGGGCCACCCTTATGGCGTGCGCGGTGTGGGCGAGACGCCGATTGTGCCGCCTTTGGCCGCATTGGCCAACGCCGTGTCGCGCGCGGCCAAGGTTCGGATGACGGAACTGCCCATGTCACCCCCACGCTTGCTTAAGGCTCTGGCAGAACAGGCGTAGCAGGCGTGATCCGGGTCAAGCTTTGGGGCTCCCTGCGCGTCTTTGCGGACGGCAGGGAGTGGGTGGAAGTCGAAGCCAGCACCTTTAAACAGATGCTGGACCAACTCGTCCTCCACTACCCGGAGCTGAAGCCGCAGATTGATCGCGGCGTGTCGGTTGCGCTGGATGGCGTGATCTACGGCAACGCTTGGTTCACCAAGATCAGCCCGGAAAACGAAGTGGTTCTCCTGCCCTATATGGTCGGCGGCTGAACGCTGTTCCCTCAGGCCGCAGCCCGGCCTACCGCGCGCGCGAGCACGTTGAGCGGGGCAACCTCACCCGGTGCACCGGCCCACGCGACGTAGCTGTCCGGCCGGACGAGAACCGCTTCTGCATCCCAACCCTGCAGGGCCTCGGCCGTCCCGTCTCGGACGACCGTCAGCGGCACCCCGAGGCGTTCGGCGGCGCGGGAGAACTGGTCAGCAGCCGCCCCCCCGTCACCTTCACTCACAAACAACGTGAACCCGGCCCCCAGCACCTCAAAAGCATTACCGCTGTCGGCAAGGGGCATCGGGGTTAGGTGGTGGCCAGCACGAGCGCGACGCTCGTGCGTGCCAACCGCACTTGGGCTGGCCGCGTCATCGCCCCAGACGATGGAGGAACCATCATAGTTCGGGGCAAAAGCCATGACCTCGGAAGATCCTTCGTTGCGTGTATCCCACGCGTGGCGGAAGGCTTCCTCCCCCAGCGCTTCGGGAGAATGCGCGTTGAGAAAGGCGCGGTCTTCGCGGATGAACCGCTCGATGAAGTGGTCAGCGGTGCTCTTGAACACTGGATGACGCTCTTCGCCGTAACTGTCGAGCAGCGCTTCACTACCCCAGCCGGACAGCAGCGCAGAGAGCTTCCAGCCCAGATTTCGCGAGTCCTCGAGCCCGGTATTGACCCCATAGCCCCCGTACGGCGGGTGCGAGTGGCAGGCGTCACCGGCGATGAAGACGCGCCCTGCCCGATACTCATCAGCCAGCGCGACCCGCAGATCCCAAAAGCCGATGTAATCGAATTCAACGTCGATCTTCTCCCCCACAGAGCGTTCAAGGTAGCCCTTGAAGTCGAAGTTCTCCGTCGTTGTCTCGGCGGGAACCGGCGCATGGAAAAACCATGTTGTACCTAGGTCAACGCGCCCAAAGAAAAGCCAGTAGCCTTGCAGCTCCTGATTCAACACGCAGTAAAACTGCTTGTCGGGGTAGCGCTTGAGCAATTCGTGAAGTTCCAACGACTTGAACACCAGCAGCACCATGCGCTTGTCGAAATCGTTCTTGGTCTGCTCAATCCCGACCGACCGCCGAACGCGCGAATTGCTGCCGTCAGAGCCGACAACGTAGCGGGCACGCAGGCTGTGCGCCGTCTGCTCGGTATCGGTAAAGTGCACGGTCGCGCCGTCGCTGTCTTGCTCAACTGAGGCGCAAGACAGGCCATAGCCGATGTCGATGCCCTCGATCGCTTCGGCCCGCGCCCGCAAAACCGCCTCCATGCGGTATTGCGGCAGGCGCTCGTTCTCGCAGGCATAGAAGGGCCGCACCATGTCCCGTTGCAGCCAGTCATAGTGATAGCCCGAGAGCAAGGTTTTGTAGGACGTCATGCCGCCAATGGCGTAATCGCGCGGCACGATGCGCGCGGCGCGTACCTCTGGCTCACAGCCCCAAGCGTTGAAGTGCTCCATCGTCCGCTGAGTCAGGTTCTGACCCTTGGGCACCTGATGCAACTCGGTCGAGCGTTCGACGACCGCAACCGAGTGTCCACGCTGGCCCAGATCGATGGCCAGCCCAAAGCCTACCGGCCCGCCTCCAACGACGACCACGTCATAAGTCTTGTTGAAATCAATCACGCCGCGCTGGTCCCCGACTCCAAGTAGATGTGCTTGGTCTCTAGGAAGTCATTCAACCCCTCAACCCCGTGCAAGCGACCCAAGCCCGACTGACCAAAGCCGCCGGTCTCGCCCTCGGCAAACAGGCGCGTGTGAGAGTTCACCCACACCGTCCCGGCCCGGATCGCACGGCTCAATCGCATGGTGCGGTTGAGGTCGCGGGTGAAGATCGAGGCGGCAAGGCCGTAGACCGTTGCGTTTGCCTTGGCAGCTGCTTCGGCTTCGTCGGCGAAGGTTTCGACGCTGACAATGGGGCCGAACAGTTCTTCCTGAACCAGATCCGAACTCAAGTCGTCGATGCGGAACAAGCTGGGGGTCAGGAAAGCGCCGCGTTCCAGCGGTTCACCCTTGAGGATCAGTTCCCCCTCATCCCCCGCGCGCTCGATGATCTCCATCAGGCGGCGCTGATTGGGCATGTCGATCAGCGAGCCCATTCCGCTGTCTGGCAAGTTACCCGGCCCGGTCTTCACGGCCTTGTAGGCAGCGATCATGCGGGCTTCGAAGTCGGCCTGAATGCTCTCGTGCACGAGGAAGCGGGCCGCGGCGACGCACATTTGTCCGGCCATGACCAGCGAGCCATGGGTCAATTCATGCACGGCCTGATCAAGGTCGGCGTCGGGGAAGATCACCGCTGGCGCCTTGCCACCCAGCTCCAGATTAACCCGCTTCAGCGTTGGTGCTGCGCCGGCCATAATCAGCTTGCCCGTCGCTGAGGACCCGGTGAACGAGATAACGTCGATGCCTTTGGAGGCCACCATCGCCCGGCCAATTTCGGTGCCGTTCTCGTTGACTGAGTTAACAATGCCTTTGGGCAGGCTCGGACAGTCTTTGAGGCATTCCATGATGCGTGCGTGGATCAGCGGGGTCTGATCCGCGGGCTTGAGCACGCAGGTACAGCCCGCCGCCAGCGCCGGGGTCAGCGAGCGGATGAGCAGGATGACCGGCGCATTCCACGGTACAATGATCCCCGCCACCCCAGCCGGCTCCCGGTGGAGCAAGGAGAAGTTTCCCGGTGCAGTTTCCTGCATGCGTCCCTGAATGGTCCGTGCCAGACCGGCGTAGTAGCGTGTTTCTGAGATAGCGCCGAACATCTCACCGGCCGCTTCGGAACGGAGCTTTCCGTTCTCCGCGATGATGAGATCAACCAGCTCGTCCCTGACCGCTTCCATGCGGTCGGCGAACTCGTAGAGCACCTGCGCTCGTAACCGCGGTGAGGCCGCCCACGTCCCGGTAAAGAAGGCTGTCCGAGCGCTGCTAACAGCCTGCTCAAGCAGGGCCGCAGAGCCGGGGGAAAAGCGCCCTAGCACGCTGCCGTCCGCGGGATTGACGCTCTCCCGGATCCCGACCTCACCATCAATCCACTCACCGTCGATGAGGTTTTTTGCCGTCTCGGCCGTCTCTAACATAGCGCCTAGATCTCCAGTCCGAGCAGGTTGACCGCGTTATCCTGAAACAACTTGCGGCGCAGGGTGTCGGAGATGTCCATCTCCTCAAGGATACGGATGGTCTCGCGGATGTACATGGGGCCGCCCTCGGGGTCGAAGGGCGCGTCCGAGGCGAACAGCACGCGGTCCTCGCCAAAAAACTCGATGGCGTGCTCGATGGCCTTGCGAGAGCCAAAGCTGGCGGTGTCGGCGTAGAACTCCTTGAAGTATTCCAGATGCGGACGCTTCAGGTTGTTGAGCACCTGCTTAAGGTCGCGGTCCGTGGTCCGCGCGCCCATCTGGTCCCAGCCTGGCCCAACCCGACCTTCGAAGAAGGGGATCATACCGCCCGCGTGGTGGGTGATTATCTTGAGGTCAGGCCAGCGATCGAAGAAGCCGCTGAACACCATACGCGCCATGGCAGCAGAGGTCTCGTAAGGCCAGCCAAAGGTCCACCAGATCTCGTACTCCGAGCGGCTTTCATTGCGGTAGTCGGCCATATTCATGCCGCGGGCCGGGTGCATCCACACCGGCTTTTTGACGCTGTTCATGTACTCGAAGAACGGGGCGTATTCCTCAAGGTCCAGAGGATCACCGGAGATGTTGGTGAAAATCTGCATCCCGACTGCACCCAGATCCTCAATCGCGCGACGACATTCCTCGACACAGGCTTCAGGGTTGTTCATCGGCGCCGTGCCGATAAAGGCGGGGAAGCGCTCGGGGTACTTCTGGCATAGCTCAGCCATGGCATCAGACCCGATCTGCGACAGCTCCAACGCCTTGTCCGGGCCTGCGAGCATTTCCAGCGGTGGGGAGGCGAGCGAGAGGATCTGCACGTAGTCCTCGCCGAACATATCCATCACCTCGAACCGGCGGTCGAGGTTGGTCATCATTGGCACCTGACCGGACCGGTTGGTGATGTGGTTCATCTCCCCGATGTGGTCGATCAGCGCGTCAAAGAAGGGCGTCGGCCAGATGTGGGTGAATGCGTCGATTTTCTTCATTGTCTGTTCCTTCTTCCGGGTGATCGTGGTCCTCGAGGTCAGCCCCCTCGTCCTCCTCAACCGCAAAGCCGTATTGGTCGAGCGCGGTGGACAGCGCAGCAGCGCGGTCACGGACCTGCTCATGCATCGCGACCATGCGCTCAGGCGTGACTTCGTGCCCGGCGATGGTGACGGAGATGCTTGCAACGGGGTTGCGGCCTTCGGAAAGGACAGCGGCAGCGACGCCGACCACGCCGGGGGTAACTTCCCCGTGCGCGACGGCGATGCCCGAGCGGCGAACGCCACGCAGGATGCCAAGCACGTCCTCGACGCTCTGACCCAGCCCGATCCGGCGCATTTCCGGTAGCAGACGTTCGACCATGGCGGTTTGCTGCCGCCGCGGTAGATGGGCCATGATGGCGCGCGAGATCGCACCGTGGGAGAGCGGCATGGGCCGGCCTCGAGGGTAACTGGACAGTGGGTCGGCGACCGAGCACTCCGACGCTACGCACAGCAGCTTGGTGCCGTACCAGCGGGTCAGCAAGGCGTAGCAGGGGAAGGCGTCAACCAGCGCTTCGAGGTGCGATTGACCCAGTTGCAGCAGCGTGTCCGACTTGCGCATCAAAAAGTCCATCTCCACCACGCGCGGCCCTAGTGTAAACCCGCCGGTAGGCAGAGACGACAGCAGGCCCGCGTCGCGCAGGGACTTGATGTAGCGATAAACCGTCGGACGGGAGTACCCTAGAGCGTCCATCATCTCTTCGGGCGTCCATGCGAGCCTGTCTTCGGAAAACAGGTCGAGGATTGCCAGAATGCGGGTTGCACTGTTGGATCCGCTCATGTGACCTCCGTGCCTTGCCTGTCTCGGCCGCGCGCACGCAGGATTTCGATCCCCATGAGGATCACCCCACCCCCGACGCCACCAAGATCTGTCCAGACTGCACCCGGAAACGTCCCCGCAGGGATAAGGGCAGTCAGGCCAATCAGACCAAAAAGCAGACGAGAAATCAAAGACAGGCGCGCAACGAAGTATCCGGCCAGTGCCGCTGAAATGAGCCAAACGCCCATGACAGCCGTCAAAATCGCAACAATAATCTCACTGGGCTTACCAATCAGGATAAGCGTGGGTGAGAATACGAACAGCAAGGGGATGACATAGGCCGACCATCCGAACTTCATCGCCGCCCACCCGGTCGCCATGGGTGAGGCACGGGCGATGGACGCGGCGGCGAAGGCGGCGAGCGCAATCGGCGGGGTGATCATCGACATCATACCGAAGTAGAGGACATAGAGATGCGCGGCGACTGGCTCGATGCCGACGTTGATCAGTGCCGGTGCTACTAAAGCTGCCAGTAGGACGTAGACCCCCAACGTCGGCAGGCCCATCCCGAGAATGATGCACACAATCGCGGATAGGCCCAGCAGCAGGATCGCCGAACCACCGCCGATTTGCACAAGCAGATAGGTCAGGTTGAAGCTTAGTCCGGTTAGGTTCAGCACACCGATCACCAGCCCGGATGCGGCTGAAATCAAGATGATTTCAACAACGGCATGTCCAGTTTTCGACAACGAACCAAAGAGGGCGCCCAGCCCCGGACGCTGGCCTTGATAGCCGAGGACGACGGACGTCAGAATCAGCGACGCTGCGCCCATGAGTGCAGCCTTGCCCGGCTGCTCCCGTCCGATAAACAGCGCATAGATCAGCACACCGAAGCCAATAACGAAGTGCAGGCCAAGAAGTACGCCTTTGGATGACGGCAGCGCCTCTTTCGGGATCGCCTTGATCCCCATGCGCGCAGCGTCCAGATCGGCCTGAATGAACAGCGCGATATAGTAGAGGATTGCTGGGACCAGTGCGGCGACAACGATGGTGGAATAGGGTACGGCGAGGAACTCGGCCATCAGGAAGGCTGAAGCGCCCATAACCGGCGGCATCAGCTGCCCACCGGTGGAGGATACGGCCTCAATCGCACCGGCTTTATGGGCGGGGTAGCCGTCTTTCTTGATCATCGGGATGGTGATGACGCCTGTACCCACCACGTTGGCGACCGCAGAGCCTGAGATCGAACCGAACAGGCCCGAGGCCATGACGGCAATTTTCATCGACCCGCCCCGAAAGCGGCCCATGGAGAGAATAGCCGCGTCGGTAAAGAACCGCGTCCCACCCGTGGTGGCGAGCAAGGTTCCAAACAGGATAAACGCAATCACAACGGTCGCGGCGACAGTCATGGGCAGGCCGAGAATCCCGTTGGAGTCAAAGGCCATGTAACCCGCTAGCAACTGCCAGTTCTGCGCCCGCGCCTGCAAGCGGCCGGGGAAGACATCACCGAACAGGGCATAGAGCAAAAACGAAACGATGATGATCACCAGCACCCACCCGGTCGCCCGTCGGAGCGCTTCGAGGGTGAGGGCCGTGACGATCAGACCGGGCAGCCAGACTTCGATCGGTCGGCTGAAGATCTTGAGCACCAGATCAGGGTAATTCAGAGCGATATGGAAGACCGTCACCATTCCAATCAAGGCCAGCGCAACGTCATACCACGGCACAGTCGTCCGCTCGGGCTTGCGCCGCATGGGCATGGTCAGGAACGCCGTGGGCAGAGTTAGTCCCAGGATGACGGCAAAGAATTGCTGAGGGTAGAAACTGACGCCAAACCAGCGCGGTACATTCAGCGCGAAAGCGACAGCCACCAGAATAAGCAGCACCGCCAGGCCATCCGCCACGGGACGCCAGAAATTAAAGGAGAGGCCGCGAATGGCCCCTCCCCTGATGGGTTGTTGACCCGGCTTGGGGTCATGGCCCGGATTAGAGGCCATTGTCGGCGAAGAACTTCAGAGCGCCAGGGTGGAACTCTGCAATACCGGGATCACCGCGCATGTCGTTCGGGTTGAACGCACCGAAGGGGCGGAAGGTTGCGACCATGTCTTCCTTACCCTCGTACATGGCCTTAGCCATAGCGTAGACCACGTCGTCCGAGACGCCCGCGTGGGTGAAGACCACCTGCGGGAAAGCAATGTAGACGCCGTCCTCGATAATGCCCGGCATAGAGCCGGCTTTCATGGGCTTGAAGAACGCAGTTGGCCAATGCTCGCGCGCCGCTGCCAGCGCTTCGGCGCTGTCGTCTTCAACCGTCAAAGCCCGCAGGCCACCAACAGCCGCATCGGCTTCACGGACCTTGCCCGCACCGTGTGCGAAGATAAAGCCCACCGTGTCGCCCGCGATAAAGGCGTTGGCACCAGCAACAACAGACGCCACCGAGACCTTTTCGATGTCATCGCGGGTCATGCCAGCGGTTGCGTAGAAGGCGGAGAGCTGGGGCAGGATGGTGTTCTGAGCGGTGTAGCCGTCAGTCATCCGCTGACCCCGCAAGTCAGACACTTTCATGATACCGCTGTCTTCACGGACAAAGATGGCTTCGACCAGCGGCATCAGCATGCCGACGACGCGAATGTTGGGGTACTGATTACCGTTCCACCATGCTTCGCCGGAGATCGCGTAGTTCACTTCCTGAAGGTTCGCGACCCCAAACTCGATCCCACCGGAATCAAGGAATGGAATGAACTGGTTTGGACTGGTTGCAGGCTGGATCGTGGTGTTCAGCCCGCTGTTGTTCGCAGCGTTTGCGACCGCGGTGCCGATGTTGTGGAACAGCGAACCGGGGTTCGAAGTCGCAATCCCTACCGACTGTGCTGAAGCGCTACCCGCCGTCAGCCCGACACCCAAGGACAGGCCCAGGGCAAGCGTCGAGAAAAGCTTTCTCATTTTGATTTCCTCCCTATGTTGGCCACGTTGGCCAAATTCTCGTATATCGAGACAAATGATGATACGCTAAGCAAATGGAAATGCAATATTGCTCGGCTTTAGCTGTGGAGAAGGCAGATAATCCAAGCAGAAAACGCCTAGAGAACAGGAATCATTATGGCGGATAAAACTGCGTTAAATGAGGGTGTTACGGGTGCTGAAGCCTTGCTGCGCGGGTTGAAGTTTCACGGCGTCGATTTCCTCTTCGCCAACGCCGGAACCGATTTTCCAACCATCATCGAAGAACTTGCAAAAATCCCGCTTGAAGAGATTTGTGTGCCGCTGACCATTCCCCATGAAACCGCCACTGTCGGCATGGCGCACGGCTACTTTCTGATGACCGGCACGCCGCAAGCCGTCATGGTGCACGTCAACGTCGGCCTGGCGAATGCTGTTATGGGTGTGATCAACGCGAGCAGCGACAACGTTCCCGTCTTGGTCATGTCCGGCAGAACCCCCATCACGGAGAGCGGGCGGCGCGGATCTCGGATGACGCCGATCCAATATGGGCAGGAAATGTTCGACCAGTCCTCGCTGGTCAAAGACGTGGTCAAATATCACTACGAAATGCGCTACCCCGAGCAGGCCGAGCCCTTGGTTGCCCGCGCGCTGGCGGCGGCGACGTCTGCGCCCCAAGGCCCAGTCTACCTCAGCCTACCCCGCGAAGCGTTGGCAGAGACTTTTCCGCCCAGTCGCTTCCCTTCCCCCTCCCCGCGCCCTTCAGCCAGCAGCGCCTTTCCCGACCCCAGCCACGTGCAAGCGGTGGCTGAGCGCTTACAGAAAGCAGAAGCACCGCTGATCCTGGTCCAACGCAGCGACCCCGAGGGAGCCTTATCTGAAGCGCTGCAGCGGTTCACCCTGCGCCACGGCATTGCAGTGGCGGAGCCCTTCCCTGTCCGCAACGTCATGCCCTCCGAGCATCCGACCTTCATCGGCTACTCGGCTGGTTCAGCACTGGCTGAGGCGGACGTGGTGCTGGCGCTGGACTGCGACATCCCGTGGATCGAAGCGACCCAGCGCCCACCAGAGCACGCGACCCTGATCCACATTGGCCCCGACCCGCACTTCCTGCGAATGCCGGTGCGCGGCTATCGCACTGATTTGGCCATAGCCAGCGAACCAGCGGCCTTTATCAAAGCATTGACTCAGGAAATGGCGGATGAGCCCTTCGGCACGACACAAGAGGAACGGTTGCAGGCGCTGAAGCAGGCCAACATCGACTGGCGCGACCGAACGCGGGAGCGCGCATGGGCCGGAAATGGCGCGCCTGTTAGCACCGAGTGGTTAAGCCTGTGCCTGTCCGAGGCGCTGGAGGGGGCCGACGCTGCCGTATTCAGCGAACTGGGGGCCCTCCCCGGCGCAATGGCGCTCACCGGCCCCAATCAGTTTTTCGTAAATCCGCATTCCGGTGGGTTGGGCTGGGGCATGCCTGCGGCGCTGGGGGCCAAGCTGGCGCGACCAGAGAAAACCGTCGTCGCCGTGGTCGGAGACGGTACGTACATCTTCGCCAACCCAACGGCTTGTCACCAGATCAGCGAGGCGCTCGGCCTGCCAACGCTGACGATCATCAAGAACAACGGCCAGTGGAATGCGGTGCGCCGCTCGGTGGTCAACGCCTATCCCGATGGCGCGGCAGCCAAGGCCAATCAGATGCCGCTGACCTCACTGGAGCCCATGCCGGACTTTCTCAAAGTAGCGGAGGCCAGTCGCGCGCATACCGAGCGGGTCGAACACGGCAAGGATATGCCCGCCGCACTGCGCCGGGCCCTGCGGGCCATGAGGGATGAGGGGCGGCAGGCGGTGATTGAAGTCCGCGTTGAGGTCTCCGACGCATACTGACCGTCGCCCATTTACAAAAAAAAGAGGCCAGCCCCGAACGGAACTGGCCCTCTTCGCCAATCTTGGATCAGGCGCACGAGCGCCGGGTCAGATCAGGTAATCTCGTGGATTTCCCACGATGCGGTTCCTGCAGGGTCTACGTCCCAAGCATAGGCGCAGGCCTTGCCGTTGAGCTTGGACAGGTTTGCGTCCTGGCTCTGAAAATAAACCACACCGCGGAACTTGAACCCACCGTCTGGGGTCGGGTTGCCGGCACCCGTCGCGCGGAAGGTTGCCGCGCCAGTGGCAGACATGATGATCCCTGAATTCGGGCACTCGCCATAGAAGGAGCCATCGGGCTGCATCACGGCGGAATAAGTCGCCATGAACTGCACTTCCTGCCCTGCCAGCATGCCCTGTCCGGTGCCGCTGGTTTCCATGGCAGGCATGCCACCAACAGCTTGTACAGCCTTGTTCGACGTGGCCCCTGTCATGGACCCTACGTGTTCTCCAAGCATAAACTCGTCCTCGTGTAATTTATCTTTTGATTTGCATGGCACATTACTGACGAGAGAATATCACTGATTATGTGACGATACTATTTACGCATTATTTACTGATGAAGGGCCCCTCAATTATAGGTAATCGTCTGCTTTATGATAATTTATTATTATCGCCCTAGAAAATTTGTCTACCCTGTAACCTTCTTGGCCGCGCGTTCCGTCACAGCGGACGCCGCGCGAGGGAGAACATTTGCCCCGTCGGGCCGCCCACGGGATTGAGCGCCCGTTGCAGGGCAAAAGCGCCAACTTCGTCCGGATGCTTCACTCGCTCCCAAGCTGGCAGGCCCTTGGGCGGCTCATTGGTGAAGCGCTTGTGGACATGGAAACGGCGCAGGCGGTTGGCCCCTGCTGGGGCTACGGCTCGGGCGTTCCCGGCGATCCGGGGCCGTGGGACGGTGAGCTGCGCAACATGGGGAAGCCCACCGCGCAGCGCGACCTGCGGTTCATGGGCGGGAACCTCGCCCAAGTCCGCGCCATGTCGCGCTATCTGGCCCTGCAACTGCGCCGGGCGGCTCAGCAGCGAGCAGGCGGTTAGGCGAAGTCGAAAGCACGGTTGAACGGCAAGTCGCGCAGCCGCTGACCGGTTAGCGCGAACAGGGCGTTGCCGAGCGCTGGTGCCGCAGGCGGCGTGCCGATCTCCCCTACCCCACCCAGATAGGTTGCGTTCTCCAGCACCTTGACCTCAAAGGCCGGAGCCGCGCCCATGCGCAGGACGTCGTAGTCGTAGAAGTTTGACTGCTCGACTTCCCCATCGCGGAAAGTGATCTCGCCCATGACCGCAGCCGACAGGCCGAACAGGCTGCCGCCGATCAACTGGGTTTCAATGTTGCCCGGATCGAGTGCGATACCGACATCAGCCGCGATCCAGACCTTTCGCAGGCCAATGACGCCCGTTTCCGGGTTCTGCTCGACCTCGACCACTTGAGTGACCGGGCAGCCGAAGGAGTAGGTAAAGCCCACCCCCAGCGCACGGTTCGCGGGCCGGGGCTGTGACCACTGGGCCATTTCCCCCACGGTTTCGAGCACGGTCGCGCTCGGCGCGTGCTCCTGCCGGGCCATGTCGATGCGGAAAGCGAGTGGGTCTGCACCGGCGGCGTGGGCCATTTCGTCGATAAAGCTGTCAAAGAAGAACCCGCCAAAAGACGCACCAACGGCGCGCCAGTAACCGATCGGCAAAGCCGTCGAGACGATGTGCCCGCGCACCCGATAGTGGGGGATGGCGTAGGGCTGATCATGGGCGCCGGAAAGGCCTTCCGGGTCGCTGCCGGTGAGCGCGGCCTGCTCGCGGGTGAAAGGTGCCAGTGCCGGGCGGGCCATGGCTTGCTTGACGACCGACGCGGCGGCAAAGGACACGTCCACCGCTGCAGCCTTGCCCTCATTGACCATCCCGCGCATCCGCGCCAGAGCGGCTGGGCGAAACACGTCCCGGCGGATGTCTTCTTCACGGGACCACGTGAGTTTGATTGGTACACCGGGCTGCTTGCGGGCGATGCGGCTGGCGAGGACGGCGACGTCGGCCTCCCCGCGCCGGCCAAAGCCTCCGCCCATGAGTGTGGTTGTTACCGTGACGGCCTCAAGCTCCAGTCCAGCTTCCTCGGCGCAGGCGCTTTGGATCGCCGTCGGCGATTGGTTCCCGCACCAGACCGAAAGCGCGCCGTCGCTGTACAAGGCGGTTGCGTTCATTGGCTCCATGGTCGCGTGGGCCAGAAACGGGACGCTGTAGCGGGCGGTGAGTTCAGTGCCCTCGATGTCGTCCTCGACGTTGCCGTCGTTGCGGCCCTCGGTGTTGGGTTCTTGACCGAAAGCGGCTTCGATCTCCGCGAACAGTCCCTCGGTCGTCGGCGGATAGATGGCGGCTTCCCAGTCGATATCGACCGCTTCCACCGCCTGCATGGCCGCCCACGTGTTCTCAGCGATGACGGCGACGCCTTCACCGATATCAACCACGCGCTCAACGCCGGGAAGGCTCAGCGCGGCAGTCGGGTCAAAGCGGCGCATGCCTTGCCGGCGCGGGTTCATGCGCACGGACGCGAACTTCATCCCCTCTAACTGAACATCGATGCCAAAGGTCGCGGTGCCGCGGACTTTCTCCTCCATATCCAGCCGCGGCAAGGTCTTGCCCAGCAAAGTCCAGGTCGAAGGATCCCGCAGCGTGACGCGTGGCGGGTTGATGGCGGCGGCGTCTTTGGCCAGCGCGGCATAGCTCAGGCTCTGGCCATCGGGCGCGAAGACGGCACCTGCGTGCGTGATCAGTGTATCGGCCTTGACCCCCCAGCGTTCGGCAGCGGCGCGCTTTAGCACTTCCCGCGCTGTCGCTCCGGCGATCCGCATGCGCTCAAAGCCATCGCGCATGGAGGTCGAGCCGCCGGTCATTTGCAGGCTCAGGAGCTTAGCACCGTTCCCGGCGAACTTGCGGACAGCCTGCTGCCACTCGTTGACGCGATAGTCGGTAAACGGCATCGCCATACCGAACAGGGCGGAGTTGTAATAGGCCTTGGCAGGCGGCCCGTGGATGACCCGGATGTCCTGCCAATCCACATCCAGTTCCTCAGCGATAAGCGCCGCCCACGTTGTGTGCACCCCTTGCCCCATCTCTGCCTTGGGACTGATCAGCGTAACCCCTTCATCAGTGATGACGACAAAGGCGTTCAGGCTCGTCTCCTCCTCGGTGGAGTCCAGCGGGTTTGGCGCGGCTTCCAGGATTTTGTAAACGCCAAAGGCAACCCCGCCGGCAACAGCAACGGAGCCGACCATGAAGGTCCGGCGCGCGATCTTGGCAAGACGTCCCATCGGCTCAGCCCTCCCCAGCCAGCGCAGCAGCGGCGCTGTGGATGGCTGCGCGGATGCGCGGGTAAGTGCCGCAGCGGCAGACGTTGCCGTTCATCGCCGTATCGATATCGGCGTCCGTGGGCGCAGGGCTGGCGCGGAGCAAGCTGGCCGCCTGCATCTGCTGGCCCGCCTGGCAGTAGCCGCACTGGGCGACCTGATGGTCGATCCAAGCCTGCTGCACCGCTGGCAGCACAGGATCTTTGGCCGCACCCTCAATGGTTGTGATCGCCCCAGTCACCGCACCGACGGACAGCTGGCAGGAACGCTGGGCTTCCCCGTCCACCTGCACCGTGCAAGAGCCACAGGCAGCGACCCCGCAGCCAAACTTAGTACCCGTCAGCCCCAACTCATCGCGCAGCACCCAAAGCAGTGGCGTTTCCGGGTGAGAACGGCTCTCAAACGGCTGACCGTTTATAAGAAGGGACGTGGCCATGGGGCAGGCTCCTAACGGGACAAAGGGGTCTGTTGCACAGGTCAACGCCAAGGCTGACCGCTTAGTGAAACAAATATATCGAAACGGTGCTGGGTCCAGCGCGTCCCCCTGCAGATTGGGATGAACGACGAGCAGTAGACAGGGCGGACGGAATGGGTGACGGTTTCCGGGCTTGAATTCCTCGCCTCAACAGGCCGCTCATGATCAGTTTTGCCCTAGCCGTTGTGTTTCTGATACTCACCCCAGGCCCCGGTGTGCTCACCACGGCCGGGTTTGGCGCGGCCTATGGTTTCCGGCGGTCGCTGGCTTATGTGGTCGGGCTGTTCATCGGAACCAATCTGGTCATGCTGGCGGTGATTTCGGGGATGGCGGCGGTGCTGCTGTCTGTGCCGGGTCTTCGCACAGTGCTGATGCTAGCGTCGCTGGCCTTTTTGCTCTACCTCGCTGCCACGATTGCTTTCGCCGGTGCGCGCATCGCCTTTATCGCCGCGACCAGCGCGCCGGGTGTGCTGGGCGGTGTGTTGTTGCAGATTGTGAACCCAAAGGCCTACGCCGTGAACACGTCGCTGATCACTGGCTTTAACTACGCCCCGGACAACCTGCCGTTCGAGATCGCCACCAAGATCATCATTGCCAGCGCAATCTGGATCCCGATTCACCTGCTCTGGCTTTGGGCAGGGGTGCGGTTGCACGCGCTAAACCTGTCACCGCGCCGTCAACGGATGATCAACATCGGCATGGCGGCAGCTCTGCTGATGGTGGTCGGGCTCTCGGTGACTTCGCTGCTGACGCCACCGAGCTGAAGCCTTCCGCCATGGGTCGCGCTTAGCGGTTCAGATGCTTTTCGATGATGTCCACAAAGTCACGATCTGCGACAAAGCCAAGTTCCAACGCACGAGCCGCGGTAAAGCCCGGCGCCCAGCCTGCGATAATGCTTTCGATCATCGGGTTGATTTCCTTGCGGATGAGCGACGTCGCCGCCTTGCCCGCCACCTGCTCCAGCGCTGCAATCTGATCCGCCACCCGCGCCGATACGCCTGGCATGGAAAGCGCGCGGGCATGGTCCATCTGAGACAGATCGAGCGCCAGCGCGTGCACGAAGAACCCTGCCGCAGACTGCGGGCTGGCGAACCAGTGCCGGTGGTATTCCTCTACCGGCAGGATGGCTTCCTTGCCTGCCAGAGGCTCGCGGATGATGTTGGAGAAGAAGCTGCTTGCCGCCAAATTGGCCTTGCCCGGCCGCACGCAGATCGTGGGTAGGCGCAGGCTGATCCCATCGATGAAACCCCGCCGCGAGTAATCATTGATCAGCAGCTCCTGCATCGCCTTTTGCGTCCCGTAGGACGTGCGCGGCACCAGATGGAAATCGTCCGTAACCGTTTCACCAAACGGAGGGCCAAAAGCGGCAATGGAGGAAGCAAAGACAAAGCGCGGGCGATAACCCTCTGATCCGTTCAGCCCCCGAATTTTCTCCAACAGGGCGTAGGTGGCGTCGAAGTTGATGCTGTAGCCCTTGTCGAAATGCGTTTCCGCCTCGCCTGAGACCACGGAGGCCAGATGCACAATCGCGTCAGGGCGTTCGGCAAGCACTTGATCGACGCTGGTCCCATCGGTGATGGTGCCAACGATTTGCGTTGTCATGCCAGCGAAAGCGTCAGGAACCGGCGTGCTCACCATATCCGCACACACCAGCCCACTGGGCTCCACCGCAGCACTGTTTGCGAGTTGTCCGATCAGCTCCTGTCCGATCATACCGGCTGACCCGAGGATGGCGATTTTCATAAAGCCTCAACGCTCCCTTTTCCCCTGCGCCACGCGCGCAGGCCCTGTTGCCGCACAAAAGAAGATACCATCCCCCTGCCCCTGTCACCTCGAAAAGCCTCAGCAATGCGCAGGAGTAGCGCTGGTTTAGGTCAGCTGACTTGACGTAAGGGTGCATTGCCTTCCTTCCTCTCATTGCTAGGCTGTTGCTCACCAAGAGACAAAGGCAGGACATCAGACCTTCACCATGGCTGATCTGACCACTTATAAACTGCTCGACGCCGTCGCGCGGTTCGGCTCCATGCGCAAGGCCGCGGCGCATGCTTCCATCACCCCATCCGCTCTCAACCGACGCATCCTCGCCATCGAAGACGAATACGGCACCCAGTTGTTCGAGCGCACCCCATCGGGCTTACGCCCCAACACCGCGGGGGAGTTGGTGCTTATGCACATTCGGCGGCAGTTTGCTGACCTGGAAAAGGTCAAATCACAGATTGCCGACCTCTCCGGCGTTCGGCTTGGCACCATCCGGGTCGCAGGCTCTCCCGCTGTGCTGCCGCACTATTTTCCCACCAAGATTCAGTCCTACCTGAGCAAGTTTCCCGGTGTTGATTTCAAGGTCTACGAGACCTTCAAGGACGAGGCCGAGGCTCTGCTGAAGCAATACGACGTCGATCTCGCCGTGGTGCTGGAGCCGCAGACTTCTCCGGACATTATGCTGCTTGGCAACCTTGCGCAGGAAGTGAACGTGGTGCTTGACCAGAACCACCCACTGGCCGAACGCGAGCAACTGAGCTTGTCAGACTGCGCGGACTTTCCATTGGCCATGCCTGGTGAAAACACCATTCTGCACGCCGTGCTGCAGCGGACCTCACTGGCCACACAGGTTGATTTGCAACCCGCAGTACAATCCTCGAACCTGTTCTTCATCGTCGAGTGCATTCGCGGCTGTCAGATCATCAGCTTCCGGCTTATGACCCCCGGTACGCAGCACAATTTGCCCAGCGGATTAATCGCGCGACCCCTGCTGCACCCGCAGGCGCGCACTTTCCTGAAACTCATACAGCTCAAAGGTCGGACGCTCTCCGTAGCAGCGTCGCGGTTTGTCGAGCACATCGCTCCGGATTTCGACATTTAACGGTGAAAAAAAGGGGGACTGCCCAAGGCTGCCCCCCCTTTTTGATTCTGTCTCGAAAAGAAAGACAGCTTACATTGCCGGTCCAACGAGCGACGCGCCCATCAGCGCGCCGAGTTTGCTCGCGTCGCTGACGATTTTCACGAACTCCGGCGAGGTTGCCATCGAGTCAATCGCCTTACCTGCGGCTTCCAGCGAAGTGGCCTGGTAGTTGGCCGTAAGCAGCATGGGTGAGCCAAAGGCAGAAACCGACATGTTCACGCCAATGCCGTGCTCCGCCGCCATCGCCTGCACGTCCGGCAGCATGGCCAGCGCGTCAGACACGTTGCGGCCGGGGATGGCGTAGAAGCGGTGGTTGGTGAAGCCGTACTTCTCCGGGTCCACTTCCCCAATGTTGCGCCAGACCCGCAGGCCGTCGGTAAAGGTCGAGGCTGGAAGCCCCGCAATCTCAGCCTGCAGCGCCATAAAGGCTGGGTCAGCCATGGTCGAGCCCATGTCGCGCAGATGGTTTTCATAGTTCGAAGAACCCGCGTACATCACCAGCGAGCCGAAGTCCCGGCCAAACATCACGCGTCCAATGTTCACTTGCAGCCCATGCTCCCGCATTATCGCAGCACCGCGGTTCATCCGCCCCAGCGAGACCATCGCCCCGCCCGGATTGGGCTTAGCTACCAGTGTCGAAACAATATCCCAAGCCATTGCATTAACTCCCTCTCAGTTTGCTTTGGAGCCATGAGCGTGGGCGGAAGCGTGCCGGTTGGGCAAGTTATTTGATCCAAACCGCACGACAATCTAAACAAATTTACAAATATTAGACGGCAAACTCTCCTCCTTGGCCGATTTTTTAGGCAATCGAGAAAATGATTAAATGAAATCAGGACCGAACTTCGAGAATTTCGCGGACGAGAGTCGCCCGCTGTTCTTCATAAAATCTTAAAAATGCGATCCTTAAAAACATAACTTGCTGCGAATTCGATGCTTTATTTTCAAAACGAGGTAAGAGATTTGATCAGATGGGCAGATTTAGCCTTGAATTTTACCCGGTAGCATCGGGAAATAGGCGGCGAGCAACACAGGAGACCAACGCATGCGCTACGCCATTTCAACGACGTGGAGACACGACAATCCGATCGACGATGGCGCGCTTCAGGCGATGATGGCGGACTCTAAAGCCACAGCAGAGAGCGACGGTATTGTCGAAGTCGTCTGGTTCAAGCTCGACGCGCACACCCACGGTTCAATCCTGCTCTACAGCAGTGAAGAGGCTTACGAGAAGCATCAGGAGCGGCTCAAAGAGTTTCGCGAAACGCGCACGGGGATCACCCTGCTGCGCGAAGAGAAAGGCCCGTCGATTGCCGTGCTCAGCGAAGTCTGATCCTCGCCAACGATCCACCAAGAAATCAAGAACCCAGAACCAAGCACAATCTCAACGGAGTTCCTTCCATGAAAAAGCTTTCCATCATCCGCTTCAAGCCAAAGCCCGGTTGTTTTGACGCCTTCCTCGCTAACGCCGTGGAGAATTCACGCGAGAGCCTAACGGCGAACCCGCCGACGCACTTTCTGATGACCCGTGAGGATGAGATTTTCGCCATCGTCATCCGGGACGCCGCGGTGCTGCAGGAAAACGCGGCGCAAGGGGTGAACTGGCTCGATACGCAGCGCCATTTGCTGCAGGAGTACAATGAGGTTGACCGTCACACGATCCCACTGACCGGCGATCTGGTTTCGGTCTAAGCCTCGGCCAAGGAAAAGACAGGAGGTCAGCACCATGACCGATACATCCATCAAGCAGACCCACGAGGGGCTCATCGAGACCATGCGCGCGGACCCGACTGCGGGGATCAGCACGGGAGTGATGGAAGCGTCGATCGGGGATGGGCTGGCCTGTTCGGTCAGTGACGGTAAGAATGCCGCGCTGATCGACATGCCGGAGACCTTCGGCGGCACAGCGACTGGCCCCACGCCAGGCTTTCACGCCCGCGCCGCCGTTGCCGCCTGTGTCGCGATCGGCATCAAGACCACGGCCATTCGGGCCGGGTTGGTGTTGGAAGAAGTCAAAGTCCGGGTCGAAATGGACTTTGACGACGCCGCATTGTTCGGGCTGGGCGAAAACACCGCCGCGCCAACCGCAACGCGGGTCGTGGTGGACCTGAAGACCGATCACAGCAGCGAAGAAGTCGCGCCCGTGATTGATCTGGCACTGGAAACCGACCCCTTCTTCCTCGCCCTGCGAGACCCGCAACGGGTGGAGACGGATATTCGCATCGTCTGAGGCCCCGTTTCCGCGGGGGCCATGACGTCTAGCGCCCGCGCAGTCCCATGCCCCAGAAGCCAACCTCCAGCGCCGTTGCCTTGGTGAACCGTGCCTGAAGCGCGGCCCACCGGGGGCTTTGTGTGGGGTTGGGGCCGAGGCGGCGGGCAACGGCGGCGTCGATCATGCCGCCAACGGTGTCGCACAGTCCCTGATACTCCGCATCGTGATAGGTATCGATCCAGTCCTGATAGGCCGTCCCGTCTGCAGCGCTCTCGCCCAAACGCTGGCCAATCTCCCCGTAGCCCATGACGCACGGCGCAAGCGCAGCCATCATGTCGAGAAAATCCTTCTGCAGTCCCGCATCCATGACAAAGCGGGTGTAGGCGAGGTTCTCCACGGCTTCCTCGGCGCTGAACAAAGCCTCTTCACTGATGCCATAGCCCGCGCAGGTGCGGACGTGCAGGCCCATTTCGTGGTTGACCAGCGCATCAACCGTGCCCGCGCAAACCTTCATCTCGTCCAGCGTCTCGGCCTTGACCACAGCCAGCGACCAGGCACGCGAAAAATGTACGAGGAAAACGTAATCCTGCACCAGATAGTGCAGGAAGCTTTCCCGCGGCAGATCCCCGGTGCGCAGGCCTTCGACAAAGGCGTGGTGGGTGTAGTCTGTCCACGTCGTCCCGGCCCCTGCTCGCCAGCTCTGAAAGGTTTGCCCGTAGGTCGAAGGTGCGGTCACAGCCTGCCTCCTCGTTTTGATGATGGTTCGGTTGTTTTTGGCCAGTTCAATCGAAAGCGCCCAGTTCGACCTGCGCTTTCTTGGTCAGAGAGCGTCGAATGATGCGGTAGGATTCCTCCAACCGATGCTGGAGTTCTTCGACATCCGCGTCGAGGGGAACGCGCAGCCACGACCGGTGAAAGTAAGGTGCCTTAACCCCGACCCCGGCGTCGATCAGCATCTGCGCAGTCTCGATGCTGTCGGTCTTGACGCTGACCCCCTGCCCCTGTGCCCCGATCAGTGCAAACATCTTGCCGCCGACCTTCCACGCCACGTGTCCTTCGCCCCACGGGTCTTCTAGGGTTGCGCCCGGGAGGGGCTGACACAGGCGATTGACGGTCTCACGGCTCATGCGGATCTCCAGAAATTTGCGCCACTCTAACGATTGGAGTCGGGGCTGCGAAGAGCGTATTTTGAGGCTGGATCGGCCGGTGGAACGCGTCTCTGAGGTGAAAAATCCCGTCTCTTTTCTGGATGCTCCCACGGGGTGCGAGGCGTAGTTTCCGGCCCCAAGATGATCGCTGACACACCGCGATTGATCCCCAAGGACCGCTGATCGGGAGGCGCTCAGTGGTCAATAAGGGTCGCAGGTTCAAACCCGGTTTGAACGGCCGACCTGATAGAGCTGCGGGATCGTTCACGGTGATAGTGCAGCCAGATGAGGAAGGTGGGACATGGCCCCTTTTGACCAGCCCGAAGGCGTTTGGAAATCCGGCAAAGGCAAGGGCCGCCGCACCCCAAAGGGTCGGCAGGTTAACGACGCTGCCAGCGCTGAAGTCCGGGCGCTGCTCGGCGACAAGCCCCGCCGCTCTGACCTTCTGATCGAGCATCTGCACCTGATCCAGGACGCTTACGGCCACCTGTCCGCCCGTCACCTGCGGGCACTGGCCGATGAGATGAAGATGGCGCAGGCCGAGGTGTACGAGGTCGCTTCCTTTTACGCGCACTTTGATATCGTCAAAGAAGGCGAGACCCCGCCTCCCGCTCTGACCATCCGCGTCTGTGACAGCCTCGCGTGCGAGTTGGCCGGGGCGCAGGCGCTCAAGACCGCACTCGAAAACGATCTGCCCGCCGATCAAGTTCGCGTGGTTCGCGCGCCCTGCATGGGCCGCTGTGACACCGCTCCAACCATCGAGCTGGGCCACAATCACGTCGATCACGCCACGCCAGAAACAGTCAAAGCAGCAGTCGCTGCCAAAGACACGCATCACCGCATGCCGGACTATGAGGCGCTGGATGCCTATGTCGCGGCGGGCGGGTATGAGCAGTTGAAAGCGCTGCGGGGCGGTTCCATGGACCCCGAAGCCGTGCAGGACCGCGTGCTTGAGTCCGGTCTCCGTGGTCTGGGCGGCGCGGGTTTCCCGTCGGGTCGCAAGTGGTCTTTCGTCCGGGCAGAAGCCGGGCCGCGTTATCTTGCGGTCAATGGGGATGAGGGCGAGCCGGGGACGTTCAAGGACCGCTACTACCTCGAACGCACGCCGCACCTGTTCCTTGAAGGCATGCTGATTGCCGCCTGGGCAGTCGAAGCGGAAACCGCTTTCATCTACATGCGCGATGAATACCCCGCCGTGCTGGAAATCCTCGCAACCGAGATCAAGGCACTCGAAGACGCCGGTATTGTTGCGCCGGGTTACATCGACCTGCGCCGCGGCGCAGGTGCGTATATCTGCGGCGAAGAGTCGGCGATGATTGAGTCGATCGAAGGCAAGAAGGGCCTGCCCCGCCACCGTCCGCCGTTCGTGGCGCAAGTCGGTGTCTTTGGCCGCCCGACGCTGGTGCACAACGTTGAGACCCTGTATTGGGTGACCAAAGTCATGCGCGAAGGGCCGGAAGTGCTCAACAGCGTGGAGAAGAACGGCCGGAAGGGCCTCCGCTCCTACTCGATCTCTGGTCGGGTGAAGGAACCGGGCGTCAAGCTGCTGCCAGCGGGCTCCACCATCCTTGACCTAATCGACGCTGCGGGCGGCATGCTTGAAGGCCACACCTTCAAAGCCTACCAGCCCGGAGGTCCCTCGGCAGGCCTGCTGCCGGCGAGCATCAACGACGTACCGATGGATTTTGACACCCTGCAAGCGCACGGCAGCTTCATCGGCTCGGCGGCGATCGTGGTTCTCTCTGAGCACGACAGCGCCAAAGCCGCCGCACTGAATATGCTCCGCTTCTTTGAAGACGAAAGCTGCGGCCAGTGTACGCCCTGCCGCGTGGGCTGCGAGAAAGCCGTCAAGCTAATGGAACAGGACAGCTGGGATCAGGAGCTGCTGGAAGACTTGTCACAGGCCATGGTCGATGCCTCGATCTGCGGTCTGGGTCAGGCTGCGCCCAATCCCATCCGCCTGACCATGAA
Source organism: Alphaproteobacteria bacterium (assembly GCA_965658725.1). Taxonomy (GTDB): domain Bacteria; phylum Pseudomonadota; class Alphaproteobacteria; order UBA7985; family UBA7985; genus UBA7985. The sequence goes on along the minus strand of CBFHUI010000005.1, from coordinate 8,921 downwards.
ACACTTCCCGGACGAGGTCTAAGATCATGCCTGACGGAAACCCAGTCGATACGATCAAGTTCACGCTCGACGGCAAGGAAGTCCACGCGCTTCCCGGCGAGACCATCTGGCAAGTCGCCAAGCGCGAAGGCACGACCATCCCGCACCTGTGCTACGCGGACGAGCCGGGCTATCGCTCAGACGGCAACTGTCGGGCGTGCATGGTTGAAGTTGAAGGCGAGCGCACGTTGGTCGCGTCCTGTATCCGCGAGCCGCGCGAAGGCATGGTGGTCTCCGCCGCTTCCGAGCGCGCCGACAAGGCCCGCAAGACGGTGATGGAACTGCTGGTCGCCGATCAGCCAGAGCGCGACGTCGCGCACGACAAGTCTTCGCACTTCTGGGATATGGCAGAGGTTCAGGGCGTAACGGAGAGCCGCTTTCCCGCGTTGGAAGAATGCCGCGTTCCGCTACTCGATGACTCTCATGTTGCCATGCGGGTCAACCTTGACGCCTGCATTCAGTGTAACCTCTGCGTCCGTGCCTGCCGCGAAGTGCAGGTGAACGACGTCATTGGCCTGTCCGGTCGCGGACACGACGCCAAGATCACCTTTGACCTCGACGACCCCATGGGTCAGTCCACCTGTGTGGCCTGCGGCGAATGTGTGCAGGCCTGCCCTACGGGTGCGCTCATGCCCTCCGGTGCCGTTGGTGAGAACGAAGTGGGCGACAGTCAGGACTTTGACCGCGAAGTAAAGTCGGTCTGCCCGTACTGCGGGGTTGGCTGTCAGCTTTCGTTCAAGATCAAGGATGACAAGATTGCCTGGGTCGATGGCGTTGATGGTCCTGCGAACGAGCAGCGGCTTTGCGTGAAGGGCCGTTTCGGCTTTGATTACATCGCTCACCCGCACCGTCTCACCACCCCTTTGATCCGCCGCGACGACGCGCCGGCCAAGGGCCTGAACGTCGATCCTGCGACACTTTCCACCCACTTCCGCGAAGCCACGTGGGAAGAGGCGCTCGATGTAGCCGCGGGCGGTCTTGCGCGTCTGCGGGACAGCGAAGGCGGGCAGACGGTTGCCGGTTTCGGTTCGGCCAAGTGTTCGAACGAAGAAGCCTACCTGTTCCAAAAGCTGATCCGGCAGGGCTTTGGCCACAACAACGTCGATCACTGCACCCGCTTGTGTCACGCGTCCTCTGTTGCGGCGCTGATGGAGAACGTTGGTTCTGGCGCGGTAACAGCGACCTTTAACGAGATTGAAAACGCGGACGTGGCGATCGTTATCGGGGCCAACCCGATCGAGAACCACCCGGTCGCGGCCACCTACTTCAAGCAGTTCGCCAAGCGCGGCGGCAAGCTGATCCTGATGGATCCGCGCGCCATGGGCCTGAAGCGCCACGCGACCCACTCCCTGCAATTCAAGCCGGGGACAGACGTTGCCATGCTCAACGCGATCATGAACGTGATCGTTGAAGAAGAACTCTACGACCAGCAGTACATTGACGGCTTTACCGAGAACTGGCCCGCGATGAAGGCCCATCTTGCGGACTTTACGCCGGAGAAGATGGCCGAGATCTGCGGGATTGAAGCCGACGTGCTGCGCGCGGTGGCCCGTGACTTTGCAACGGCAAAGGCGGGGATGATCTTCTGGGGCATGGGTATTTCTCAGCACATCCACGGCACCGACAACTCGCGCTGCCTGATTTCACTGGCGCTGATGTGTGGTCACGTTGGTCGTCCGGGCGCGGGCCTGCATCCGCTGCGGGGACAGAACAACGTGCAGGGCGCATCTGACGCCGGGCTGATCCCGATGTTCCTGCCGGATTACCAGTCTGTCGAAGACGAAGGCGTCCGCACGGCATTCCACGAAATCTGGAACGACGGGCAGGACATTGCCGGTCAGAAAGGCCTAACGGTCGTGGAAATCATGGACGCGGTCCACGAAGACCGGATCAAGGGGATGTACGTGCTGGGCGAAAACCCGGCCATGTCTGACCCCGACGTCGATCACGCCCGCGATGCGCTGGCCAAGCTCGAACATCTGGTGGTGCAGGACATCTTCCTGACGGAAACCGCGAACTACGCTGACGTGATCCTGCCCGCTGCAGCGTGGCCGGAGAAGACCGGGACCGTGACCAACACCAACCGACAGGTGCAGATGGGTCGTCCGGCGGTGCCGGCCCCCGGTGAAGCCCGTGAAGACTGGGCAATCACCACGGAACTGGCCAAGCGCCTCGGTCTGGGTTGGACCTACAGCCACCCCAGCGAAGTGTTTGCCGAGATGAAACAGAGCATGAAGTCGCTCGACAACATCACGTGGGACCGTCTGGGTGAACAGAACGCAGTGACTTACCCCTCGCTCAGCCCGGAAGACCCCGGACAGCCTATCGTCTTTGGCGATGGTTTCCCGCGGGCCGAGGGCCGCGCACGCTTTACCCCGGCCAATCTGGTCGCACCGGATGAAACCCCAGATGACGAATTCCCGATGATCCTGATCACCGGCCGTCAGCTGGAGCACTGGCACACTGGCTCGATGACGCGCCGGGCGAGCGTACTCGACGCGCTGGAGCCGGAAGCAAACTGCTCCATGCACCCGAGCACCCTGCGTAAACTCGGCGCCGTGGCCGGTGACGTGGTCTCCCTGACCACCCGCCGGGGCAGCGTGAACGTCATGGTTCGCGAAGACCGTGCGGTCTCTCCCGATCAGGTGTTCCTGCCCTTCGCCTACGTCGAAGCGGCCGCCAATATCCTTACGAACTCAGCGCTCGACCCCTACGGCAAGATCCCTGAGTTCAAGTTCTCCGCCGTGCGGGTGGAGAAAGCTTCAGCCGAAGCAACCGTTTAACCCAACAGACAGACCCTCCAACACGAAGGCCACACCATGTCTTTCAAGTCCGACATTGAAATTGCCCGCGAAGCCAAGAAACAGCCGATCCAGCAGATCGGCGAAAAGCTCGGCATCGGTTACGATGACCTCCTTCCTTTCGGCCACGACAAGGCGAAGATTTCCGCCGAGTTCATCAAGGCACAAAGGGGGAAGAAGGACGGCAAGCTGATTCTCGTCACCGCGATCAACCCGACCCCGGCCGGTGAAGGCAAGACGACTACGACCGTGGGTCTGGGTGACGGCCTAAACGCCATCGGCAAGAAAGCAGCGATTTGTATCCGCGAAGCTTCGCTGGGCCCATGCTTCGGCATGAAGGGCGGCGCTGCGGGTGGCGGTTACGCGCAGGTGGTTCCGATGGAGGAAATGAACCTGCACTTCACCGGCGACTTCCACGCCATCACGTCGGCGCACAACTTGCTCGCCGCGATGATCGAGAACCACATCTACTGGGGCAACGAGCTGGAAATCGACACCCGCCGAGTGACCTGGCGTCGCGTGCTCGACATGAACGACCGCGCGCTGCGCGACGTCGTGACGTCTCTGGGCGGTGTCTCTAACGGCTTCCCGCGTCAGGCTGGCTTTGACATCACCGTGGCGTCTGAAGTCATGGCAATCCTGTGTCTGGCCAACGATCTGGATGACCTCAAGAAGCGTCTCGGCGACATCATCGTGGCTTACCGCCGCGACCGCAGCCCGGTTTACTGCCGCGACATCAAGGCGGACGGCGCGATGACGGTTCTGCTGCAGCAGGCCATGCAGCCAAACCTGGTACAAACGCTCGAAAACAACCCAGCCTTCGTGCACGGCGGTCCTTTCGCCAACATCGCGCACGGCTGTAACTCCGTTGTTGCGACGACGACGGCACTGAAGCTTGCCGACTACGTTGTCACCGAAGCGGGTTTCGGCGCGGATCTGGGCGCTGAGAAGTTCATGAACATCAAGTGCCGCAAGGCCGGTCTCGCCCCTGATGCGGTCGTGATCGTCGCCACCGTTCGCGCGATGAAGATGAACGGCGGCGTTGCCAAAGCCGACCTCGGCCCGGAAAACGTGGAAGCGGTCAAAGCGGGCTGCTCGAACCTTGGCCGTCACATCGAGAACGTGAAATCCTTCGGTGTGCCGGCGGTTGTCGCGATCAACCACTTCGTCACCGACACCGACGCCGAAGTTGCAGCGGTCAAGGCTTACGTCGAAGAAATGGGCTCTGAAGCCATCCTGTGTAAGCACTGGGCGCATGGCTCAGAAGGCGTCAAGGAACTTGCGACGCGCGTAGCAGAAATCGCTGATAGTGGCATGGCTCAGTTCTCCCCACTCTACCCCGATGACATGGGCCTGTTCCAGAAGATCGAGACTGTGGCCAAGCGCATTTATCGTGCAGACGAAGTGCTCGCGGACAAAAAGATCCGCGATCAGCTCAAGGCATGGGAAGAAGCCGGCTATGGCAACCTGCCGGTTTGCATGGCGAAGACGCAGTACTCGTTCTCTACCGATCCAAACCTGCGCGGTGCACCAACCGGTCACTCGCTGCCCGTGCGTGAAGTGCGCCTCTCCGCCGGCGCGGGCTTCATCGTCGCGATCTGCGGTGAGATCATGACCATGCCCGGCCTGCCACGCACGCCAGCGGCTGAGTCGATCATGCTTAACGAAGCTGGTGATATTGAAGGTCTGTTCTAAGGCCCTTCAGCCCGCCTGAAACGAAAAAGCCCGCGCCGGGGAACCGGCGCGGGCTTTTTCTTTGTCATCACAGCGGTGAAGCGCTTAAGCGTCGCCATCTACCAGCGCCTTGATCGCTGGCTTCAGCCCCGGCCCGATGACACTGTCCTGCAGCGCATAGGCAACGTTAGCCAGCACGAAACCCTCCTTGGAACCACAGTCAAAGCGGCGGCCTTCGCACAAGTGCCCCACTGTAGCCACGCCGTCCTGAATGCTCGCATCAATGGCATCGGTCAGTTGGATTTCCCCGCCCGCGCCTTGCTCCTGCCGGTCCAAATGGCGCAGGACGGAGGGGTCGAGGATGTAGCGGCCAAAGACGGCCATGTTCGAGGGGGCCTGATCCGGTTCAGGCTTCTCGACAATGCCTTTGGCGGTGAAGGATGTGCCGTCCTCGTGCCAGTGGTCGATATCGAGGATGCCGAACTTGCGGGTCATCTCTGGCTCCACTGCTTCCACCCCAATCAGGTTGGCGCCGGGGGTATCCATGTGCTCATAGACCTCCAGCAGCTGGCGCAGACAAGGCTCGCCACCCAATATGATGTCATCAGGCAGAAGCACAGCAAAGGGCTCATCGCCAATCACGTGGCGCGCGCACCAGACCGCGTGACCGAGGCCGAGCGGCTCCTGCTGCCTTACGTAGGCGATGGTTCCGGGTGGGAAGTTGGTGGCTTCGACCGTCTGCAGGGCTTCGTCCTTTCCCCGCGCGGCAAGGGTCGCTTCCAGCTCAAAGGCGTGGTCGAAGTGGTCCTCGATCGCGGTCTTGCCGCGACCAGTGACAAAAATCAGCTGTTCGATCCCGCTGGCCAAGGCTTCCTGCACTGCGTGCTGAATCACGGGGCGGTCGACGACCGTCAGCATCTCTTTCGGCATGGCTTTGGTTGCCGGCAAGAAGCGGGTGCCCAGGCCTGCAACAGGCAAAACGGCTCGGCGGATACGGCGCATGCTCAGTCCCTGTTTCGCGCGTGGTGGTGGTTGCACCCCACGATCTGCATGTCCTCTCTATATCCCGTCCTTGGGGGGAAAACACTCTGAAAAACCCGTCTTAAATTTCGAAGCAGGCCATGGCGTCGCCGTGCAAACTGCCTAAGTAGACCCGGCCTTTGTGCTCACGCGCGGCCGTGGTGAAGAAAAAATGGCCCGAACGATCTTCAAAAGCGTGGACAAGGGTGCCATCCCAGTCGAAGGCAAGGCAGAAGGCAGCCTTGACCGGCTTGGCACTGGGCAGTTCGGGGAGCAGCGCGAGGATCCCGCGCAGCCATAAAGGCAGCCCCTCGATCATTTTCAGCGCGGAAGTCACTGGCGTGACCACGGCGCACCACAGCAGGCCGTCAGTGCCGACGCTTAGGTTATCCGGGAAGCCCGGGAGGTCAGTGGCAAACATGTCGTGCTGTCCGGCCCGCTCTCCGCTGAGCCACAGCCGGTGCATGGCGTATTCGCCCGTTGAATTCAGGACCACAAAGTCCTCATCCGGGCTCAGCGCCACACCGTTGGCAAAGAGAATCCCGCTCAGCAACGTCTCAACGCGGCCATCGGGCAAGCGGCGGAACAGGCGACCTGTTCGACGCCCTTCGAGGATGTCTTTGGTGCTTTCGTTGATCCCATGCCGCGTGGTCGAAGAGCTAAAATAGACGGTGCCGTCGCGCGCCACGGCGGCGTTGTTGCAGAAGGCCAGCGGCTCGCCGTCGATCTCGGTCACCAGCGCCTCAACAGCGCCAGTCTGCAGGTCCACCGCCTGCAAACCCAGTTCCGCGTTGCAGACAACCAGACGTCCGTCCGGGAGCCGATCCACCCCCAGTCCACGCCCACCAACCTGTGCGACCACAGAAACGGTTTTCAAGTCTGGCTCAATCCGCAGGATCTCGCCCGCGTCGCTGGCACAAATCAACGCCCCATCGTCAAGAACGTAGATGTCTTCAGGGCCGCTCGACCCCCCGATCGAAACCGTTTGAAACCCCTTCATGGGCTTGAACTCGGGCTGCTTCATGGGCGGGGTCTCCTCTTTCAGGGATGGGCGCTCAGCCCCGCTTCTGCACCGCACGATGAATGCGGGTGACCAGCGCTTGGGCGATCGGTGGTAGCGGATAGCCGTCCAGCCGTGCAATCACGCCCGGCAGACTGCCGCGGAAGGGCTCGCGGTGAAAGCGCAGCTTGGCCATTTCGTTGCGCTTGAGTTGGTTTGAGACAACTTGAGCCGGCAGCACACCAATCGCGTCGGTCTCGGCGATCATCTTGCGCATCAGACCGAGGTCCTGGGTCATCAGGAAGGTCGAACGCACGTCATCCAGCGTCTTGAGTTCATCCGGGTAGGTCTGGCGGACGTTTTCGAGGTACCAGATCGGTGCATCAGCGGCGAGGAAGGGAAAGGGGCGGATGTCCTGGATCCGCAGCGATCTGCCAATCAGCGGATGTCCTGTCCGACAGACACAAATCGGCGGGGCAAGTGGGATGCTGTCATAGACCAACGCATCCGTACGCCGGTCAGGAGCCAAGCCAACATAGATGTCGATTGCCTTGTTGAGCAGCGCCTGTTCCATCGCCTGCCAATTGCACGACAGCACTTTGATCCGCACGTGGGGATGACGGCGCATCATGCTGACCAGTACGGGCGCAAGCAGACTTTCGGCGACATTGGGGTCGGAGCCGATGGTGAGCACGCCGGTTTCCCAGTTGCGCATCATCGCCACGTCTCGTTCAGCCCGCTCGATCTCCACCAGCGCCGACCGCGCGGCCTCGACCATGCGGCGTCCAAAGGCGGTGGGCACGGTTTCCTGCTTGTTGCGCACAAACAGCGGAACGCCGTAGCTGTCTTCGAGCTTGGCGATTGCCTGACTGAGCGCAGAGTGGGTAACCCCCAGACGCTCTGCCGCTTTTCTGAAGTTTCCTGCGTCCGCCAGAGTAACGATCTGGCGCAAGCTTCGCATCCGGTCCATAGGATCTCAGTTGGTTAGTCAAACTTACATCGTAGACTTTGCCGGTAAGGCTCTTACAAACAGAAGCATAGGCAGTTCTTCGAACCAGACGCAAGGCGAAGGACAGGGGATGAGCAATGCACAATCAACTTCAAGCAGGGAACGTTGCCTTGGTTGACGGAGACGTTTCAAAGCGCTCAAGCAACCCGGAACAGGGTCACAACGCTTTGACTTGCACGGTGTTCGCTTGAGCACGGTCTTTGGGGACACGCCCGAACTGGGTGGCTTTGCCGCCCCTGCGTTCCTTCCTGTCGCTGAGGCCTTTGTGCACAACTTTCGCCAACGGGGTGAGAAGGGAGCCTGCGTCAGTGTGATTTATCAGGGGCAGACCGTGGTTGATCTGTGGATGGGCCATGAAGACCCGGCCGGGCACGTACCCTGGCAAGCTGACACCGTGCTGCCGCTGTTCTCCAACACCAAGCTTGCAACCGCGATTTGCCTGCATCAGCTGGTGGATCGGGGGCTCGTCGCACTGGATGCGCCGGTGGCTGAGTACTGGCCGGAATTCGCTCAGAACGGCAAGGCCGATATCACGGTCTCCGCCCTGCTCAATCACACCGCCGGGCTCCCCGCCCTGCGCCGCCGGGTCCGGAACGCGGGCTATACCGACTGGGATTACATGACCAAAGCGCTAGAGCGGGAAACGCCGTTCTGGGAACCGGGAACGGCGGTTGGCTACCACATGGTCAACTTTGGCTGGCTGGTGGGTGAGCTTGTGCGCCGGATTTCGGGTCAGAGTTTGGGCGCGTATTTTGAACAGCACGTGCGCAAGCCCACGGGCGCAGATTTCTATATTGGCTTGCCGCGCACGGAATACAGCCGGGTTGCCCCAGTGACTCTGCCGCCGCTCACGCTGCGCCGCGTGCTGACCAGTCCGTTTCTGCGCAAACTGCTGTTTGATAAGAAATCCATCCCCTTCCTCGCCGTTGTAAACACCGGACGTTTTACCCCGAACAAGAAGATTTACTGGCCCGCTGAGATCGGCGGAGCGGGCGGGATTGGCAATGCGCGTGGTCTCGCAAACATGCTGCGACCGCTGGCTGAGAATGACGGTACGCTGCTCAGCCCCGAAGGCGTTGATCGGCTCGCCACCCCTTCGGCCAGCACCCGCCGCGACCTCACACTGACCATCCCAACCCGGTTCTCACTCGGCGCGATGCTGCGCATGGACAACCCCGGCCCCAGCAGCAACGGCCGTTCCCTACGGATCCCCGACGGGGCCTTTGGCCACACAGGGATCGGCGGGTCTGTGAGCTTTGCCGACCCCGGTCAACGCATAGCCTTCAGCTATGGCATGACCCAGCTGGGCAGCGGATTGTTCGTTAATGAGCGTGGACAGTCGTTGATCGACGCGGTTTATCAAAGCCTGGGCTGCCCC